>NZ_QKMQ01000017.1:0-148474 GCF_003208145.1 Pseudomonas sp. RV120224-01b | reverse complement strand
GACGAAGCCCTGCTCGGCCAGCAGCCGGGCGTAAGTGCCCGCAGCCTGCTCTTTCACGCCGCCACCTGGGTGGACGGTGACGATCGCAGGGTACTGCTTGTCTTCTTCGAACGCAGTCGGCAGGTAAAGGTGGCCAGCCATCACGATGTTGCGGTTGTTGAACTGGACGTCTTGCATGGTGTTGCCTCCGGGAGGGCAGCGCGCCGGGCAAGGGCGCGAGTGCTGGATTGCGCAGGGCGATATGCTTGCGCGGGTTGGCTGCTGCAACCGCCCTTCGTTGGAGACAAGTATAGAAAGCAAGGGGCCCCGCCTTATTGCCTGATTCGATGCGTTGTTTGCACGTTTCAAGGAAAGTGCGCGGTCATCGAGCACCATCCGAACCAGCCAGGGCCCAAGGACTAATCTGGACGAGTGAAGGCTGCCGCCGCTATGTTTAAACGCCATAGCGTTGAAATGATTGATGTTTTTTTAACGTTTTTTTGGCAATTGCTTCCTTATGGTGTCGGTCCGGTCCCTGAGGTAGCTGAAGATGAAATCGCCCTCTCCTGCTCAGTCACATGACACTGTCATCACCGAGGCCGCCTCTTGGTGCCTGCGCATGCATGATGAGGCGTGCAGCGCCGAAGACCATGCAGCCTTCGAGCGTTGGCTACAGGCAGATCCGCTGCATACCTTCGAATACGCCAAAATGCTGGAAATCTGGGACCTCAGCGAAAAGTTGGCCGATTGCCCCACCCGTGCAAAAAACTGCTCACCCTCTCCGCGGCTCACGAGGAAGGTACGCTAGACATGTAGCGCGCCCCGCAGTGCTGCGTGATCCGCAGCACCGCGGCAATTCTGCTCCGCACATCAGGCCAGTAACCCTGCTCCTGAGCTGCGAAATACAGCGTCACAATCCATCACCGCAAAACCGCGTTTGGATGGTAGACTTCACCCCGGGTGCTAGCTGCATAACGCAGCAACGCAGGTTAAAGAACAGCGCAGGTCGGGCCGCCTTGCGGGGTTACTTGCGCCTATGCAAAAAATTCGAATCCCCCTTGCCCAACAACTGGCCCGTCGTGCGTTCGCCACGCTTGAGCGCTTCCTGCATGTCGAGGCCGTGAGTGGTTTCGTACTGCTCATCGCCGCCCTGGCTGCACTCGCCTGGGCAAACTCTTCACTCGCTGATAGCTATGATGCGCTCTGGCACACGCCGCTCACGTTCGGTGTGGGTTCGATGGTCTTCTCGCAATCCCTGCACTTCTGGATCAATGATGGCCTGATGACCATCTTCTTCCTGGTGGTCGGCATGGAGATCCGCCGGGAAATCCACGAAGGCGCGCTGGCAAGCCTGCGCCAAGCCACCCTACCCATGGCGGCAGCCGTTGGCGGCGTGGTTGTACCTGCCCTGATCTACCTGGCGTTCGCTCATGCACCACAAGAACAGAACGGCTGGGCAGTCCCCACGGCGACCGACATCGCCTTCGCGGTTGGCGTGCTCGCCTTGCTTGGCAAATCGATCCCATCCAACGTACGTATCTTCTTGCTGGCACTTGCGATCATCGACGACATCATCGCGGTGCTGATCATTGCCATCTTCTATTCGGGCGGCCTGGACTACGCAGGCTTTGGCGTTGCCATCATCGGCATCCTGCTGGCTGTCGGGCTGCAGAAGATCGGCGTTGGCTCGGCCTACGCTTACGTGATTCCGGGCGCAATTACCTGGCTCGGCGTGCTGATGACCGGCGCCCACCCCACACTGGCGGGTGTGGTGCTTGGGCTCATGACACCCGTTCGCTCAGCGCCCATGGGTGAGCGCCCTGTGGATGCCGTCAAACGGTTTTCCAACGACCTGTTCGGCAGCGCAAAAGCGCCAGAGCAGGACAGCAGCAACCTGATTGACCCACTGAAACGCCTGCGGTTTGCCCAGCGTGAAATGGTACCGCCTGTGGTGCGGGTCCAGAGTGCACTGCACCCCTGGGTCGCCTTCGTGATAATGCCCCTGTTCGCGCTGGCCAATGCCGGGGTCGGGCTGTCTGGGGTAGACCTGTCCTCCCAAGGGCCATACCACGTCATGCTCGCTGTCACCCTGGCACTTGTCCTGGGCAAACCCTTGGGCATCGTCGGCATCAGCTGGCTAATGGTGCGCCTGGGTTGGTGTGAGCTGCCCAAGGGTGTCACCTGGAGTGGCATTACCTTGATCGGCTTGCTGGCAGGTATCGGTTTCACCATGTCGATCTTTATTGCCAACCTTGCCTTTGTCGACCCAGGCGCACTGGGTGCAGCCAAGCTCGGCATCCTTACCGGGTCGCTCATTGCTGCCACCGTCGGGCTGCTGTGGGGCGCAGTCAGTGTTAGAAAAGCCGCCAGTGCCAAGCCACTGAACGCCAGCTAGCACGGCACCGTTCGCGGGCCGTGCTGAACCTCAGCGGCCCGCATTTCCGGCACGTTACAGCAACCGACAAGTTGGTCTGCTCCTTGCTACACAACTGGCAAGCCGACGGTGATCGGTACCCACAATCACACTGCCGCTTTGGCGTTATCCGAATACTGCAACCACCCTCCGGTAACTGCAGAACCCTCGGGCCAGAATGGTGCAGCCATGATTGCCTGTGTAACGAGAGGTGACAATGATCATCAACGATACAAGCCTTGCGAGTGGTGAATGCTTCAGTGAGTTGCAACTGTTCACCGAACAGAACCAGCTGTTCCTGCATTACGACCTCGACAACGTGCGCAGCAGTGTCGGGCGGATATTCAAACCCCATGAGCTGTCCGCCGTACGCACTGGCGAGACGGTAGCGGCAAGCATGCACCATGTGGTCCGTGGGGGCCTGTCACTGGGGCGCCTGGAGTATGCGACGGAGGTCAATATCGACCCCGGGCGGCTTGAGGATTTCTACCTGGTCCAGATCCCCATCCACGGCGGCGCAACCATCCGCTGCGAAGGCATGGAGTTCGAATCCTCTCCCTTGGTGGCCTCGCTGCTGTCACCCAGCCTGCCGGCGCGCATGCGTTGGCAAGGCGGTGCGCCGCAACTGACACTGCGTATCGAACAGGCCGACATGGCCTACCACTGCCGCCAGCACATCCCACAAGCCAGCCAGCGCCTGCCGCGTTTCGACCCGCGCCTGGACTTCTCGCGCCCGGGCGCCGCCTATTTCCTGCAACTGCTCAACACCCTGGTCACCGCCATCGGCAGCCCGGAGCACCCGCTGCACCAACCGCTGGTGCTCAAGCAATTTGAATCGGCACTGCTCAATTCGCTGCTGTATGGCCAGCCCCACAGTGCGCTGGACAACCTCGACCGCCCGGCAGAAAGCACTGTCTCGCCCTACTTCATCAAGCGCACCGAGGCCTTTATCCGAGAGCACCTGCACGAGCCGCTCAGCGTCGAGTCGCTGGCCGAACAGGCTGGCGTCAGTGTGCGCACCTTGTTCGCGGGCTTTCGCACCTTCCGCAATACCAGCCCGATGGCCTACCTGCGCGAGCTGCGCCTGGAGCAGGTGCATGAGGAGCTGACCCGCAACGAGCAAGCTTCAGTGACCGATGTGGCGTTCAAATGGGGTTTTGCTCACCTGGGGCGGTTCGCTCAGGAGTACAAGCGGCGCTATGGGGAACTGCCCTCGGCGACCCGACGGTTTCGGGCATCCTGAGGGATGGCGCGGTTGCCTCAGCGCAATCGCGCCAGTGTAGCGGATGGCGACTCACCGAACGCCTTGCGATAATCGCTGGCAAAGCGACCCAGATGACTGAAGCCCCACTCCAGCGCCACGCTGGAGACACTGGCCGAGGCTCCGCCATTCAACAGCGCACTGCGCGCCGCTGCCAACCGATGATGCTTCAGGTAGGCCATGGGTGGCAGCCCATGATGGCGGCGAAACGCCTCGTAGAGTTTCTCCCGCGACACCCCCGCGACCTGCTCCAGATCATCCAGGCGCAAGGTTTCACGGGCATGCTGGTGAAGAAACTGGCGGGCACGCACCAGATACTCTGGAACGCGCTCCATTGCGCCCGGCTCCAGCTCCGCCGAATAGTTGCTCGGCTGGGCCAGCAGCAGGCCCCGAATCAGCAGGCATTCCATGTCGCGCGCCAGACGCGGCTGACCGTACAGCGCGCTCATCTGCGGCCAGTGCTCCAGCACTTGGCGGATGCTCAACCACCAGGCTGCCACCGCCGTGCAGCCGGTATCCATTTCTGCACGAAAACGGATTGGCTCGGCCAGCGGCCGCTGCAACAAGGCTTCGGCCACTTCCTCAAGCGCCTGCCGGCGGATCACCACCTGAAGTTTCTCGCAGTCCCCTCCCAGCTCCAGCGAATGGGATTCGAGGGGTGACACCACCAACCCGCACGCAGCGTCGGATCGCACCTGGGCCCGCCCGCTGCGCAGGCGCTGCCGGCCGCGCAGTGGCAGGCTGATGCTGTAGGCATCGAGGGAGCGAATATCGATGTTCACCTCCGTGCCGTAGGCAATACGCCCAAGCACCGTGCCCAACGCCGGCAGGCGCGTACCCAGGTGGCTGAAGCACAGCTGCTCCGGGTGCCGGGAGCGCAACTGGTGCGGGCCACAGATCTCGCTCATCCATTGCTGGGCCAGGCCCAGTTCGGCACAGCGATTGTGCAGCGTGGCAGCGACGCTGTGCATGGGCATCTCCCGTCAAAACAATGGTCTGGCTCGATTGTCCGGCGCAGTGCGGCCTCGCCACTATCCATTTTCTGCAGCTATTTGCAACCGTGTCATCCACGCACTGCAACGCCGGAAAAAATGGCTGATCAACGCCCATTAAGTGGCTAGAGCGAATGTGCTGCCAGCGCTTCAATCGTGCACACAACCCCAACAATGAGGACACGCCTGATGAGCGCCCGCAGCCTGACCCAATGGCAAACCTACGTCCAAGGTTGCCTGGACTTTCGCCCCGTCGAGGGGGTCTATCGCGTCGCCCGCGATATCTTCACCGAGCCAGAGCTGTTCGACCTGGAGATGGAGCTGATTTTCGAGAAGCAGTGGATCTACGCCTGCCACGAAAGTGAAATCGCCAAGCCCAACGACTTCATCACCCTGCGCGCCGGCCGCCAGCCGATGATCATCACCCGTGACGGCAACGGCGAGCTGCATGCCCTGATCAATGCCTGCCAGCACCGCGGCGCCACCCTCACCCGCCAAGGCGCGGGCAACCAGTCCACCTTCACCTGCCCGTTCCACGCCTGGTGCTACAAGAGCGATGGCCGGCTGGTCAAGGTCAAGGCCCCAGGCGAATACCCGGAAGGTTTCGACAAGGCCACGCGAGGCCTGCGCAAGGCGCGTATCCAGAGCTACAAGGGCTTCGTCTTCATCAGCCTCGACAGCAACGCCAACGACTCGCTGGAAGACTTCCTGGGTGATGCACGGATCTTCTTCGACATGATGGTCGCCCAGTCGCCCACCGGCGAACTCGAAGTGCTACCCGGCAAATCGACCTACACCTACGACGGCAACTGGAAGCTGCAGAACGAGAACGGCCTGGACGGTTATCACGTGTCCACCGTGCACTACAACTACGTGTCTACCGTGCAGCACCGCCAGCAGGTCAACGCGGAAAAAGGCGGCAGCGGCAGCACCCTGGACTACAGCAAGCTGGGCGCCGGTGATGCCGAGACCGACGACGGCTGGTTTACCTTCCACAACGGCCACAGCCTGCTGTTCAGCGACATGCCCAACCCCGCCGTACGCCCCGGCTACGCCAGCGTCATGCCACGGCTGGTCGAGGAATACGGGCAGACTCGCGCCGAATGGATGATGCACCGCCTGCGCAACCTCAATATCTACCCGAGCCTGTTCTTCATGGACCAGATCAGCTCGCAGCTGCGCATCGTCCGCCCGGTGGCCTGGAACAAGACCGAGGTCATCAGCCAGTGCATCGGGGTCAAGGGCGAGTCCGCTGCCGACCGACGCAACCGTATCCGACAGTTCGAGGACTTCTTCAACGTCTCGGGTATGGGCACGCCGGACGACCTGGTGGAGTTCCGCGAGCAGCAGCGCGGTTTCCAGGCCCGCCTGGAGCGCTGGAGCGACATCTCGCGAGGCCATCACCGCTGGGCAGACGGCCCCACGCCCAACAGCGAGGCGCTGGGCATTCAACCGGTGCTGACCGGCCGCGAATTCACCCACGAAGGGCTCTACGTCAACCAGCACGGCACCTGGCAGCGCCTGCTGCTCGAAGGCCTGGCCCGCCGCGCGCTGCAACTCAAGGAGGTTCAGGCATGAACATCACCCAGCACTACGCCATCGAACAATTCCTGATCCGCAAGGCCGAACTCTGCGACGCCCAGGACTGGGACGCCTATCTGGAGCTGTTCGATGCAGACAGCGAATTCCACCTGCCGCAGTGGGTCAGCGAGCACCGCTATGTAGAAGACCCGGACCAGGGCCTGTCCTACATCTACTACGCCGACCGCTCCGGCCTGGAAGACCGGGTATTCCGCCTGCGCACTGGCAAGTCCGCAGCTTCCACGCCGCTACCTCGCACCTTGCATCAGGTCAGCAACCTGCGGCTGCGTACGCTGGGCGACAACGAGTTCGAAGCACGCGTGGCCTGGCATACCCTGTACACCCGGCAGGGCCAGCAGAGCAGTTTTTTCGGCCACTGCACCTATCACCTGCGACAGGCCGGCGAGACATTCCGCATTCGCCGCAAGCATGTACTGCTGCTCAACGACACCATCGATTCCGTGCTCGACTTCTACCACCTCTGAGGGCCGCCAGCATGACCCATAACGTTGCCCTCAGCTTCGCCGACGGCAAGACCTTCTTCATTGCCGTCAAGCCCGGCGAACTGCTGCTCGACGCTGCACTGCGCCAAGGCATCAGCCTGCCGCTGGACTGCCGCGAAGGCGTCTGCGGCACCTGCCAGGGCCGCTGCGAGGCCGGTCGCTATGAGCAGGACTACGTCGACGACGAGGCCCTGAGCGCCCACGACCTGGCCCAACGCAAGGTACTGGCCTGCCAGACCCGCGTGCAGTCCGATGCCACCTTCTACTTCGACCACGATTCCAGCCATTGCCATGCTGGAGAACCCCTGCTGCTGCGCAGCCGCGTAACCGATGTGGAGCTGGTATCGGCCAGCACCGCCATCCTGCACCTGGATGCCAGCGGGCAGCCAGACACCCTGCACTTCCTGCCCGGCCAGTATGCCCGCTTGCAAGTGCCCGGCACCGATCAATGCCGTGCCTACTCATTCGCCAACCGGCCAAACCCTGGCAACCAGCTGCAGTTCCTGATTCGCCTGCTGCCAGACGGTGTGATGAGCAACTTCCTGCGCGAGCACTGCACACCCGGCATGGAAGTGCTGCTGGAGGCGCCGCTGGGCAGTTTCTACCTGCGTCAGGTGGAACGGCCGTTGGTGATGGTGGCGGGCGGCACTGGCCTGTCGGCGTTCCTCGGCATGCTCGACGAGATTGCCGAGCGCGGTGACTGCGGCTACCCGATCCAACTGTTCTACGGCGTCAACCAGGAAGCCGACCTGTGCGAAACCGCGCGTCTGGAGGCCCTGCGCGAGCGCATTCCCGGCTTTGAGTTCACCCCCGTGGTCAGCCAGCCCGGCGCCAGCTGGAGCGGGAGGCGCGGTTACATTCACGAGCACTTCGACCGTGAGCGACTGGTTGCCACGCCGTTCGACATGTACCTGTGCGGCCCGCCCCCTATGGTCGAAGCCGTGAAGAGCTGGGTCGCCGAGCAGGCCCCGGCCGGGGTGCAGGTTTACGCCGAGAAGTTCCTGCAAAGCGCCAGCCGGCGCTAACCCTGAAACAACGGCACAACAGAGGTAAACACAATGAGCCTGGGCATTTCTTGGAATGCCCGGGCTCAATGCATTCCGGGGGCACGCTCTGCTGTGCCAGGCACTCTTCAAAAAAAAGGCCTGCCAAATGGGCAGGCCAAACCTTCATCAAGAGGCGAACACCGCCTCGATCAGAAGTGGTGGATATAGCGCACCTGCAACCGCGAGCCGTCCGGGCGGTTTTCCACGTCCTGCTCGAAATAGGCGTTGAATACGAGGTGATCGTCCTTGGAAAAGCTGTACATCGCACCCGGCCCGATTGCCCAGACCTTTTCCCGGCGCCCAGAGACTTCATGGCCATCTACCCGGGTGTCACTGATCTGCTTGAGCCAGTACCCGTTGATGCCCAGGCGCAGTTGCGGGGTGACCGCATACTCGGTAGCGAAGTTGGCGTGCAGCGCCTGGCCAGCCTGAATATCGTCGGCATCGCCAAAGCCGTAGTTGGGGTCGTGGTTCTTGAAGTTGTAGAGGTAATGCGCACGCACCGAGGCGGTCCAGTCGGGGGTGAACCAATAGGTCGCCGCCCAATAGGGGTTGAAAGAAACCGCATTGTTGCCGGGGTTGATGTCCTTCTTGTCGCTGTACTCGCCGGTGGGCAGGTTGACCTGCAATTCGATGCGGTGGACAAAGCGTGGGCCGTCCGGCCCCATGATCGGGTCGAACTGGATGAACGGCCCGATCAGCCAGTCACCCACCCCGCCCTGGTCCTTCAGGGCCGCGTTGTTCAAACCGTCATCGACTTTCATCCGGGTGACGATAGGCAACACCGTGTTCAGGCCCAGGCTGGCGTTGCCAACGCGCAGCTCAGACAGGTAGCTGACCTGCGTCACCGCCACCTGATAGTCCAGCTGGGTCTTCGGCAAGCCCAGCTTGTCGCCGTTCTTGTCTACCAGCCGGTTCGCGCTGTAGTTCTGGAAGTACTGTTGCAGGTACCAGCCCGGCCCCGCCGGCAGGCCGCCGTCGAGAAAGCTGGTCAGGCCCAGGTTGACCACCGGCAGGTCATACGCTTGGGCCGCACCACTGCCCAGCGCAAGGGCGCAGGCCAGGTAACGGATGTTATTCATGCAAGGCTCCGAATGTTGTTTTTGGTGGCAGGAGACTCAACGGCCGAGTTCGGGGTGCGCGACGGCGACCCGGTACTGCCCGGCATGGAAGACCAGCGGTTCTCCGCCGCTGTATCGGTAGTGCTCGATTTCACCGAGGAAGATCAGGTGATCGCCGCCCTCGTACTGGGTGACGTTGCGGCACACCAGGGTGGCGATGGCACCGTCGAGCAGCGGCACGCCGGCGGTGGCCTCGACATGCTCGATGCCAGCGAACTTGTCTGACGAGGGCCGCGCAAAGTGCCCGGACAAACCGTGCTGGTCGCTGCCCAGCACATTGATGGCGAAATGGCTGGCGGCCAGGAAGTCGCTCACACTCGGCGCCGTGCGCGCCAGGCTCCAGAGCACCAGCGGCGGCTCCAGCGACACCGAGGAAAACGAATTGGCGGTCATCCCCACCTTGCGACCGTCGCTACCCCGGGTGGTGACCACCGTAACCCCCGTGGCGAACTGCCCAAGCAGGTTGCGCAGGGCCCGTGGCTCGCTGCTGTCGGCGGCGATCAGATTGTCAGGCAAATGCATTGCATTCATGCTCATGGCTCCTCAGGCTGCCTGCTGGCACAGCTTGTCAACGAAGGCCTGGCAGGCCTGGGCATCGAACCACCAGGGGGCAAATTGCCGTGGGTCGTCGAAGTTGTTGGCGATGATCGAGGCCAGCGCCTGCGACTTGCCGGCGGCGCCGAGCAGTTTCAGCAGGTGCTCGGGGGGCGGCAGCAGCATGCTGTTGGTCCAGCCGACTACATGCTGGGCGTAGTCCCAGTAACGCTCGAAGGTCTGCACCATCCATTGCGGGGTGAACGCCTGGTCGCCGTGGGCAACGATGGCATCGAGGTAGACCTTGCTGCACTTGGCAGCGTTGTTCGAGCCCTGGCCGGTAATCGGGTCGTTGACCACCAGGGCATCGGCCATGCCGAACACCGGCAGGCCTGACGGCAGCTCCAGCACCGGCTTGCGCACCATCGGCGTAAAACGTCCGGCCAGCACACCACCCGCATCGGTCAGCTCTACATTGCGGCAACGCTCGGCCTCCCAAGGCACATAGCGACGAACAATTTCCAGGCTGCGCTGCAAATGCTGCTCGGGGCTCTGCACGTCTTGCCAGCAGTCCATCGGGCCGCCAGGCACGCCTTCGAACACCATGATTTCGCACGGCCCGCTCAAGGTCAGCGCCGGGAACACGAAGTACTCGCCTACGCCGGGGATCAGGTTGAAGGCCACCCGCGAATAGGGCGACATCGGCGTCATGCCTTTCACATAGGTCAGCGCCAACGCCCGCTGCGGCTGGCTGAAGCAGGTGCGCTCGGCATCCTTGGGGAACAGGTTGACGATCTCGCCCTTGCCCGCCGCCAGCAGCACCAGGTCGTGGCTGACAGCCAACGCTTCCAGCTCTTTGACGCCGACGTCCTGGATAGTCAACTCGCCGCCACGGCGGACGAACTCATCCATCCACACCGGCATCTTCAGGCGCTGGTCCACAGCCTGGGCGTAGCGTTCGAGGCGCGCACTCCAGTCAATCGCCTTGCTGCCCGGCTGTTCAGGGTGCGGTACGCTGAGGCCGATGCCTTCCACGGCGGGGCATTGTTCTTCCCAGAAGTTGAGGCCCAGGTCCCGTTCGGTCTGCAAGGCGGTGTTGAACATGCACTGGCTGGACATCACCTTGCCGGTACGGATCTGTTCAGCGGTGCGGTTGGTGGTAATGCTCACCTTGTAGCCCTGGGCAAGCAGCCCGAGCCCCAGTTGCAGGCCGGCCTGGCCGGCCCCGACGATAGCGATGCGACGCATGGAGTAACTCCCGTTGTAGGATTGTTTTTGTGGAAAACAGCGCGCTTGGTGCGCGCTGGAAACACGCTTTCGCCAGCCTTATTCGGCCAGCCTTGGAATGGCCGGAACATTGCGCTCCGGCCCCATCACCGAGTAGCCACCGTCCACCGCATAGTCGGCGCCAGTGACGAAACTGGCCGCTGGCGAGCAAAGGAAGGCCACCACCTGGGCCACCTCGGCGGGGTCACCAAGGCGCCCCAGCAGGTGATAGTCGGCGGCCACCTGGTCGGCCTTGTTGCGATCACCGCCGCTGACCTCGGCGATGACCCGCGACCAGGTCCAGCCCGGCGACACCGAATTGACACGGATGCCGTCGCCGGCCAGGTCCATGGCCATGCAGCGGGTCAACTGCTTGATGGCCGCCTTGGACACCGGGTACAGCCAGCGCCCGGTCTGCGCGCAGCCAGCGGAAATCGAGGCAAAGTTGACCACCACCCCGCTGTTGGCCCTCAGCTCGTCGTGCAGTGCACGCACCAGCTGCACCGCCGACACCAGGTTGATGTCCAGGGCCCGCAGCCACTCTGCCCGGTCAGAAGCCAACCCTTGGTCGAGGTAGCTGCAAGCCAGGTTGATCACCATGTCGACCCGGCCCCAGCACTGCTTCACTGTGCCGACCGCCTGCTCGATGGCCGCATCGTCGGTCAGGTCCAGCGGCACAAACAGGCCTGCCTCAGCAAGACTTGACGCCACCTCGGCACCTTTCGGGTCGATATCCAACAGTGCCACCCGTGCCCCCGCAGCCACCAATACCTCGGCCACTGCCGCCCCGATCAGGGTCGCACCGCCACTGATCACCGCCACCTTACCTGCCAGGTTCATGCTCATGGCTCAACCCTCGATCGGCAGGTTGGCGCTACTGGCCCAACCCGGCATCAGGCTGTTGGACGGCAGCGTCTCGTCGAGCAGTTTGTGCGCAGTCTGCACACCGGCCACCGGTAGGCCGCTGGGGTCGAGCAAGCCGATCTGCACCAGTACGCTGGCCTGGTCCCAGTAGATATGTTCGTGGTAGAGCTTCGGCCCGCGGAACTTGACCACACCTAGCATCGGGATCTCGACAAACCGCCCTGTGGGTGCCACGCCCGGCAGCATCCAGTCGATTTCCTGATCGTGGGTGAAGCTCATGATGAACTCGTCGACGATCTGCGACGCACCGACAGTGCGCGATATCGGCGTCAGTGCCATGTCCTTCGGGTTGCCATGCACGAAGTGGTAACGGTAGAAACGCGCCAGCTCGCGATAGCCGACACCACCGGTCATGGTCGGGATATGGTTGACGTAAGGCTGCGGGACCATGGTTGCCATGGTCGCCGGCACGTCGCGGGTATCGAACTCGTGGCGGACATGTTCATCCCACAGCGCCGACAGGTTGTAGTCCGGCCCGATGGTACGGCGCAGCGCTGCGATGCTGCGTTCATGGGCGAGCAAGGCCGAGGGTTTGTGGTAGTGGTCGCTTGCGGGGCGGGCGAACGCATGGTCGACACCCGGATAGACATAGGCCTCGGTGCCGGGCTTCTGATGCAGTGCGCGGATGATCGTTTCGCGGGCATCGGCCTGGCAAAACTGATCCTGTTCGGCAAAATGCAGCACCAGCCGGCCTGTCAGGCCTTTCAGTTCATGCAGCGCGTTCTCGATACCCACACCGTAGTAACCCACGGCGCAGGCCACTTCGGGCAAGCGGCACGCCGCCAGATAGGCCAGCTTGCCGCCGAGGCAATAGCCGACCACACCGAGGCCATCCGCGCTGCAAGCCTCCATGCTGCGCAGATGCCGCAGGCTGGCGGCAATATCGCGTACACCCAGTGCCTCGTCGAATGCCTGATACAGGGCGAAGGCACGCTGAAAATCCGCTTCGGTATAGCCCAGGTCCACGCCTGGCTCTTGGCGCCAATACAGGTCTGGCACCAGCACCGTACAGCCTTCTTGCGCCAGGTGGTCAGCCACCTCGCGCATGGCCGCGTTAACACCGAAGATTTCCTGGCACAGCACCACGCCCGGGCCACGGCCATCGATCGACGTGGCCAGGTAGGCCTGGAAGTGCTCGCCGGAATCGGCAGCGAGGGTGATGTATTGGCCCTTCATTGTTATGTCTCCAGTCGCGGGGGGATGGAGACATCTTCAGGCGCTGGAAACCAAAGGGCTGTCCGGGAGGTGCGTGAATTATCCGTTGAGTGCGGGAAATTCGGCCAGGCAGTCAAGTGGCGTGCATCATCGCCGTCGCGCATCCCTGCGCACAGCCTGTGGAGGCACACCAAACCCACGAATGAACACCTCACGCAGATGCCGGCGGTCCCTGAACCCGGTCTCTCTGGCTACGACATCCAGGCTGTGCCGGCTCTGCTCGATCATCAAACGGGCTGCCTCCAGCCGCAGGCGCTCAACGGCCTTGGCGGGTGACTCACCGGTCTCGGCGGTGAATACACGGGTGAATTGCCTCGGACTCAGGTGCACCACATCGGCAAGTTCCTCCACACTCAGCGGGCGGCTGAGGTGTTTGCGGGCGTAATCCAGCGCGCTCTGGATACGGTCCGACTTGGGCGAAAGCGATAACAGTTCGGAATGCTGGGATTGCCCACCAGAGCGGCGTTGGTGCATGACCATCTTGTGCGCCACCGACCTTGCCAGCTCGGTGCCCAGGTCTTTTTCGACCATGCCCAGTGCCATGTCCAGGGCGGCGGTCATGCCGGCGGATGTCCATACCGGCCCATCGACAATGAAAATCCGGTCTTCCTCGACGTCGATCTTCGGGTGCAACTCACGCAGCTTGTTTGCATAAGCCCAGTGGGTGGTGGCGCGCCGGCCATCCAGCACACCGGCCTGAGCCAGCACGAAGCAGCCGGTACAAAGGCCTGCGGTGCGACGCGCACCGTCGACGAATCCACGCACGCTGGCGAGTACCTCTTCACTGGGGGGCGTGAGCGGGGTCAGCGTACCGGCGACCATCCAGGTGTCGGCCAGGCCCGGCGCGCTCAATGGCAACGTGTCGATATGCATCCCCAGGGAAGAACGCACCGTGCCACCCCCGATGGAAAAATTCTCGATCCTGTAAACCGCTTCGCCCGCCACGATATTGGCGAATTCGAATACGGTTTGTGTTGCCAGGGACATGACCTGGAAGCCTTCGGGTATCAGGTAGCCGACCCGGTGCATGATTGAAGCCCTCTTTGCTATGTCCTGAAAACGTATCATATACGTCATTTAAGCCACAAAACACATTCTGCATGATGACGCCACACCCAAACACCGGAGCATCACCATGACGCAGCAATTCAAAGGCACCGCGCTCATCACGGGCGCCTCCACCGGCATCGGCTCGATCTACGCAGACCATCTGGCCCGACGTGGCTATGACCTGGTGCTGGTAGCACGCAACCGCGAACGCCTTAACGCATTGGCCGCCCGGCTCACCAGCGAAACCCGGCAGAACGTGGAAGTGTTCCCGGCCGACCTGGCAAACGCAGCCGACCTCGCCAAGGTCGAACGCAAGCTGCGCGAAGACGCCAGTATCAGCCTGCTGGTGAACAACGCGGGTATCGGTACCCATACCGGCCTGCTGGAAAGTGACGTCGAGCGCATGGCCGAAATGATCAGCCTAAACGTGACCGCCCTCACCCGCCTCACCTACGCGGCGGTACCGGGCTTCGTGGCGCGCAAACAGGGCGCGGTCATCAACATTTCGTCCATCGTCAGCCTGGCGCCGGAGCTGCTCAACGGCGTCTACGGCGGCAGCAAGGCCTATGTCACCGCGTTTACGCAAGCGCTTGCCAAAGAGCTGGCAGGCAAAGGCGTTCAGGTCCAGGCAGTACTGCCCGGGGCCACCGCTACCGACCTTTGGCAGACAGGCGGTTTGCCGCTCGAAAACCTCGACCCTGCCATCGTGATGTCGGCCGAGGACCTGGTGGACGGCGCCCTGCAGGACTTCGACAAGGGTGTGCTGATCTCCCTGCCTTCGGTGCACGACCTGCAAGCGTTCGAGCACTACGAAGCCAGCCGCCAGGCCTTGTTCGGCCAACTGTCCAGCAACCAGCTCGCGCCCCGCTACAGGGCCTAGTGACCAAGATGAGCCTAAGCCGCACCGTTCATTTTCATTGAAGACGAGAAAGTCTTACTGCATTCAGGCTATTTTTCGAGCAAATCGAAACGCTTAGCCTGAATGCACTTTTCGACCACCCTGGAGGTAGCGCCAATGAAGGCCGTCGTTTACACCCAACCCGGTTTGCCGATCCACGCCCCACAATCGCTGTACGACGCGGAACTGCCCGCCCCCAAACCCGGTGCCCGGGACCTGCTTGTCGAAGTCAGGGCCATTGCCGTCAACCCGGTTGATACTAAAATCCGTGCAAGCCGCGGCAGTGACCAGCCGCAGGTGCTGGGCTGGGACGCTGTCGGCGTTGTCCGCGAGGTCGGGCCTGAGGTCACATTGTTCCAACCGGGCGATGAAGTTTTCTACGCCGGCGCCATTGACCGCCCGGGTAGCTACAGCGAGCTGCATGTGGTGGATGAACGCATCGTCGGGCACAAGCCTCGCAGCCTGGACAATGCCAGTGCCGCCGCCCTGCCCCTTACGTCCATTACCGCCTGGGAGCTGCTGTTCGACCGCCTGGGCGTTGAAGAAAACGGTGGCGAAGGCCAGCGCCTTCTGGTGGTCGGTGCCGGTGGCGGGGTGGGCTCCATCCTGGTCCAGCTTGCCAGCAAACTCACTCGGCTGACCGTCATCGGCACAGCGTCAAGGCCCGAAACCCAGGCGTGGGTGAAGGCGCTGGGCGCCCATCATGTGATCGATCACGCCGAGTCGATTCCGCTTCAGCTGGAGGCGCTCAAGCTGGGCCCGGTCGATTACGTGATCAGCCTCACCCATACCGACACCTACCTGCCGCAACTGGTGGAAGTACTTCGCCCACAAGGCAAGCTTGCGTTGATCGACGACCCGGCGCAGCTGGATGTCATGCCGCTCAAGCGCAAGTCACTGTCGCTGCACTGGGAACTCATGTTCACGCGTTCCCTGTACAAGACCGAGGACATGATCAAGCAGCACCAACTGCTCGATCGCGTTTCGCAACTGGTCGACAGTGGTGTGCTCAAAACCACCCTCGGCGAACACTACGGTACGATCAACGCCGAGCACCTCAAGCGTGCCCACGCCATGGTCGAAAGTGGAAAAGCGCGCGGCAAGATCGTGCTGGAAGGCTTCTGATCGCGCGCCGGGCGCGCCACCCCGAGCGTGTCTGGTCGGCAACACCGCTACCAGTTGTAACTCAGTGAGCCGACCACGCTGCGTTCATCGCCATAGCGGCATGAGTTGGCGCAATACAGGTAACGCTCATTGGCCAGGTTCTGGGCGCGAGCACTCACCTGCCATTGGTCGTTCACCCGGTAGGTGACGCGGGCATCGAACAGGGTATAGGCCGGGATCTTCCGGTCGCTCACGCTCGGCACGGTGTGCGTCGTGCCATTGTAGCGGGCGCCCGCGCCCACACTGACGTCGGGCAACCCTAGCCCGCTCAGCCGGTAGTCCAGCCACAAGGCGGCACTGTGGTACGGCGTGCCTTCGATACGCGAGCCTTCGAGTGCCTTGTCGTTGTCGGAAATGATGTGCGCGTCGGTATAGGCGTAGGTGGCGTTCATCGCCAGGTCGGGTGTCAGTTGCGCCTTGGCTTCCAGTTCGAAGCCCGTACTGCGTTCCTTGCCGGTTTGCTCGTCGAAGTCGGAGCCGGCGATCGAGGTCAACACATTGCGCTGGGTCAGTTGATACACCGCAGCGCTGATCAGCAACTCACGGTCGGCGGGCTGATAGCGCACACCGACTTCGTACTGCTCGCCTTCGGTAGGCTCGAAGGTGTCACCCTTGCTGTCGGTGCCTGCGGACGGCAAGAACGACTGGCTGTAGCTGACATAGGGCGCCCAGCCATTGTCCGCCAGGTACACCAGGCCGACACGGCCGGTGGTCTTGCGGTCGGTGACGGTGCTACGCGAGCCGTCGCGGTAGTTGCGTGTGTCGTTCTCGGCCCAGTCCTGGCGAAGCCCCAGCATGACCACCCAGCGCTCATCGAACTTGGCCTGCTCTTGCAGGTAGACACCCATTTGCGTGCTGTGCAAATCCGAACCGCTGTCGACGGCGGTGTTCACCGTCGGCAGGTTGCCATAAACCGGATTGGCCAGGTCCAGGGTCGGCGCGCTGCCGCTGTGCCGGTGGCTGTCGTAGGTCTTGCGGTAGTAATCGATGCCGCCGAGCAGTGTGTGCTGCCAGTTGCCGTGGGCAAGCTGGAGGGTCAGGTTGCTGTCGCTGGTCCAGCCCGTGGAAATGTCCTCACGGACGTTGTAGCTGCGGGTCAGGTTGTTCAGGTTCGCGCCGGTAACCCGGCTGTTGTTCAGGGTGATGTAGTCATAGTCGCTGCGCGATTCGAAATAACGGGTGGCATGGTGCAATTGCAGGCTATCGTTCAGCCGGCGTTCCAGCAGATAACCGAACGTTTGCAGGGTGCCATCGTAGTCGTCGAAGCCTGGCTCGCCGGGGAACAGGCCATAGGGCACTTTGTAGCCCGGCGTGTTGCTGAAGGTGGTCAGGTCGTAGCGGATGGGCGGGGTCAGCGTGGTTTGCGTGCGCTGGTGGCTGGCCAGCAGCGTCAGGCGGGTGTCGTCGTCCATTTGCCAGGCCAGCGCGGGCGCGATGTACTGCTTGTCGTCATCGATCTCGTCGAACTGCGTACCACTGTCGCGCACCAGCGCGGTCAGCCGGTAACTGAAGCGCCCTTGCTCATCCAGCGCGCCGCTGTGGTCGGTGGACATCTGCCGGCGCTGGTGATTTCCATATTCCAGGTTGAGCTCGTGCAGCGGGGTGAGGGTCGGCCGCTTGCTGATGGTGTTGATCAAGCCACCGGGCGCCAGTTGGCCATACAGCACAGACGAGGCGCCCTTAAGCACCTCGACGCGTTCCAGGCCATAGGGCTCCTGGCCGCCTTCGAACTGTGTGCTTTGCATCTTCATGCCATCGCGCAACACGCTTCCGGTGCGCGGGCCAATGTCAAAACCGCGCAGCCGGTAGTCATCAGCCACGCGGCTGTAGCCATTGGGCTGGGTCACCACACCGGCGGTATAGCCGAGTACATCCGCCAGGCTGTCGTGCTGGCGCGACACCATCTCCTCGCGCGTGATCACCGACACCGACTGGGGTATCTCCAGCAGCGGCGTATCGGTCTTGCTCATGGTCGCGCTACGTCGGGCGACCTTGCTGTAGGCCGGCCCCCAGGCATCCTGCTCGTACACCTGGCCAGACACATTGATGGCGCCAAGGTGCACAGCATCGCTTGCACGCGGCTCGATGCTCAGTGCGCCGCCGGGCGTAACGTTCAACTGCAATGCAGTGCCTTGCAGGGCCTGATGCAAGGCGTGCTCGGTACTGAAGCGGCCACGTAGTGCAGGTGCCGTCAGGCCGCGAGTGAGCGAGGCGTCATAGGAAATGCTGCGCCCGCTCTGCCGGGCGATGGCGGTCAGTGTGGCATCCAGCGCGCCGGCCGGCAGGTCGAAGGCAAGCACGTGCTGTTGGCCACCAGGCTCGCTCGCAGCGCCAGTGGGAGCGTGCAGTGTGCCCAAGGCCAGGGCGAAGGCCAGCGGTGTCAGGCTGAAACGGTGTGTTCGGTACATGGGCAACGGTCCCGGAAGGTGGTCGATGCCAGCTATGTGACGCGAGTGGCTCTGTTATTAAGGGGGTGATGAAAAAAAATCAGTGAAGGGTCACCTCGGTCCACCAACCGAAGCGTCGCTCGACGCGCACAGGCAAGGTTTCTTGCAGTGTGCGCAAGACCTGCCCGCTCTCATCCAGCGGGAACACCCCCGATACCCGCAATGCCGCAGCGTCAGGGCTGATACGCAACAGGCCACGGTGATACGGACGCAGGGCATCGATAACGGCGCTCAGCGGCTGGTCGTGAACTTCCAGATAGCCGTCTTCCCAAGTCCCCTCGCCAGCACGGGCAGGATCCAGCGCATGAATCCCCGCACTGGACAACACGGCGCCCTGACCGCTGCCCAGTTCCAGACGGGCACCGTTCGGCGCCAACAGTTGCACCCGCGACTCCTGCACCCAGACGTCGGCAGCCTTGTCGCGCAGGTTGACGGTAAAGCGTGTGCCCAAGGCGCGCACCTCGCCAAAGGCGGTGACAACGATCAGCGCCCGCTGCGGGTCGGCGGCAACCTGAATGCTCAACGCCCCCTCACGCAGGAACAGCGTGCGCGAGCGGGCGGTAAAGGCGATGTCTGCGCGGCTCTGGGCATTGAGCACCACAAGGCTGCCGTCCTCCAGGGTGAACGGCCTGCGCTCGGCCAGACCGGTCTGCAAGTCACTCCCCGGAACGGGCAACAAGCCAAGACGCTGCAACCACCAGCCACCAGCACCCACCCCGGCGACCGCCAAGGCACCACGCAATAGCCGGCGCCGGCTGGCGGACTCGGTGCTGAGCACCTGACGAGCCAGTGGCGGCATATCGGCGAACGCCATGCCCAGGCGCTGTTCAAGGCGTTGCCAGGCCTCTGCATGGTCCGGGTCAAGGCTTAGCCATTGCTGGAAGCGCTGGCGATCTGCAGCGCTCATGGCCCCTGAACGGTGGAGCGCCAGCCAGTCGATGGCCTCGGCCACCGCCGGTGGCAGTCGAGTTTTGGGCATGTTTATTCCAAGGCCAGGTAGCACAAGGTCAAGCCCTTGGCCACGTACTGATACACGCGAGGCGCCGAGATACCCAGCCGCGCACCGATTTCGGCATAGGTGAGGCTCTCCAGCTGGCTGTACAGAAACGCACTGCGCCCTAACGGTGACAGGCCCGCGAGCATGCTGTCGAGGGCGCTCAGGGTTTCCAGTGCCTGTACCTGCTCTTCGGCTGAGGGCTCATAACCCGGCGCCTGCTGGCTGAGCGCTTCAAGGTAGGCACGCTCCAGGTCGCGCCGCCGCCAACTGGCGAACACCAGTCGCTTGGCAATCGTGGTGAGCAAGGCTCGCGGTTCGTGGATGCCCTGCGGGTCTGGCATTTTCACCACCTGTGCAAACGTCTCCGACGCCATGTCGGCTGCGTCATGGCGGCAGCCCAGGCGTGCGCGCAGGCGCTGCAGCAGCCAGTCATGGTGGTCGCCGAACATCTGCTGCAGGATGCGGTTGCGTAGCGCGAGGGGCTGATTATCGAGAGGCGCGTAAGGCATGGCTAACTTGCTAATGGGAACTATTAGCAAATGATGCCGTTAGATTGGCATTACCGCAACCGATCACAAGGCCTGCGGGCCAGAGCTGACTGGTAGGGGTACAACGAAAGAATTCGTTGCATTTTGTAACGTCCAGCAAAGTGATCCTAGATAGACACTACCACGCCCCTTCTTTAGCCTACCGCCTCCATAAAAGTAAGGGTACGCAGTGAAGCAGCCGCCTGGTAAACGAACGCCCGCCCTCCTGGGGGCCCTCATCCTCGCTGCAAGCCTTAGCGCCCAGGCCGACAGCACAACGCAGCAGCCCCCCACGCTGGTGTATTCCTGGCCGGTCAATGCCGGCCCCCTCGACCCACGTGGCTATTCGCCCAACCAGATGTACGCCCAGGCCATGGTCTACGAGCCACTGGTGCGCTACACCCATGCCGGCACTGTCGAGCCCTGGCTGGCCACGGCCTGGCAAGTGTCCGACGATGGCAAGACCTACACGTTCACCTTGCGCGACGGGGTACGCTTCAGCGATGGCACCCCCTTCGATGCTGCTGCAGCCAAGGCGAACCTCGATGCGGTCCTGGCCAACAGCCAACGCCACCGCTGGATGGAACTGGTCAGCACCCTCGACCATGTCGAAGCCCCTGCCCCGCTCACCCTGCGCCTGGTGCTCAAGCACCCCTACTACCCCACGCTGATGGAACTGGCCCAGGTACGCCCTCTGCGCTTCGGCGCGCCCGGCAGCACACCTGGCCAACCGGTGGGCACTGGCCCGTGGATGCGCGCCGAGTCACGCCTGGGCGAGTTCGACCGTTTCGTGCGTAACCCACTGTACTGGGGGCCGAAACCGGCTTACGGCGAAGTCATGGTGAAGGTGATTCCCGACCCTAACAGCCGTGCCCTGGCCCTGCAGGCCGGTGAGTTGGAGCTGATCCAGGGCGCTACGGGCGAAATCACTGCCGGCACCTTCGTACGCCTGCGCGACCAGGGCTTCGCCACCGCGCTGTCAGCGCCACTGGCCACCCGCACCTTGGCCATGAACACCGGCCGTGGCGCCACCCGCGACCTTGCAGTACGCCGCGCCATCAACCAGGCCGTCGACAAGCAGGCGATCATCGACAAGATCCTCTACGGGATTGAACCTCGCGCCGACACCCTGTTCGCCCCCAACATGCCCTACGCTGACCTGGGCCTGAAACCCTATGCCTATGACCCCGCCCAGGCCGCCCGCGAACTGGATTCGGCCGGTTGGGTACTGGCCTCAGGCGCCAAGGTGCGCAGCAAAGGCGGCGAGCCGCTAGCCATCGAACTGGTGTTCCTTGGCACCAGCGCCCTGCAAAAAAGCCTGGCCGAAGTGCTGCAAGGCGAGCTGGCCAAGGTCGGCATCCACATCGACCTGCGCGCCGTTGAAGAAGGCGCGCTGGTACGCCGCCAGCGCGATGGCGACTTTGGCATGATCTTCGCCGACACCTGGGGTGCGCCCTACGACCCGCATTCGTTTGTCAGCTCCATGCGCTACGCCGGCCACGCCGACTACATGGCCCAACGCGGCCTGCCGATCAAGGACGAGCTCGACCAGCGCATCGGTCAGGTGCTGGCCAGCACGGATGAACAGCAACGCGCCGGGCAGTACCGCTTCATCCTCGGCACCCTGCACGACCAGGCGGTCTACCTGCCAATCTCGTACCTCACGGCCATCAGCGTGCGCCGTGATTCGGTGGGCCACGTGCAGTTCGGCAGCACCCTGTTCGATGTGCCGTTCGAAGCCATGACACCAAAGCAGGAGCGCTGACATGCTGCGCTATATCCTCATGCGCCTGGTGCTGCTGGTGCCGGTGATGTTCGGCGTGTCGCTGCTGGTGTTCGTGCTGCTGCACCTGGGCAGCACCGACCCGGCGCTGGATTACCTGCGCCTGTCGCATATCCCACCCACCGATGCAGCCATTGCCGAAGTGCGCCATGCCCTTGGCCTGGACCAGCCCTTGTACGCGCAGTACCTGACCTGGCTGTGGAAGGCCCTGCACCTGGATTTCGGCATTTCCTACCTGACCGGCCGCCCGGTGCTGGACGACTTGCTGTACTACCTGCCCGCCACCCTGCAACTGGGCGGACTGGCTCTGGCCTGCACGCTGTTGCTGTCGATCCCGCTGGGACTCATAGCGGCGCGTTGGCAAGGATGCTGGCCCGACCACGCGGTGCGGGCAGTGACCTTTCTGGGCGTGTCGATGCCCAACTTCTGGCTGGCCTTCCTGCTGATCGCGCTGTTCTCGCTGTGGCTAGGCTGGCTGCCGCCGCTGGGCCGAGGTACCGCCGGGCACCTGGTGATGCCGGTGCTGGCGATTGCCTTGATGTCGATGTCGATCAATGCCCGCCTGCTGCGCGCCAGCCTGCTGGAGGCCAGCGGCCAACGCCATGTCACCTATGCGCGCGCCCGTGGCCTGCCCGAGCGCAACGTGTGGCGTGACCATGTGCTGCGCAACGCCTGGCTGCCGTTCGTCACGGCTACCGGCATGCACATCGGCGAACTGATTGGTGGCGCCCTGGTGATCGAAACCATCTTTGCCTGGCCCGGGGTAGGCCGCTTTGCCGTGTCGGCGGTGCTCAACCGCGATTTCCCGGTGATGCAGTGCTTCACCCTGCTGCTGACTGGCCTGCTGATGGTCTGCAACCTGGTGGTGGACGTGTGCTACGCGTGGCTTGACCCGCGCAGCCGGCTGGAGGGTGCACGCGCATGACCGTTCTTTCGGCAATTCGCCGGCCAACACTGGCCGGCCAGACGGGCCTGCTCCTGGGGCTGGTATTGGTCGGTCTGCTGGTTGTACTGGCCTTGTTCGGCCAGTGGCTGGCCCCGCACGACCCCGACCTGGTCGACCTCGGCCAGCGCCTGCTGCCGCCAGACGCCAGCCATTGGCTGGGCACCGATCACCTCGGCCGCGACCTGCTGTCGCGCCTGATCGTCGGTACCCGCCTGTCGCTGGGTAGCGTCATGCTGACCCTGGCACTGGTGCTGGCCTTGGGGTTGGCCATAGGCGGCATCGCGGGCTTTGTCGGCGGGCGCACCGACCTGCTGCTGATGCGCCTGTGCGACATGTTCATGACCTTCCCGACCTTGGTGCTGGCTTTCTTCTTCGTCACTCTGCTGGGCACCGGCCTGACCAACGTGATCGTCGCCATCGCCCTGTCCCACTGGGCCTGGTACGCACGCATGGTGCGCGGCATGGTCATCGCCCAGCGTGGGCGCGAATACCTGCTGGCCGCACGCCTGGCGGGCGCCTCGCGCTGGACGCGCCTGCGCCAGCACGTACTGCCGAACATCGCCGGCCCCCTGCTGGTACTGGCAACCATGGACATCGGCCACATGATGCTGCACGTCTCGGGCCTTTCCTTCCTTGGCCTGGGCGTAACGCCGCCGACTGCCGAATGGGGCGTGATGATCAACGACGCCAAAGAGTTCATCTGGACGCACCCGCAGTTGCTGCTGTTGCCGGGGTTGATGATCTTCTTCTCGGTGATGGCCTTCAACCTGCTGGGCGATGCACTGCGCGACCGCCTCGACCCGACCCAGGAGCACCACTAGATGACCGCTTCCACCCTGGAAGTCCGTAACTTGCGCATTGAGGCCAAAGCCGGCGCACTGGTGCAGGGCGTCGATCTGCAATTGAAGCGCGGTGAAGTCTGCGTCCTGGTCGGCAGCAGTGGTTCGGGCAAGTCCCTGAGCTGCCTGGGCATGCTCGACCTTTTGCCTGCGGGACTTGTGCGTACGCAGGGCCAGTTGCTGCTCGACGGCCAACCGCTGAGCGCCGTCGAGGTCCGCGGCCGCTTGGCCAGCCTGGTGCTACAAAACCCGCGCAGTGCCTTCAACCCGGTACGTAACATGGCCAGCCACGGGCTGGAAACCCTTCGCCAGCGTGGCACTACCGGCGCCGCCGCTCATGAACGCATGGCCCACTGCCTGGCAGCCGTGGGTCTGACAGACCACACCCGCATACTGCAATCGTTCGCCTTCCAGCTCAGCGGTGGCATGCTGCAGCGCATGATGATTGCCTTGGCGCTGATGGCCGAAACCCCGTTCCTGCTGGCCGACGAGCCCACCAGCGACCTCGACGCCGTAAGCCAGGCGCGTTTTCTCGACCTGCTGATGGAGTTGGTAGAGTTGCATGGCCTCGGTGTGTTGTTGGTGACCCATGACATGGGCGTGGTGGCGCGCTGCGCCGATCAGGTGGCGGTGATGGAGGCTGGCCGCATCGTCGAGCGCCAGACCGCGCATGCACTGTTCGCCAACCCGGCCAGCCACACCGCCCGCACCCTGCTTGAAGCCCACCGAATCCTCTGCGGGAGCCAGCCATGAGCCTGCTGCACGTCCACCAATTGAGCCACCGCTACCGTACTGGCGGGCTGTTGCACAAACGCAGCTGGCTACAGGTCCTCGACGGCATCGACTTTCAGCTTCAACCCGGCGAGTCCATTGGCTTGCTGGGTAGCAGCGGCAGCGGCAAAAGCACCCTCGCCCGCCTGCTACTTGGGCTAGAAACACCCGGCCAAGGCCAGGTAACCTTCGCCGGGCAGGCGGTCAGCCAGTTGCGTGGCGAACAGGCGCGAGCCTTTCAACGTAGCGTGCAACTGGTGTTCCAGGACGCGCCTGGCGCGTTCAACCCGCAACGCAGCATTGGCTGGAGCATTGCCGAGCCGTTGCGTCACTTGAGCGATCTGAACGAGACCGCCCGTCACACGCGGGTAGTTGAATTGCTGGAGCAAATGGGCCTGCGCGCCGAGCATGCCGAACGCCTGCCGCAGCAGCTTAGCGGTGGCCAGTTACAGCGGGCCAATATCGCCCGGGCGCTGGCCATCTCGCCCAAACTGGTGGTGCTCGATGAAGCGCTATCCAACCTGGACCGGGTACTGCAGTTGCAGCTGCTGCAACGGCTCGACACCCTGCGTCGGGAACAGGGTACTGCCTTCCTGCTGATCACCCATGACCTCAGCCTGGTGCGTTACTTCTGCCAGCGGGTTGTAGTGCTTGATGCCGGGCGCATCGTCGAGGACCGCGTGGTGGATGGCAGTTTGTCGTTCGACCATCCTGCGGGGCAACAGCTGCAAGCCGCCGTGCTGCCGGAGCGCCCGCGAAGGGCCGACGCGCAGGTCAGCAACGCTCTCGCTTGAGTACTGCTGCATTTCGGCATGTCTGAAGCCGGAGCAACGCCGACCTGGCCGCCATTGCGACCGCGCTGGAGCACATCCAGATTGTTGGCGACCGCTACCCGGCTCACCTGCAGAAAAACGTCAACCGCTAAGGCTGCTCGCCCGCGAGAAAGGCTTTGCTGATTTCACGGAACTGTTCGTGGCTTGCACTGCGCAGTAGTTCGAACACGACCATTTCGCGGGTGACGACCTGTACGCCAGCCGCCGCCATGCGCTGGAGCGCCGCGAGGTGGTTTTCCGCTGTGCGGCTCGACGTGGCGTCGGCGACCACGAACACCTGCTTGCCGCTGGCCAGCAGGTCGAGTGCGGTCTGCAGCACGCACACATGGCATTCGATGCCACAGAGAATGACCTGCCCCCGCTGCATCATCGCCTGCGGCAGGCATTCGGCGGGTACGCAAGAAAAATGCAGCTTCTCCACCACTGGCGCCGTGGCGCAGGCTTCCTTCAGCCGTGCCAGGGTCGGGCCGAGGCCTTTGGGGTACTGCTCGGAAAACACCACAGGCAAGGCCAGCCGCGCGCAGGCAGCCACCAGCCACTCGACCCGTGCGGTGAGGCGCTCGGCCTCATGCATGGCGCCTATCAGCTTTTCCTGTACATCGACAACCAGCAACGTCGCCTGGCTTGTATCAATCAGAGCACCACTCATAACGCACCTTTCCATTTGTTGTTGTCTGCTTCGCTCACAGCACCGCACCGATTGCAGCTCAAGCCGCACTCTACAGGATTTGTCCACGTACCTTTAACCCCGTCCACGCGCAGCGTTCCGGGTGAAAACCAACAATCACCAACGCAGCAATCGTGGCCCCAATACCGCACCCAGCACGGTCGGCACCAGCATCCCCAGCACATACCATACCCCCCAGAACGGCACGCCCATTTCAGGGCAATGCAGGCAGTAGGCCAACGTCGCCGTGGCACCAGCGAGCAAGCCCCCCGCCGCGCCGGCCAGACGCAGGCGGGTTGGTGCCAGGCCGCGCAAGGCAACGAACACCGCGATAAAGGCAGGCACAGAGAGCAAGGTGATGTTCAACGGGCAGGTGCGCCAGGTGCGGCCCAGGATCAGCTCGGCGCGGGCTTCCAGCGGAGCGCCAGACAGGCTGACGGCCGCGCCCAGCCAGACCAGCAGCAACGGCAGCCCCAACAACGCCCAGCACGCACCGCCCTGCACACCCGGCCTGGCCAACCGCTGGGTCAGCCACAGTGACAGTATTGCCAAACTGCCGGGCAAGGCCAGCTTGGCCCAGAACAACGGTGTGGACGCGACCAGCGCCAGATCGTTACGGACACCGAACAGGGTCACGGTCAGCAATACCGCGCCCAGCATACCGCCCAGCAACGCCATACCCAGACGCCGCGCCAGCACATGGCGGTCCACCGGCCCTTCCCCAGCGGCCAACAGGGCAATCAGTTCATCGGTCTTCATCGTCGCCCTTGCCTCCTATCAACTTGGCCAATGCCTTCAAGCCCCGGTGGATGCCAACCTTGACTGCCGAGGCAGAAAGCCCGGTCACGCGTGCAGTCTCCTCCACCGACAACCCCTCCAGCTTGACGTGAACGATGGGCAGGCGCTGGCGTGGCGGCAACTGTGCCAACAGCTTGCCCAGATCCCGCGTGGCCTGGGCCGCCTCTTCCACACCGGCGGCAAACAGGTCGCTGTCATCCTCCAGCCCGTCGTGCAGCGCATCGTGGCGGGCATAACTGCGATAGTGATCCGCCAGCTTGTAGCGGGCAATGGCCTGCACCCAGGCGGTCAGCGGTTGCTGGGCCTGGTAGGTGTGGCGGGCGTTGTGCACCGCCAGCAACACGTCCTGTAGCAGGTCTTCCACTTCGCCGGGGCGCTGCGCCAGGCGCCTTAGTAAAAAACCACGCACATGCACCGCCAGCGCCGCCAGAAAGGCCCTGTACGCCACGGCATCGCCCGCCAACCCTTGCAGCAGTAACGCCTGCAACCGGGCTTCGCGTGCGATGAGTGCCTGCTGAGAAGTAGTTCGTAGCATTGGCCGCCCGGGTTACATCCACCGTGGAGTTTTTTACCTAGGGTTGTTGCCTTCATACGTTAGGCGACGGTTACGACGCCGGGAATTTTTTTCCAGTGCCTGTAACCCGATCCGCCAAAGCCGCGAACTAGTTCATGAGCCGCCGGTACATCGCCACGGCCCCACTTCCCGGAGACGCATCATGAAAACCCTCGCCCTCACCACCGCCGCCCTCGCACTCGCCTCACTGGCCGGTGCCGCCCTGGCCGCCGACGCGACCAACAACGCAACCGGCGCCGCCATGGAAAAATGCTACGGCGTTGCCATGGCCGGCAAGAACGACTGCAAGGCCGGCGCCGGCACCAGTTGCGCCGGCAGCGCGAAAAAGGACTACGACGGCATGCACTGGAAGAACGTACCCGCTGGCACCTGCACCTCCATCAAGACGCCCAATGGCATGGGCTCGCTGTCTCCGGTCAAGTCGTGAGCGGAGGCCGCCGATCATGAACGGGATCACCTGCATGGGCGCCGGCCTGGGGCTCAAGGCCGAGCACTTTGCCGAAGCCTGGGCTTGCCAGGCCAACGGGCTGTGGTTTGAAGTGCACCCGGAAAACTACATGGTCGGCGGCCCACGGCTGGACGGGTTGCAGCGCATTGGCGAACGCCATCCACTGTCACTGCACGGCGTCGCGCTGTCACTGGCAGCCGATGCCGTACCCGATGCGCAGCACCTGCGTCGCCTGCGGGCGCTGGTCGATCTGGTGCAGCCGGCCTTGGTGTCGGAGCACCTGGCCTGGTCGACCTGGGGCGGGCAGTATCACCCTGACCTGCTGCCCTTCCCCCGCAGCAACGAGGCCCTTGCCCGTATCAGCGACAACATCCTGCGTACCCAGGACGCGCTGGGGCGCAGCCTATCGCTGGAAAACCCCAGCCATTATCTGGAGCTGGATGGCCACGACTGGGATGAAACCGAACTTCTGCATGAACTGGTGCGCAGGACCGACTGCGGCTTGTTGCTGGATGTCAACAACGTGTACGTGAGTGCCCAAAACCTCGGCTTCGACGCCGCCGGATACCTTGAGCGGTTCCCGGCAGGGGCAATCCGCGAAATACACTTGGCCGGCCACAGCCAGGACGCCCAGGGCACGCTACTGATCGACTCCCATGACGCGGCCATCGCCGCACCGGTCTGGGCCTTGTACCAGCAAGTGATCGCACGCATCGGCCCGCGCCCGACCTTGATCGAGCGTGACGGCAACGTGCCCGCCTTCACGGAACTGCTAGCCGAACGCAATACCGCCCAGGCACTGCTCGATCAGGCAGGAGCACGACCATGAACCTTTCCCTTGGCCAGTTTCAAACCGCCTTTGTCGAGGCGCTGTATCACCGCTCTGCCCCACAATTGGCCGCACTGACTGGCCAACCAGCGTTTGCGGTGTATCGCAACACCGTGCTGGCAGGTTGTGTTGACGCCCTTCGCGCCAACTTCCCCGCCGTCGAGGCACTGGTCGGCCCGGCCTGGATGCAGGACGCTGCCGCAGCCTATGCACAATGCACGCCCCCCGACGACCCGCGGCTGATCCGCTACGGTGCGACGTTTGCCGAATTTCTCGAACAACAGCAAGCCCATCACGGCTTGCCGTACCTGGCCGATGTGGCACGCCTGGATTTCGCCTGGTGCGAAGCCTTCAGTGCCCTTCGCGAGCCCTGCCTTGACCTGGCCGACCTTGCCGGCATGACCGCCACGGACCTGGCGTGCAGTTACCTGGCCCCGCGCAGCAGCGTGCGCTGGTACTGGTTCGCGCAAACTCCGGTGTTCAGCCTGTGGCGCCACAGCCGTGAAGGCCTGGCCTGGCCGCAAGACCAGCCCTGGCGCGCAGAAGGCGCTTTGTTGAGCGGCACTGACGAAGGTGTCGCACAACAAGCGCTGGAAATGGGGGGCTGTGCGTTTCTCGATGCCTGCGCCCAAGGCCTGACGCTGGAGCGGGCCTCACAGGTTGCGCAGCAGGCTCAGCCCGACCTGGACTTCGCCGCCCTGCTCGGCCGACTGCTGGCCGCCCAGGTGTTTCGTCCACTTTCCTTCGCTTGAGGAGCCACCATGGACATCACCCACACCTCGCGCACTGGCCACGGCCTGCGCCAACGCTGGAACCACCTCGCCGAACGGCTGCACCTGCTGCTGAGCGACACACTGTTATGCCTGGTGGCACGCCTTGCCATTGCCTCGATCTTCTTTCTGTCCGGCCGTACCAAGGTCGAAGGCCTGCTGACCATCACGCCCAGCACCTATGACCTGTTCCAGAGCGAATACGCACTGCCGCTGGTGTCCCCCTGGCTGGCAGCCCACCTGGCCGCCTATGCAGAGCACCTGTTCCCGCTGTTGCTGGTACTGGGCCTGTGCACCCGCCTTTCGGCCCTCGCCTTGCTGGGCATGACCACGGTGATCGAAGTGTTTGTCTACCCCGATGCCTGGCCAACGCACTTGTCCTGGGCCGGCTTGCTGCTGCTGTTGATCGGGCGGGGAGCCGGTGCGTTGTCGCTTGATCGGCTGCTGGGCGTGAGATGACCCTCCGTTGTAAAATCAGGCTCGCGCCTCGGTTTTGCGATGGCTTGGCAGACAAAGGCAGTTCGGGAGGGGCTGGTGGCAGACCATGTTGACTACAAGCGCAATAGCGAAATCCCCGGCCTGGTGCTGAGCGAGGGGCGGTTTTCCAGTTTTCGCTTTGATCGCCATTATCACCTCGACTACCACGTAGGCCTGATTACCGAGGGTGTGCAGCGCCAAGGGCTGAACGGCGAATCCGTGCTGCTTACCCCCGGCACCATTCAATTGATGCCACCGTGCGAAATCCATGACGGTGTCAGTGCCGATACCGCGTCCTACACCCTCAAGACCTTCCGCGTTTCGGCCGCCCTGCTCAAGGATGTCACCGAGGAACTGACCGGGCACGACCGGTTTTCTGCGCTTGGCGGCGCGCTGTTGCAAGACCCTGGGCTGTCCATGGAACTGGCGCACTTGCACAGCACGCTGGCACAGGGCATACCCGCGTCGCCCTTGTTCGTCGAGTCGCAATGGCTGACATTGCTCGGCCGCTTGTTCAGCGAAACCCGCATGGTCAAGCAGCAGTTCGTCAAAGGCACCCTCTCACCGCTGCAATGGCGCAGGGTGACAGAGCACTGCAACGCCCACCTGGCAGACAAGATCACCTTGCTGGAACTGGCTGCGTTGTGTGGCCTTGAGCGCTTCCAGTTCCTGAAAATGTTCAAGCAGACCGTGGGCATGACGCCCCATGCGTGGCTGGTTCGCCTGCGCCTGGAGCGCGCCTGCGAACTGCTCAGCCACACACAGTGGGAGCTGACCAAGGTTGCTCAGGAAGTCGGCTTCTACGATCAAAGCCATTTCAACCGGGCCTTCAAGCAGGCGTTTGGCGTGGCGCCCTCGCTGTACTGACGCACGCCCCCTTCCTGATCACTCAATTTTATACAAGCGCGCCTCGCACAGGCTTCTTAACCTTGGGCACCGGGCCGGACACCGCATTGTCCCCGCCCCGTACTGATAGAAACGGTCAAGGAGCCATTGATGACACTGCGCGCGTATTACACAAGCGATGAACTCACCCTGCGCACAGACGTGCTGAGCTGCACGCCAACGGATGATGGCAAGTTCCAGGTTGTACTGGCAGAAACGCTGTTCCATCCGCAAGGCGGTGGGCAACTGGCCGATCAGGGTGTCATCGCTGGCATACCGGTCAAGGGCGTAAGCCAGAATGAAAACCAGGTCATCCATGTCCTTGAGCAGCCGGTTCCACTTGGCCCTGCCGAAATCGCTGTCTCACCTGACGTTCGCAGCTTGCACGCCCGCCTGCACTCCGCAGGCCACCTGATCTCTGGCGTAGGTCAGCTCTTGGGCTGGCAGCCGGTCAAGGGGCACCACTGGCCGGGTGAGTGCCGGGTGGTGTTCGAGCGCCAGCCGCACTCCGAGGCGCTGACGGCCGAGCAGCTGGAGCACGCCGTCAATCAACTGATCAACGATGACGTACCTCGCCACCTGCTTGACCAGAACGGCCTGAGAACGGTGTGTTTCGGTACGCTGCCCATGCACGGTTGCGGAGGTACGCATGTTGTATCCGCTGGCGAGATCGGTCTGGTCAAAGTGCTCAAGTTCAAAGAAAAGAAGGGCCAGCTGTCTGTCCATTACGACATAGGCAACTGATCGGCCGCACTGCCCGGTTACCAGGCCGCAAGCCGTGTACATGCAATCGACTTTACAGGAGGCCACCGCGTGGACTACATACCTCAACTCTTGACCATTGCTGCGGTCATGCTGCTGGGCTGCATAAGCCCGGGGCCGGACTTCATCGCCGTCACCTCCAACGCGCTGATCAGCCGCAAGCGCGGCCTGGGGGTTGCCCTGGGCACCGCCCTGGGCATCTGCGTCTGGGCCGTGATGGCGGTCATTGGCCTGGGCGTGCTGCTCACCAAACTGGCCTGGCTGTACGACACCATCCGCGTGGTCGGGGTGTGCTACCTGCTCTACCTTGGCGCCAGGATGCTGATCGGTGCCCGCCGCCCCTATCAGGAGCTGGCGATCGCCACCTCCAGTAATACCACTACCCCAGCGCCTCGGGTCGGCTTTCTGGTGTCGATGACTAACCCCAAGGCCGCTGTGTTCTTCGGCAGCTTTTTCATTACCGTGCTGCCTCAGCATGCCCCCGTCTGGGTACTTGGCAGCGCCGTCGTGGTGGTGACGCTGGTTTCGTTCCTGTGGTTTTCAACGCTGGCCCTGATGTTCTCGACTCAACGGGTTCGCCTGCTGTACGCGGGCATGCGGCGGCCGATTGATGCGGCGATGGGGGCGGCGCTGGTCGGGCTTGGGGCGCACCTGGCGCTTGCCCGATAACGGTCACCGGTGCCCCACGCCCACCCTGCTGTAAAGCTACTGCCGGTCAGGCTTTGCCGATGGGTCTCGTGCAGGCGCCGCGAACCATTTCTCGCGCGGTACCCATTTGTCCTGCGCCGGATCACCCAGATAATGCGGCGACATGATCTGCACCCCATACTCGTTGAACACATCCTGGATGTTGGCGTGCAACAGGCTCAGCAACTCCGCACGCGGCCTTGGCGCGCTGGGAACTGCCTGGGCCACCAGGCGGTACTCGGGGTAGAAGTCTGAAAGGCCGGTCTGGAATACCTGCGGCGTGGGGTTTTCCAGTATGCCATCGGTGCGGTGGGCGGCCTCTACCAGCATGGCTTCCACCTGGCGCCACGGCGTGTCGTAGCCGATGGTGACAACCGTGTCGACGATGTAACCCGGCCCCTGCACCACCCGCGAATAGTTGCGCGTCACCGAACCGGTAATCATCGAGTTGGGCAACGTCAGCACCTCGCCCAGGCCGGTGCGGATGGTGGTGTTGAACATGCCGACCTCGGTCACCGTGCCTTCGTTGTCGCCCACGCGCACGTACTCACCCGCCTTCAGTGTGCGTGAATACGTCAGGATCAGCCCCGCCGCTGCCTGCCCGACCACGCTGGAAGCCCCCAGCGAAATCATCAAACCGAGCAGTACCGACAGGCCCTTGAAGGCATCGGTGCCAGAGCCTGGCAGATACGGGTAGGCCATCACCAGGGCAAACAGCCAGATCGCCAGTGACGTCAGCCGCGTGGTGGGCTGCAGGGTTTCCTCGGTCAGCCATTTCAGCGTACCGGGGCGGGCCATGCGCTCCAGCATGCGCCGGCTGAAGCCACTGATGCCCCGGGCGATGAAGAAAATCATGACGGCCACGGCGATGCCAGGGATGGCGTGCAGAATGCCATCGAGCAGATAACGCAGCAGGTCGAGCAGGTGCACGTTGAGGCTTTCGCCCCACGGCCGGGTGTAAGGAAACTGCGATAGCACGAAGCTCAGCCACTGGTAGCTGAGCAGCAGCACGATTGCCCAGTACATCAGGCGCAGCAAGCGGTCGATCAGAAAGTACACGTACTGCATGTCGAACAGCGGCAGCTGGCCCACCTTGATCTGCCGGGCACGTTCACGCATCAATTGCGGCAGGCGCCCGCGCAGTTTGCGCCGGCCCAGGTTGGCACCCTTGATCAGCACCACGAACACCAGTGTGGCGACGGCAGAAAACCCCAGCGCCTTGAGCAGGAAGCGCAGGCTGCGTGCTTCGCCGGTCTCATCCACTACCTGGCGCAACGTAGCGGCTGCCTGCTCGGCCGCTTCACGGGTATCGCCGCCCTCTACGCCCAGGTCCTGGGGCGCGACAATGAACGCCCTGCGCCCGCCCAGCAGCACCAGGTGGCTGTTGGCGATCGGGTCGACACTGACCTTCAGTTCGTCGGTACCACGCAAGGCCTCGTCGATAACCGATGAGGCCCGCTGCGCGCGTGCAGCGGGGGTTTCGCCCAGCAGCGTGGCGTGAAAGGTGAAAATGCTGCGGTTGGCGATACGCAACTCTGCGGGTTCACCCGGCACACCATCAGTAGCGCTGCCTGCCAAGTCGTTGCCCTGCCCGGCCAGCGGCAGCAACGCGCACAGCACCAACAACACGGTCAGAAGACGGTTCATTGCGCACTCCCTGGCCAGTAGTCCTGTAGTGATAGCACAGGCTTCGCAGGGCAGCGCCGGGATCCATTCCGGCCCGCATTCGGCTGTGTCGCGCCCGAATTGCACCCTCACCCACAGCGCGCTTGAAATACATATACGAATATCCGTATATTCGTTATTCCATATGTTTTGGTGTACCCATGAACACTCCACCCGACATTTTCAAGAGCCTGTCTGACGAAACCCGCGCTCGTGCAGTCTTGCTCATTGCCAGCCTGGGCGAGCTCTGCGTCTGCGAACTGATGTGTGCGTTGGGCGACAGCCAGCCAAAAATCAGTCGCCATCTGGCGCAACTGCGCAGCAATGGCATGTTGCTGGATCGACGCCAGGGTCAGTGGGTGTACTACCGCCTCAACCCCGCACTGCCCGGCTGGGTACACGAGATGCTGCAGCTGACCTTGCAGGCCAATGCGCAGTGGCTGGCAGACAACGCCCTCCGGCTGAAGCACATGGACGGCCGCCCCGTTCGTGATGCCGCCTGCTGCTGATCATCATCAAGCGAGAGAACCATGCTGGTCGCCATTTCCGTCTTTGTTTTCACCCTTACCTTGGTCATCTGGCAGCCCAAAGGGCTTGGCGTCGGCTGGAGTGCCGCGCTGGGTGCGCTCATCGCCTTGGCGGTTGGAGCCGTTTCCCTGCACGACATTCCGACCGTGTGGGCCATTGTCTGGAACGCCACCGCCACCTTCATCGCCGTCATTATCATCAGCCTGTTGCTGGACGAAGCCGGTTTCTTCGAATGGGCAGCGCTGCATGTCGCACGGTGGGCAAACGGCAGCGGCTACCGCCTGTTCGCCTTCTGCGTGCTGCTCGGCGCCGCGGTCTCGGCGCTGTTCGCCAACGATGGTGCAGCGCTCATCCTTACCCCCATTGTCATGTCGATGCTGCTTGCGCTGCGCTTCTCACCCGCAGCGACGCTGGCCTTCGTCATGGCCGCCGGCTTCATTGCCGACACGGCAAGCCTGCCACTGGTGGTCTCCAACCTGGTCAACATCGTCTCGGCCGACTACTTCAAGCTGGGCTTCGCCGAGTACGCCTCGGTGATGGTGCCGGTGAATCTCGCCAGCGTGGCGGCAACCCTGTTGGTGCTGTTCCTGTTTTTCCGTCGCGATATCCCAAGGCAGTACGCGCTTGAAGCCTTGAAGGAACCGAGCGAGGCGATTCACGACCACGCCACCTTCAAAGTGGGGGGATGGGTGCTGCTGGTGTTGCTGGCAGGCCTGTTCGCCCTGGAACCACTGGGTATCCCGGTCAGTGCGGTGGCCGCCGTCTGTGCAGCAATCCTGTTCGCCGTGGCCGCCCGCGGTCACCGCATTTCAACCCGCCGCGTGCTGCGCGAAGCACCGTGGCAGGTGGTGATCTTTTCTCTCGGTATGTACCTGGTGGTGTACGGCCTGAAAAACGCCGGGCTGACAGACATGCTCACCCACCTGCTCGACCGGCTTGCCGAGCAAGGGCTGTGGAGCGCCGCCATCGGCACCGGCTTGATTTCTGCGCTGCTGTCTTCGGTGATGAACAACATGCCCAGCGTGCTGATCGGTGCCTTGTCGATCCAGGCCAGCGGCGCGGAGGGCCTGGTGCGCGAGGCGATGATCTACGCCAACGTCATCGGCTGCGACCTGGGCCCGAAAATCACACCGATTGGCAGCCTCGCCACACTGCTGTGGCTGCATGTGCTGGCGCGCAAAGGCATGCGCATCACCTGGGGTTACTACTTCAAGGTGGGCATCCTGCTGACGCTGCCGGTGTTGCTGATCACCCTTTCGGCCCTGGCGTTGCGCCTGAGCCTCTGATGCCCGCCGCAAGGCGGAGGAGCCCTCCATGCGAGTCCTGTTCATGTGCACGGCCAACAGTTGCCGCAGCATTCTTTCCGAAGCACTGTTCAACCATCTGGCACCGGCTGGCTTCGAGGCCGTCAGTTCCGGCAGCTTTCCCAGGGGGCAGGTACTGCCCCGCAGCCTGAGCACGTTGCAGCAAGCCGGTATTTCGACCGAGGGCCTGAGCAGCAAGGGCAACGACGCCTTTGAAGGCAACCCGCCGGACATCGTCATCACCGTCTGCGACAACGCTGCCGGCGAAGCCTGCCCGATATATTTCGGCCCCGCGCTGAAGGCGCATTGGGGGCTTGCAGACCCGTCCGAGGTGCGGGGTGACGAAGCGGCGGTAGACGCGGCGTTCCAAGCCACTTTGGCGCACATCGCGTCACGCTGCGAAGCCTTCTTCGCACTGCCTTTCGACAACCTCGACCGTGAACAACTCCAGCACGCGCTGGATCGCATCGGCACGCTTTGAGCAGGCGTAAAAAACCTGCTCGCCGGCTCCACCGCCCCTGATCAAAGGAACGACATTGGCCATTCTCGAAGATTTGATGAACCAGGTACCAACCGATATCGATGTGCTCATCAGCCTTGATGCCCAAGGCGACAATTTCAATACGCAGCGGGACGTCGATTTCGTTTTCTATGCGAAGGCGTTGCACCAGGGCGAGGCTGCGGTAGGGTTCATCAACGACTTCAGGTTTGGCACTGCCAAGCTTGAGACCGTATCTGAAGAGCAACATAGAATATTGGTGACAATCCACAGCCAGATCACACAAGAGGTGATTCTGTGCCTGTCGGGTTACATGGCGTGCCTGGCACGCCTGTTCGATCTTGATTACGACGGGTGGGGATGCATTGCACAGCGCCCGACCTGAGTGCTTCGCAACTGCCTGCGTTCACCAAGACCAATGCACATGAAGGCGTCCGACCTGCGAATGAACAAGGTTCGAGCCTTGCGTAAGCCGTTAGGTCATCAAACCCATTCAGGTCTGTAGGACCAGCCGCGTTTGTTCTGTAATTTCAAACTGCACGGGCCGCTGGGTTTTCTGCTGCATCACTATCGCTCGCGATGACACGTGCTCACCATGAGCAACGTCGCGTATGCGAAGCTTGGTCAGATCGCAGGCCCGTAGCTTGCTGTCGATGGCCAGATCGAAAAGGGCTAAATCACGAGTTTCCTCCGCGATTTGGAGCCTTACCCGAATGGCCCAGATATCTTTCAGGCGGAGCGGAGCTTTCTGCCCGACCAGTTTTCCTTTGTTCCAAGGCTGATGGCTGCTGGTCATAATGGCGTTCATGGCTTGTCCTCCATGTGAGGGAGGAGAAGGATGGTCAGCCCAATCCAGAGGCGCTAACCGACCCATAGCCGAGGGTCATTGGGCGCTCAGGCCAAAGGCGCACCAATCATCAAAATCGCAGTGCCATGGGTTGCAGTCGCCGGCCAGGTACCGAACTTCAACCTGACCTGGGAGCATATTAAACCCTCGACCATTGTGAACAGGACTATCGGCCACCCGTGATCGGTCAGCACGAACGCAAGATAGCTGTGACACGCGCAAAAGGCGCAAGCACTGCACAGTGCCGCTCGTTGAGCGGTGGTGTGGCGTTCTAACTGACTTTGCAGCATACCGCGAAAAAGCACCTCTTCCAGCGCATTGCCAGCGAAGGCAAAAAGGGCAAAACAAAATAGCCACAGAAAAGGAGCCAGCTCTAGCTCCAGATAGAATCTTATTGGCAAACCGATGATACAGCCTGCGGTTATGCCTATGGCCAGCCCCGTCGCACAGTTGCCCTTGAATCCAACCACCAGCCGCCAGCACCTGGGCAGAAATTGCGCGAGCATGGCAATCAGGACTATTGAACCTAGGCCAAGCAAGGCTAATACCCAGTGATTCCTGTGAAACCGTAGCGGCGGCTCCCCGCCAAGGTGCCACAATCCACAGGGGGTCATCATGTCGCGGATGCCGATGAACGCGAAGATCAGGATGAGTAATTGCATACCGGTCTGCGCGCGTGGGGTGCTGCATAGCCAGACGGCACACAACCCCATAATCGGAAAAATACGCCACAGATAGCCCAGTAGCACGGGCAGTGCTTCGAATGCCATTTCATCTTCCATGAGATCAAGCTGGCGGCCAGTTTAGCCGTGTCCTCACTCACATTGGGGGGGCGCCAGCGAGAGATTCAGGATCTGACTGGCCGTTACTGTTGCAGTTGACTGTCTGCTTTCGACCCGTAGCGGACGTAGTGAATCCTGATAATTTGCCGTTCGGCAAACCACAAACTCTTTCATGAAAGAGCAAGCTCTTTTACCCTATTGCCGCGGCGAATGCTTCTGGCGTCGGGCTCTCCTGCCATTGCGCGATAGTCCCCGGCAGCACCAGCCATGGCTGCTTGCGCCGTGTCCAGATATGCGCAACTGGCTCGAAACGCTCAGCGCCTTCCAGGATGCCGGCCCTTACCACTCGCATGCCGGGCGCTGCCGTGGTCTCGTTGAACAGCCGGGTATGACAAATACCGCAGGCATATTGGGTAGACGTTTGACCTTGGTGTTCATGCTCAAAGGTCGCCGTTTCGCCAGACACCTCAATAGCCGACGCTGTGCTCAGCATGTGCAGACCAAACGCACTGCCACTCCAGCGCTGGCAGTTCAAACAGTGGCAGGCATACAGCGGCGGCAATTGCTGCGCCACGATCTCAAGGGTGACATGCCCACATCGGCACTGACCGGTGATTCTCATGCGTAGGTTCCTTACAATGACGCCCGGAAAAATGTGGGCGAATGATCGCTCTTCACGGGCTCGGGCAGAAGATCAAATTAGGAGCAACTGTTGGCTAAGAATGTATGAGCGGTATTGAATGGGAAAGCCAACGTGTATTTCTCGCCGTGTTGCGCTCTGGCAGCCTTAGCGGCGCGGCGAAGTTGCTGGGTATCGCCCAGGCCACTGCGCGCCGACGCCTCGACCATCTTGAACACGCTCTTGGTGTGAGTCTATTCACCCGCACACCTCAAGGACTGACGCCTACTGCCGGAGCACAGCGCCTGATCGAACATGTGGAGGCCATGGATCTGGCCGCGCAAACCTTCAACCGCATGGCCAGCTCTGAAGCGTCAATGGATCACGGTACAGTCCGGCTGACCTGTGGCGAGTTGCTTGGCATCGAGGTATTACCCGGCCTGCTTCGCTCTTTCCATTACGAGCACGTCGGACTCAAACTTGAGTTGAGCATAAGCGATGCCCTTGAAGACATCGCCAGGCTGCAATCGGATATTGCGGTGCGGCTGATGCGGCCCAATGAAGCGGATATCACGGTGCGGCGTGTCGGCAGTTTGCGGATTGGCATCCATGCCAGTGCCGGGTGCTTGGAGCGCTACGGTAATCCAGCCTCCCTGCTGTCGTTGCGCCAGGGGCCGCTGATCGGGCCGGACAGACGCTCAGCGGATTTGCGTCGGTATGTCGACGCAGGTCTGTGCGATGCCGATCAGCACTTCGCTATTGCCTCTGATCATCACCTTGCTCAGTTGGCCGCTCTGAAAGCGGGCTTAGGCTTCGGACTTTGCCCGGCGCAAATCGCAAAATCGCACGGCCTGGTACATGTGCTACCACAGGATTTTGGCTTTGAGATAGAGGTGTGGATCGCAATGCACAATGACCTGCGCAAAATTAATAGGATCGCTCAGGCGTTCGAGGTTCTTGGAGAGCAGTTGCATCAGTATTTATGCTTGGCCGATCAGTGAGCCGCGTAGGCCGTGGCATGCACTGCTTGGTCTGAACGACTGCAATGGGTCGGAAGCGGCCGTCGGGCGTTTACGAAACCAGGAGCAACTCACTTTTACGGATCGGCAAGGCGGAAGTAGTTAAAAATTCTTAGAGCCAGCCTGCGTGCGACGCTTCGAGCTGGATAGTTAACTCAAGGAAGGAAATATGATTCGCTTATTGATTGCTACGTTTTGCCTAATGCTCCTCTCTGGTTGCACAACACGCGTCAGTTCTGATGTGCGCGAGCAAGTGTGGTATTCCGAAGGAGAGAGACCAGCCACCGCCCCTTGGCACGTCTATTTGGTATTTACTGACGACGGCCATTTCATCTATTGGCGCACCGTAGAAAAACCGGATGATGTGCTCAAAAAAATTGACTCCTACATGAAAGGCGCCGGTCTCGATGTTGGCAGCCCGGTGCCATACACACGAGCTGACAACGACATAAACGCGGTTTCGCGAACCCCATTCCTAAGTAGAACGGGTGATACGGTCTACACTGATGTCCGCACCTTTAGAGGGCGCTTTGTCGGCGACGCTTTAGAAATAGATTTCGAAAGAATCACTGTCTGGCCTCCTCGTCCTACATTTTCTGAAGGCGTCAGACGATGGTCGTTGAAAAGACTTAGCTCCTTGCAAAATAAGTGAAAAGCCGAGTGTGATGGCGTCTCTTTTCGATAGAGCAGCGGCCCTGTTGGATTGAACGAACATCCTAGAGTTACTAGTAAGCGATGGGTAAGCTTCGCCTGCTCCAATGGCCTTTTAACTGTCCATTACCATTGGCCGCTTTTGGCCGATTGCTGCCCTTCGCGAGAGGCAGCTATGGGTCGAAAGCGGTCAGCCGTGACCAGCAGCTAATACAACTTCTGACGTGCGCACGCGCCATAGCGTCGCACGCGGTGCTGACGCTGTTCGCCCCGAGCATGATGGGAACCTTTCAATCCGCCTACCCTGCTTCCCTGTCTAAGGCGTAATCCTTGAAAGCTAACTACCCGATCCCATGGGAGCACCGTACGTGCCTATCGACTTCAGACCCGCTCAAGCCTCGGACGCGCACGATATTGCGCGCTTCTTTCAACTGACATCGGAGGGCATGGCCGATTACATATGGAGCAAGCTTGCCGCACCTGGCGAAGCGTTGCTGAGTGTCGGTGCGTCTCGCTATGCCAGGGAACAGGGCGACTTTTCGTACAAGAACTGCCTGATGGCCACTTACGAAGGGCGCGTCATCGGCATGATGCACAGCTATGCCTTGCGCGAGACCCCTGACAGGCCGGTCGAGACAGACCCGGTCCTCGCGCCGTATTCCGACATGGAAATACCCGACACCTTGTACATATCCAGCCTGGCCCTGGATGAGGCCTGGCGCAGCCAGGGGCTGGGCGTCCAGTTTCTTCGCCACGCCCAGCAGCGTGCGGAGGACGCTGGCCTGGATGGGCTATGCCTGATCGATTATGCAGAAAACCACGGTGCACGCCGCTTCTATGAACGTCACGGTTTTCAAATTGTTAAAACCTGCCAGATCGTTCCGCACCCGATGCTGGGCGTAACCGGTGAAGCCTATTTGATGTATCGCCCTAACCACAACGTGCTCGAGAAAAAACCATGAACAAGAAACTGACCGTGTTCCGCGAACTGGACATTCAACCGGTGCGCGACCTTCCTTTTTTTGAAGAGGTCGTGGAAGGCACCCCTCATACGCTGACGTCCAAGTACTATCACGATGAACAGCAAGGTCGCATTTCCGGAGAATGGGAAGCCAGCACCGGAGCGTGGCGCATCGACTACAAGGTTTGGGAGTTCTGCCATGTGCTGAGTGGACGCTGCGTCATCGAACTCGAGGGTTGCGCCCCCATCACACTGGCCGCTGGCGACACGTTCATTATCGAACCGGGCGCCAAGGGCAAATGGACCGTGCTGGAAGACATGAAAAAGAACTTCGTGATCCTCTTGCCCGCGAACTAGGCACGGGGTCGCGTTTCATCGAGCGCAGCATAAGGACAGTTTGCATGCTTGCCTGCTGGCGGCGCTCGAATGTATTTCGGCAGGCCACAACAGCCCTCTCCCTCTCAGTGTTTGCTTGGGTTGAGAGCGGTCACTTGCGAGCCGCACCTTTCACGCTGATGACGCCAGTCCAGGAAATAGAGTTGCCTGGCACGGGCTACGCCCGTACTCGTGGGTCAAGCCCGCACTGATACTTGGCATCTTCAAGGCGTGCTTCAAACGCCTGGAGCCCTGCGTATATCTGTTGGAGCCCAGTGATTTGCCCCAGCACTTCGCGTTTCTTGTCGGCAATGGCCTTGCCCGCCAACTCCCACGGCAAATCAGCACCCTGATGCCTCGGCAGAATCGCCTGCAGTTCCTTAAGTTTGAAACCCAACTGCTGCGCGCATTTGATGAACGCCAGCAGTTCGACACTCTGCTGGTTGTAAACGCGGTACTGCCCCTGGCGTTCGGGCGGCGGCAGCAAGCCAATCGCTTCATAGTGGCGGATGGTCTTGACCGTGGTGCCCGACAGTTGGGCTGCTTTGCCGATGTACATGAACGTCCTTTTCATAAGGGTGCGGCGCATCATTGCATGACGCCAGCGGTTCGGGAACCTCATTGGCGCAGGTCAGCCGGCGAGCTTTCGTGCCTGTTGGAGCCAGGCTCCGCGCCGCCGCGCGCTGGAGCCGAGCAGCGGCCCGAACATCAGGGTACGCAGCGGTCTGATACCGCAAAACTGTAACGTGGTCTTGCGCACTTGGTGAAGGCCAGGCATGCGATACACCCAGCGGTAGTACCAAGGCGGTGTATCCATCGTCACCAGCAGATGCGCCGTGCGCCCCTTGAGCAGTTGATCGGGGAAAGCCTTGCCTGCCCTATAGCGGAACGCGAAGCCGGGCAAGAACACGCGGTCGAAAAAGCCTTTCATCAATGCAGGGATACCCCCCCACCAAATGGGGTAGATGAAGGCTAAGTGCTCGGCCCAAGTGATATCGGCCTGGGCCCTGAGCAGGTCGGGTTCCAGTGGCTGCGCTTGCCGGTAACCGCTGCGCAGCACCGGGTCGAAGCTCAAGGCATCAAGCCGTAACACCCTTACATCATGGCCGGCACTTCTGGCCGCCTCGACATAACTCTCGGTCAGCGCTGCGCAGAAACTCTCGCCTGACGGGTGCCCCAGCACCACGAGTACTCGTTTGCTCATCATCACTTCATCCTGAACATGAAGCGTGCAGGGTAAAGTCTGCCCCTAACGGGAGAGTCAACTGCTCAGGCTGCATCCCCGCCGTTCAGACTCCCTGTTCACATCAAGCCCGCACTCAAAACCCCTGAATCAGGCTCTGCGGCCTGCATGCCTGGTGACGACTCGGATTTTAGCCGGGCTTGAATCCAGTCGATGAATGCCCGAACGTGCGGCCTGTTCAGGCTCTCTTTGCGGGTAACCAGATAGTAGGCGAAGCGCGAAGGCCAGGCCCGGTCCACCGCTACCACCAGTTGGCCACTGCGCAGATATTCTTCCGCGTGCTGCGCCTGTACGAGTGCGATGCCCTGCCCACTGGCTGCCGCGCGCAACAAAAGCAGGTCTTCATCAAAGCTTGGCCCACGGCGGCTTCGGTGATCGACCTCGACACCATGCGCCTGCAGCCACAGCGCCCAGTCGGCACGGTCGGCATCCTGCAGGAGCGGGTAACGCAGGCAGTCGTGCGGCTCCTCCAGTACCGGCCCGCCGGCAAGCAGGCCTGGGCTGGCTACCGGTAGCAGCACAGGCGCCAGTAGCGGTATGGATTCCAGCCCGGGGTAATCGCCCAAGCCATGGCGCAGGGCGATATCGACAGGATCACGGTGCAGGTCGACAAGCTCAGCCGTGGACTGCACGCGCACATCGATCTCTGGATGCTTCACATTGAAATCCACCAACCGTGGCACAAGCCAGTCGGACGCGAATGAAGGCTGGGTGCTGATCGTGAGGGTTCTGGCGCGGGTCAGAACTTCAAGATCAAGCAGCGCGCTTTCGATCTGGCCAAACCCGCGTGAAAGCCCCGGATAAAGGCTCGCGCCAGCCTCGGTGAGCTGCACCCCATAACGGCTTCGGGTCAGCAGAATGACGCCGAGACGATCTTCCAGCAGACGAATCTGTTGGCTGATAGCCCCCGGGGTCACCCCCATGCGCTCGGCGGCTGCCTTCAGGCTGCCCAGCCGAGTGGTTTCAGTGAAGGCACGCAACGCGAGCAACGGCAAGACCGCACCCATAGAATTCCAACCTTAGAAAAACTGATGTTAGAGAATGAAAGGATCGTTAGTAAGCCCGCTTCTTCATGCCTAGCATAGCGTGAAGTCAGGCTACCTCGAATCAGTTTTATTAAGGTGAATACCATGCAGGACCCTGCACCCGTACTGTATACCGACAGCTCCCCCAATAGTTTCAAGATCACCATCGCAGAACTCGCCAGCTTCGCCTGGCTGCACATTGCCGCGATCGTCTCCCTGCGCCAGCCATTGGCCCCTGAACCCCTGACCAAGGATTGCCCATGAACCTCATCAACAGCAAAGGCGCCAGCGCCGATGCCTTCGCCCAGCATCCCGGTTATCGTCGCATGTTCGCCCAGGGCCAACTGACACTGGGCGTCTTCCTGCCGCTTCGTTTTTATGACGGTGACATGGCAGTGCTCCGCGGCCAGGCACAACTGGTCAGCGAAATCGACCGCCTGGGCTTTGCAGCCGTGTGGGTACGTGACGTGCCCTTGTACGACCCGGCTTTCGGCGACGCCGGCCAGGTATTCGATCCTTTCACCTACCTTGGCTACCTGACCGCCCATACCCGCAAGATCGCCCTGGCAACCGGTAGCGCGATCTTTGCCCTGCGCCATCCCATCGACCTGGCCAAAGCTGCGGCTAGCCTGGACTGCCTGTCCGGTGGGCGCTTGGTGCTGGGTATTGCCTCGGGCGACCGACCCGTAGAGTTTCCAGCCTATGGCCTACCCCACGAGAACCGTGGCGAGCGCTTCGCGCAAAGCGTGGACTACTTCCGCAAGTTGTTGTCTGGCCACGCGGTGCCGATCCATTCGCCATTGGGGCAACTCGACAGGGCCCGACTGCTGCCGAACCCCGTTACCGGACAGATCCCGTTGCTGGTGACCGGTTCGTCACGCCAATCCTTGCAGTGGCTTGGCGAGCAGGCCGACGGCTGGATTACCTACCCCGAGGCCACCCACAACATCCTTGGTCCCAGGCGCCTGGCCGAGAAGATCCGAGCTTGGCGAGCGGCCATTCCTGGGGGTGGCTTTCGTCCGCATGTCACCAATGAGTGGATTGATCTTGATGAAGACCCGAACTTCCCGCGAACGCCGCAACAAGGTGGCTACGTATTGCGCACAGGCCGCAACGGCTTGATCGAGTTGCTGCACGACTGGCGCGAGGCCGGGGTCAATCATGCGGCACTGGGCATGCAAATGGCGCAGCGCCCGCCGCAGGAAATCATCCAGGAGCTGGCAGAAGAAGTGCTGCCACTGTTTCCATCACTGACTGGGCCAGAGCCCCATGTGCAAACCTGGTAAGCCCGGATGCAGGCCAAGGTGTGCTGGCGGGCGCGGTTTGCATGGAGCTGCCCGACTGCTTCATGCGCATCCAGTCAATCGCTTGTGCATGGGTGTGCAGGCCAGCTCAAGCCCTGAAGGCGAGGTGTAGATTCCTTCAGCCTCCCCCTGATAACCACACCGACGGTAGAACGAAGTGGCATTGGGGGTCGCGTCCAGATGAATCTCGCAAAGCCCGGCCTCAAGCGCCAGACGCTCCAGATACTGGACCATAGCCCTGCCAATTCCCTGCCCCATGAACGCTGGCAGTACAAACAGAGCCCCCAGCTCGCCGGACTGGAAATCGATGTACCCTGTGGCTACAGGGGCATCGCCCCACTCTGCAATGTGGTAACACCGCTCTACGCTGAGCCTGTACTGCTCCGTCAGTGGCACCTGCGTCCAGGCGTGAACCTGTTCTGCCGTGTAGACGGTAATACACTGGTGCCGTATGGCCTGAAGCCTGATAGAGAAAGCAGCCTCGGCGTCGCTGTACCTGGCTGGACGGATCTGTAACATGCTCACGCTCCTTGTCATGGGTGATCATGACCGGAGCATGAAAAAGCCCCGACCATTAGTGGCGGGGCTTAGGGTTACGTCAGGATTTACGCGCGCAACGTCCTATGGCCCGCCCAAGGCGGTCATCATGGGACGCATCATGTACACGCGGCTGCAAGTCGTCATAGGGGCATCATCGGATGCTTCATGAGCGATGTCAAAACCCGCTCACGCCGTGGCATTGAACGCGTCGTGATATTCCACAGTCCCTGCAGGAACGTCACCGCAAAAGGACAGCGCCTGGAAATACACGTGAGGCACGCCAGGCAACACCAGCTCAGCGTGAGCGTTGAAGCCAAAACGGCTGTAGTAAGCAGGATCGCCAAGCACGACACAACCCGCTGCACCCTGATCTTGCAATTCGCTCAAAGCAGCCTTCATCAGAGAGGCGCCAATACCCCGGCCTTGCCAGTCCGGCAGCACGGATAGGGGCCCAAGCCCATACCAACCCGCCGCACCGGAAGAGACGGTGACTGGAGAGATCGCAACGTGTCCAACGACTCGCTCCTGGTCCACTGCCACCAGCGAAACCGTTAATTGCCCGGCTTTGCGTAATGCATCGACAATGAACTGTTCGGTATGGCTAGAGTGTTCTGCCTGAGCGAACGCAGCGATGGTCACTGCGGCAATCTGCTCGATGTCTTCGGCTCGTTCGTTACGGATATCCACTTTCATCATACCGAACGCAGTGCAGCCAACACGCTCGCCGCGTCACTGACCTCGAACTTGCCAGGCGCTTCCACCGCAACGTGCTGGACGATCAGGTCGTCGACCACCATGGCATAACGCAGCGAACGGCGCCCCAGCCCGCGGGCCGACAGGTCCTGGATCAAGCCCAGCGCATCGCTGAAGTCGCCATTGCCATCGCCGATCATCTTCACGGCATCGCCCACCTGGAGGCTGTTGCCCCAGGCATTCATGACAAAGGCATCGTTTACCGAAACGCAGAAAATTTCGTCAACGCCAGCCGCAAACAATGCTTGTGCCTGCGCTACGTAACCCGGAACGTGGCGTTCGGAGCACGTGGGCGTGAACGCGCCAGGCAAGCCGAAAATAACCACTTTTTTCTGCTTGCACCGGTCGTGAACAGAAAAGGCATTCGGGCCGATCGCGCAGATGCCAGCGTCGTTGTTGTATTCGTAAAGGGTAACGTCGGGCAGTTGATCGCCAGTTTTGATCATCGTTGTCTCCTGCATCAGGTGATGATTGAGCAAGCCATGATGCCGCAGTCTGGTCGAAATGTCCGTGGTTGCCGTGCGGGTTTGATATCCCTGGCAGCTGAAATGCAAAAGCCGCAGCCTCTTGCGCGAACAGGAGACTACGGCTTGGGTGTTGATGACGCTAGCGGCCCAAACCCGTCAGACCGGCGCCACACCGATTTCAGCGCAATACGCTTCGGTTGCCTGCTCGATCACCTTGATATTCTTGTTGGCACGTACCAACAAGAAAACACCGAGCCCAATCATGATGATGCCGGGTACAAGCATGAACAGCATGGGCAACCCGAGGATGATGCAAAACCAGCCCACCAGTTTGAGGAACTTGGCAGCCTTGAGGAGCATGCTTTTCTGCGAGTAAATGGCGTCCGCGTCTTTGGTCGGCAGCATCTTGTAGCTGCCAATGATTTCCCGCTCGTTCGAAAACAGCATGGTATGCCTAATTCCCTTTAGTAAGTGTGTGAATTTACGCCACAGCAACCTTTGCGCTGTTGAAATAACACGAGGCTTGTCTAGCGATTCACTGCGAGCCGTCCATGTATCTCACGAAGCTCAGGCGCTGCCAGGCGTTTGAGCTGGCGCGATTTAACCATGGTAAAGAACCCTTGTTCAATCGATTCTCTGGCCCGACAGGCACAGGCAGAATTATTCCCTGTCGCAAGGAACTCTTTAAACCGGGCGATGTTCTGATGAAACTTTGCCTGCGCATGCTGGATAATATTATTATGATATCACCCAGCATGTGGCGCATCGCCTGTTCAGCGGGCCAGTATCGCCTGATGATGGTCGATCGAAGGCACAGCGTCCTGAACGCGCCGAGCCGTCAGCCATTCGCGCATTCGCGCAGTATCGAAAATCTGCCCCTCCTCCATCATGGCCAGGATGAGCGTTTGGGACATTCGGTAACATCCACATCGGGAACAACACCGCGCTTCCCATCCGTGGGCGCATTCGACAGTTTCAGCCTGCCCTGCGCAGATCAGACAACTCATGTAAGCCCCCTTTTATTCTTCTTCCATGAAGGGTGGTTGCAAAGCCAAAAGATTAGTATGGCTTTCGATTGACATGAGATTTTCGTGCCAAGTCCCCAAATACCTTCTGCGCGCTTGAGAACCAGGCATGGCCCGAGGAGCGCTCATCAACTGTACAGGCTGTCATCCAAGGGCTCGCTCGGCGCGTCCATCAGGCACACGCCTGGTACTGGCCATGGCACACATCATGAGCAACACTAAAAAACCTGTGAATTATCTTCAATACCCTTCATGTAGACGCCCTGCTTAAACTACGTCCTGATCATGCATCAGCATAAAGTTTGTTGAGCGAAGGCCCCGGAAGGTGCAACTGGAAAGCACTGAAAGGCTCGACCTCAAGCATCAGGACACCGCGCACCATGAATACAGCCCCTACGTTTAGCCTCAAGCGCATTGCTTTCGACGAACATTATCACCCTGCCGAAAACACCCGCATCACCACCAACTTCGCCAATTTGGCGCGGGGGGCGAACCGCCAGGAAAACCTGCGCAACACCTTGACGATGATAAACAACCGTTTCAACGCCCTGGCGCATTGGGATAACCCCGACAATGACCGCTACCACGTCGATCTGGAAATCATTTCGGTGGAAATGAACCTGGAAGCCGAACCGCACGGCAATACCCTGCCGTTGATAGAAATACTGAAAACCCATATTGTCGACCGCACAACCAATACCCGCATCGAGGGCATGGTAGGCAATAACTTTTCCTCGTACGTTCGCGACTACGACTTCAGTGTACTGTTGCTGGAGCACAACAAGCATCGGTCAACCTTCAGCACGCCCGAGAACTTTGGCGCGCTGCACGGCAACCTGTTCAAGTGCTTCGTAAATTCGCAAACCTACCAGCAGCACTTCAACAAACCGCCGGTTATCTGCCTGAGTGTATCGAGCAGCAAAACCTACTACCGCACCGAAAACCAGCACCCTGTACTGGGCGCTGAATACCAGCAGGATGAATACTCGCTGACGGACGAATACTTCAAGAAAATGGGCTTGAAGGTTCGCTATTTCATGCCTCCGGACAGTGTTGCCCCGCTAGCATTCTATTTTTCCGGTGACTTGCTGGCGGATTACACCAACCTTGAGCTGATCAGCACCATCAGCACCATGGATACCTTCCAGAAGATTTACCGCCCCGAAATCTACAATGCCAACTCTGCAGCCGGCAAGGCCTACCAGCCCAGCCTGAAGCACCAGGACTACTCGCTCACGCGCATTGTCTACGATCGGGATGAGCGCAGCCGGCTGGCGATCGAACAGGGCAAATTTGCCGAGGCGAACTTTGTCAAACCCTACCAGGCCACGCTTGAGCAATGGTCCGCTCAATACGCCCGTTGAATCATTCAAAGTACAAGGTCATCGCTCATGAACACGCTACTCCCCACGTCCACTGCCGGCAGCCTGCCTAAACCGTCCTGGCTTGCCCAACCTGAAACACTCTGGTCACCGTGGAAGTTACAAGATGCGCAACTTATCGAAGGCAAACAGGATGCCCTGCGCCTGGCCCTGCAAGAACAACAACACGCCGGTATCGACATTGTCAGTGATGGCGAACAAACACGTCAGCACTTCGTCACCACCTTTATCGAGCACCTGAGTGGTGTTGATTTCGAGCAACGGGAAACCGTTAGAATCCGCGATCGCTACGACGCGAGCGTGCCAACCGTGGTGGGTGCTGTCGCCCGACAGAAACCCGTGTTTGTCGAAGATGCCAAGTTCTTGCGCCAACAGACCACGCAGCCGATAAAGTGGGCGCTGCCTGGCCCCATGACCATGATCGATACCTTGTACGACAGCCACTATAAAAGCCGCGAGAAACTGGCCTGGGAATTCGCCAGGATTCTCAATCAGGAAGCCAGGGAACTGGAAGCGGCCGGTGTTGACATCATTCAGTTCGACGAACCGGCATTCAATGTCTTCTTCGACGAAGTGAATGACTGGGGCGTGGCCACCCTGGAAAGGGCCATTGAAGGCCTCAAGTGCGAAACAGCCGTCCATATCTGCTATGGCTATGGCATCAAAGCCAATACTGACTGGAAAAAGACCCTGGGCTCGGAGTGGCGGCAATATGAGCAAGCCTTCCCCAAACTGCAACAGTCCAGCATCGATATCATCTCGCTGGAATGCCATAACTCGCATGTTCCAATGGACCTGATCGAGCTGATTCGCGGCAAGAAAGTCATGGTCGGCGCCATTGATGTGGCCAGCCATGCCATTGAAACACCGGAGCAGGTTGCCGACACCCTGCGCAAGGCACTGCAGTTCGTCGATGCCGACAAACTTTACCCATGCACCAATTGCGGGATGGCACCGCTGCCTCGTCAGGTAGCCAGCGGCAAGCTCAAGGCGTTGAGTGCAGGCGCGGCAATCGTTCGCCAGGAACTCGTCAACGCACGCTGAAGCAAATGCAGCCACAGGACCTACTATGTTGCTTTCCGGTAACGCCATCGAGCCGTCGATTTTTCGCCAGGCGCTTGGGCACTTCGCATCCGGCATCACGGTGATTACATCATACCTTGACGGTGAGCCCGTCGGCTTCACCTGCCAGTCGTTCTACAGCGTGTCGATGAGCCCTGCGCTGGTGTCATTCAGCGTGATGTCCCGTTCGGCCAGCTACCCGAAGATTCGCCAGGCTGGCCGCTTCATGGTCAACATCCTGTCAGGTGAACAGGTCGGCATTTCCAACCGTTTTGCGCAGCGCGGCACCGACAAATGGCACGGCGTGCAATGGCAGACGTCGCCGCTGGGTAACCCGATCATTGCTGGCAGCCTCCACTGGCTCGATTGTGTCATTCACGCCGAACACGCCGCCGGGGATCACCTGATCGTGATTGGTGAAGTTAAAGCACTGAGCCTGCAGGCAGCGGCTGATACGCAACCACTGCTGTATTTCAAAGGGCAGTACCGCAACATCGCCGCGCACAACGCGGCTTGAGCCTCTGCCCCACCCACGGAAACCTACTGAAAGGGATTGCCAGGGCTGCTTGAGAGCGAGGAGAACCCACGTTCATCGAGCTGGCCCGTAATTTACCCATGATCGATTTACGCCACCTGCGAACCCTCCACGCGCTGCGTGAAACCGACAGCCTGCACGAGGCCGCCGAGCGCCTGCACCTGACCCAATCAGCCCTGTCGCACCAGTTCCGCGACATGGAAGAACGGATCGGCATGCCGCTGTTCGTGCGCAAATCCAGGCCGGTGCGCTTCACCAGTGCGGGGCTGAAACTGTTGCAGCTGGCCGACCAGGTGTTGCCGCAAATCCGCAGTACCGAACGGGACCTTGGCAAACTGGCCGGGGGCTCGGCCGGGCGGCTGCACATCGCCATCGAATGCCACAGCTGCTACCAGTGGCTGATGCCTTCCGTGGATGAGTTTCGCAGCGCCTGGCCAGAGGTGGAACTGGACCTCGCCTCCGGTTTTTCCTTCGCACCACTGCCAGCCCTGGAGCGCGGCGACCTGGACCTGGTAGTCACTTCCGACCCGGTAACACTGCCGGGCATCACCTACGTGCCGTTGTTCGGTTATGAGGCACTGCTGGCTATCGACAACCACCACGCCCTGCGCGACAAGCCTTGCCTGGAACCTTCCGATATCGCCCACCAGACGCTGATCACCTACCCGATCGAACGCACTCGCCTGGATATTTTCACCCGCTTTCTCGACCCGGCCGACGTCGAGCCGGCACAGGTTCGCACCTCGGAACTGACCGTGATGATGATGCAGCTGGTGGCGTCCGGGCGCGGTGTCTGCTGCCTGCCCAACTGGGCAGTGCATGAGTACAGCTCGCGTGGCTATGTAACCGCCAAGCGCCTTGGCGAACAGGGCTTGCAGGCCAGGCTCTACGCAGCACTGCGCAGTGACATGCTGGAAGTACCATACGTGAGCGATTTTCTGCTCACCGCCAAGGACATCTCCTTCACCACGCTGGCGGGTGTCAGCGTGGCGTCAGGGCCCGTGCTCTGACAGCTGCGCGGCCTTAGCAGACCACGCCCCAATTCGGGTCAAAATCGGTAACGGGTTTCAAAGCGCCCTTTTTTGATGCGCGCCAGGCTGTCGGCCCGGCGTTGCTCACCCGCAGCTAGAGCAAACACCGCCCGTACTGCCACGGATTACCCGCCCAAATCCCGTGTTTCGCGGCGCTTTCCCCTCAACATCCCCGCTGCACGGCGTTTTCGGCACCTTCATTGCAATGCTTGTTGTGCTCACCGCACAGGCAACCAATCGCAACCGAGGCTCACGCGAGACACGGCACCCACCGACCCCAGCAAGGCAGCACCCTGAAAAACGCAGATGAACCGCAATGAAGCTGCCGGCAACGGTGGCAAGGAGTGGGTATGTCCCGGGCTTTTTTCAATGAAATGTACGAAGCGAACGGCAGTTGCCGCCCGCATTACCAGGAGTTCGCCCGCTGGCTGGCGAACACCCCGCTGGAGCTGCTGGAGCAGCGCCGACGTGAGGCGGACCTGTTGTTCCACCGTGCCGGCATCACCTTCACCTTGTACGGCGACAGCCAGGACACTGAGCGCCTGATCCCCTTCGATATCATCCCACGCAGCATCCGCGCCAGCGAATGGCGCACGGTCGAGCGCGGCTGTATCCAGCGTGTGCAGGCGCTTAACCTGTTCCTGCAGGACATCTACCACGACCAGCGCATCCTCAAGGCCGGTATCATCCCGCCCGAGCAGGTGCTGGCCAACGAGGGCTACCAGATCGCCATGCAGGGCCTGGACCTGCACCGGGGGCTGTATGCCCACATCGCCGGTGTCGACCTGGTGCGTGACGGCGATGGCAGCTACTTCGTGCTGGAAGACAACCTGCGCACCCCCAGCGGCGTCAGCTACATGCTCGAAGACCGCAAAATGATGATGCGCCTGTTCCCCGAGCTGTTTGCTGCCCAGCGTATCGCCCCCATCGACCACTACCCCAACCTGCTGCTGGACACGCTCAAGAGCGCCAGCCCGCTGGACACCCCCACTGCCGTGCTGCTTACCCCGGGCCGCTTCAACAGCGCCTATTTCGAGCATGCGTTCCTGGCCCGGGAAATGGGCATCGAGCTGGTCGAAGGCGCAGACCTGTTCGTGCGTGACGAGCATGTCTACATGCGCACCACCGCCGGCCCGCAGCAGGTTGATGTGATCTACCGCCGCCTGGACGACGACTACCTCGACCCGCTGTCGTTCAACCCGGACTCGATGCTCGGTGTACCAGGGCTGATCTCAGTGTACCGCGCCGGCAATGTGGTACTGGCCAACGCCGTCGGCACCGGCGTGGCCGACGACAAATCGATCTACCCCTATGTCGACGACATGATCCGCTACTACCTGGGCGAAGAGCCGATCCTGAACAACGTGCCCACCTGGCAGTGCCGCAAGCCTGCGGACCTGTCCCACGTCCTGGCCCACCTGCCTGAACTGGTGGTCAAGGAAACCCAGGGCTCCGGCGGCTACGGCATGCTGGTTGGGCCGGCATCGACCAGTGCCCAGATCGAAGACTTCCGCGCGCGCATCAAAGCCCGCCCGCACGCCTATATCGCGCAACCCACCTTGTGCCTGTCCACCTGCCCGACCTTTGTCGACAGCGGCATCGCCCCGCGCCACATCGACCTGCGCCCGTTCGTGCTTTCGGGCAGTGAAACCCGCCTGGTGCCCGGCGGCCTGACCCGCGTGGCGCTGAAGGAAGGCTCGCTGGTGGTCAACTCGTCGCAAGGCGGCGGTACCAAGGACACCTGGGTGGTGGAGGACTGAACCATGCTTTCGCGAACCGCTTCCGACCTGTACTGGATGTCGCGCTACCTGGAGCGTGCAGAAAACCTCGCGCGCATGCTTGAGGTCAGCTATTCGCTGTCGTTGATGCCCCAGGCTGGGCGCAGCGATGGCCATGCCGAGCTGGCGATGTCGCTGCTGGCATCCGGCACGCTGGACGACTACATCCGCCGGCACACCGAGCTCGACACCGAGCGCATGCTGCACTTCTTCGCCCTCGACGCGACCAACCCCAGCAGCATCTATTGCTGCCTGCAGGCCGCCCGCACCAATGCCCATGCAGTACGTGGCCGCATCACCGCCGACATGTGGGAAAACATCAACGCCACCTGGATCGAGATGCGCAATATCGCCAGTAATGGCCTTGGCCGCTATGGCATCAGCCAGTTCTGCGACTGGGTCAAGGAACGCTCGCACCTGTTCCGTGGCGCCACCTCCGGCACCATCATGCGCAACGATGCCTACAGTTTTATCCGCCTGGGCACCTTCCTGGAGCGGGCGGACAACACCCTGCGCCTGCTCGATGCGCGCTATGAAATGTTCGGCGAGGCCTCGGAAGAGGTCAGCGACGATTCCGCCCGTGGTTATTACCAGTGGAGCGCCTTGCTGCGTGCGCTGACCTCGTATGAAGCCTTCAACGAGATCTATCGCGCCGCCCCCAGTGCCCGGCCAGTGTCCGAATTGCTGTTGTTGCGGGTGGACGTACCGCGCTCGCTGCATGCCTGCATCGAGGAACTGGACCTGATCCTGGCCGGCCTGCCGGGCAGTAGCGGGCGCGCCGCCCAGCGCATGGCCGCCGAACTCAACGCTCGCCTGCGCTACACCGCCATCGATGAAATCCTCGAAGCGGGCCTGCACCCTTGGCTCAGCGATTTTATCGGCCGCATCAACCAACTGGGCCAGGCGGTCCATCACTCCTACCTGGAGGTTGTATGAAACTGTCCATTCGCCACGACACCACCTACAGCTATGCCAGCGACGTCAGCAACAGCATCCAGTTCCTGCGCCTGACGCCGCGCAGCAGCGCACGCCAACGCATCAATGAATGGCAACTGGGCCTGCCCTGCAAGGTCAAGAGCCAGATCGACCCGTACGGCAACATCCTGCATGTGCTGACCCTGGACAAACCCCACGGCCACCTGGCGCTGACTGCAAGCGGGCAGGTAGAGATCGACCCGGACTGCGAGCAGGAGGCCGAAAGCCAGTCTCCCCTGCCATTCCTGCGTGTCAGCCGCCTGACCCAGGCCGATGACACGCTCAAGGCCTTCGCCACCCGACAATGTGGCGAGCACCGAGACCGGGCGGCACTGACGGGGCTGATGCAAGGCTTGGCTGAGCACATGCCCTACCGCCCGGGGGCCACTTCGGTAGGTACCACCGCGATCGAAGCATTCAACGGCGGCGCCGGGGTGTGCCAAGACCACACCCACGCCTTCCTGGCCTGCGCCCGCAGCCTGGGGGTGCCGGCACGCTACGTTTCGGGCTACCTGTGCACCGAGGACGAGCAGCACCTGGCCAGCCACGCCTGGGCAGAAGCCTGGATCGACGACGCCTGGTACAGCTTCGACATCACCAACCGCCTGACGCGGCCAGACCGTCACCTGAAGCTGGCGGTTGGCCTGGACTACCTCGATGCCTGCCCGGTCCGGGGCGTGCGCCGCGGCGGCGGTATCGAATCGATGCAGGCCAGCGTTCACGTACACCGCCAGTGACGCGTTTGCAGCAGGCCGGTCTTGCCGCGCAGGTGCGGCAAGACCACTCCATATCCAATACCAGGGAAACCGCATGACTTACTGTGTCGCCATGCACCTTGAGGACGGGCTTGTCTTCATCAGCGATTCACGCACCAACGCCGGCATCGACCAGATCTCCACCTTTGCCAAGTTGTTCGTGTTCAGCGTGCCGGGCGAGCGGCTGATCGTGCTGCAGACCGCCGGCAACCTGGCAACCTCGCAGTCGGTGGTGAACCTGCTGCAGCAACGCAGCCAGGGCAGCGGCCCTCACCTGCTGAACGTTGCCACGCTCTACGATGCAACGGTGCTGGTCGCCGACACCCTGCGCGAAGTGGTCAACCGTGACCGCAGCAAACTTACGGGCGACATCGACCTGAGCAGTTCATTCATTGTCGGCGGCCAGATAGCCGGCGCACCCATGGCCATCTACAACGTCTACGCGCAGGGCAATTTCTTCCAGGCCACGCCAGACACCCCGTTCCTGCAACTGGGCGAAAGCAAGTACGGGCGGCCTATTCTTGACCGAAACCTGCAGTACCAGACGCCACTGGATGAAGCGTTGCGTTGCGGTCTGATTTCGTTCGATTCCACCATCCGCAGCAACCTGTCGGTGGGCATGCCGCTGGACTTGCTGGTGTACCGCGAAGGCAGCCTGGAATGCATGACACGCAAACGCATTACCGGTGAGGATGCGTATTACCAGCAGATTCGCAGGCAGTGGAGCGATGGGTTGAAGCGGTTGTTGGCGGAGCTGCCAGCGCCGCCTTATGGCTGATCGAGCCATCCACTCAAAACCTCTAGCGCCAGTGCCGGCCTCTTCGCGGGCAAGCCCGCTCCCACAGGTACTGCGCATATCCTGAAGGCTGTGATGATCCTGTGGGAGCGGGCTTGCTCGCGAAGGGGCCGGCACTGGCAACACATCAGTGAGCCTCAGCACGAAGCCGGTGACTCACTTCATCATGCCCAGCTCGGCATCATCCATAAGTGCCTTGGCCAAGGCACACAGGTAATGCGAGGCCCAAATCAGCTGCGGTTTGTCTTCCATCAAGCCATCCAGGGTCATGTCCCGCGCGTAGCCCATCAACTCTGAAGCCTGCTCGCGGGCGCTCTGGCAAGGAATGCCGGCCTCGATGCGGAACAGGGGGTGGGTCTGGTTTTCACCTTGGTAGAAGGTGGTTTTGCCGACGGTGAATCTGTTTTCTTCTGTGTACATCGCACTGTGTTCTCGGTAGGGCCACCGCCAACCCGCTGTCAAACGGAAAGGTGGCAGCTGTGTATGGGTTGACAGACCGGCGAACACAGAAACCGGCGCACGCGAACGTGCCCCATACACAACCGCCATGAACGGTCATGCTCTGTATATCGTCGCGGCCTGTCAAAGCCGGTCGTTGTGTGCAACGACGAACCGACACTAGAGCGCTGAAAACACGGACGCAACGAAAAACAGGCGCTGGGAGTATCTTTGGGAATTGGACTACATGGAAGCGGCAAAATCTGATTTCCCGGGTACTCAGCATGCATGACATGCATTCATCCATGCTGTGAGGAGCCATCGTTTGAGTCGATCAAATCGCTGAAATCTAATGGGTGCAAACCAACAAGAAGCTCGCACGGAAGCGATCAGCGATAGAGATAACTACACGATGACTCCAACGTTCTCATTATTCGTCCTGGGCACCGCAATACTCCTGATCGTAGCCATGATCAGCAAATTCAAAGTCCACCCTTTTCTCGCGTTGATGGCCGCAAGCCTGGTGGTAGGTGTCGGCACCGGCATGGCGCCCACGGCAATTGTGGCCGCATTCGAGAAAGGCATGGGCGGCACGCTGGGCTTTCTCGCCGGTATCATCGGCCTGGGCAGTATCCTCGGCAAATTGCTGGAAGAGTCCGGAGGCGCCAAACGCATCGCCACCACGCTTTTGAACACGCTGGGTGAACGCAATGCCTCCTGGGCAATGATGCTCGTTGGCTTCATCGCCGGCATCCCGGTGTTCTTCGAGGTTGGCTTCGTCCTGTTGATTCCGCTGATCTACGTGGTCGCACGTCAAACCCGAATCAGCATGCTGTACCTCGGTGTCCCGCTGGCCACCTCGCTGATGGTGGTGCACTGCATTCTCCCGCCGCACCCGGCCGCCACGGCCATTACCGGCATGCTCAATGCGGATATCGGCACTGTCATCCTGTACGGCCTGATCGTTGGCCTGCCAACCGCCATCATCGCTGGGCCGGTGTGGGTTCGCTTCACTTGCAAACGTGAGGCCAGCGAATCCCAACAGGCCTTCCTGTCTATACGCACGGTGACTCAGGCAGAAGAGCAGGCAATGCCTGCCTTCGGCATCACACTTGCCACCGTCCTGCTGCCGCTCATGTTGATGGTCGGCAAAACACTGGCCGTCACGGTTCTGGACAAGGGGTCTGCACTGTACGAGTGGGTGGCCTTTTTCGGCAGCCCATTAATTGCCCTGACGCTATCGGTGGTGTTCGCTTACTGGGCACTGGGCTTGCGTCGCGGCCTGGACATGGCTGACCTGCTGAGCCTGACCCAGCGCTGCTTCCCTCCCCTGGCCGGCATTCTGCTGATCATCGGTGCCGGTGGCGCCTTCAATGACATGCTCGTCGGCAGCGGCATTGGCAAGGCACTGGCTGATGTGCTTAACCAGACGCAATTCAACCCGATCATCCTTGCCTGGTTGATCGCCGGGATCATGCACTTTGCCGTCGGTTCGGCCACCGTCGCGATGATCAGCGCGGCCGGCATGGTCATGCCGATGCTTGGCCAGCACCCGGAATACAACCGGGAAATCCTGGTGATCGCTATCGGTGCCGGCGCCATCGGCTGGACCCACATCACCGACTCAGCTTTCTGGGTGGTGAAGGAATACCTGGGCCTTTCCCTTAGCGACGCACTGAAGAAGTTCACGGCCGCTACGGTACTGGCCTCGGTAGTTGCCTTGTGCCTGACCCTGCTCCTTTCGAAGATTGTCTGATCTACTCTGCACATACTGCGCAACAGGTGAAATCATGATTCACGGAAAAACCCTTGAAGCCTGGCAACAAAGCCACCCCATCATCGCCGACCTGGTTGCCCTGAAAGAAACCAGCTGGTTCAACCCTGGTATAGCCAAGGCTGCCGAAGCCCTGCACGACGTAGGCCTGACGGCGGACGACGTGCAAGCGACAAGCGCACGATTGCAGCGTTTCGCACCCTACCTGGCCACTGTGTTCCCTGAAACGGCAGCTGCCGGCGGGGTGATCGAGTCGCACATCACCCCGCTGCCGCAGCTTCGCCAACGGCTTATCGAGGAAGGCTCACTGCAAAACGTGGGCAGCCTGTGGCTCAAGGCGGACAGTGACTTGCCTATCTCCGGATCCATCAAGGCCCGGGGCGGCATTCATGAAGTGCTCAAGCACGCCGAAGACCTGGCCTTGGCGGCCGGTTTGATCACGCCGTCGGATGACTACACCAGACTGGCCAACGATGAGGCCCGCTCATTCTTCAGCCAGTACAAGATAGCCGTGGGTTCGACCGGCAACCTGGGCCTGTCGATTGGCATCATGAGCGCCAAGCTGGGCTTCCGGGTGAGCGTGCACATGTCGTCCGACGCCAGGCAATGGAAGAAGGACAAGCTGCGCGCCAACGGCGTAACGGTGGTAGAGCACGCCTGCGATTACAGCGTGGCGGTCGAGCAAGGTCGCCAGCAGGCAGCGTCAGACCCCAGCTGTTATTTTGTCGACGATGAAAACTCCCCGCAGCTGTTCCTCGGCTATGCCGTTGCCGCCGAACGGCTGGCACGGCAGTTCGACGAGGCCGGCATCCAGGTGAACGCCGATCATCCATTGTTCGTGTACCTGCCGTGCGGCGTCGGGGGCGGCCCCGGTGGTGTCGCATTCGGGCTGAAGCTGGTGTTCGGCGATGCGGTGCATTGCATCTTTGCCGAACCCACCCATTCCCCGTGCATGCTGCTGGGGGTGTACACCGGCTTGCACGATGAAACCAGTGTGCAGGACTTCGGCATCGACAACATCACCGCCGCCGACGGCCTGGCGGTCGGGCGCCCGTCCGGGTTTGTCGGCAAAGCCATGCAGCGGCTGATTGATGGTTACTACACCGTGACCGACGAAGAACTGTACCGTTTGATGGTCATCGCCCATGAGCAGGACAAGGTCAAACTGGAACCCTCTGCCCTGGCCGGGGTACCCGGTATGCTACGGGTACTGCAAGCGGGTGAGTACCTGGCGCGCCAGGGCTTTTCCCCAACGCAACTTCAGCAGGCCACTCACCTCGTCTGGGGCACGGGTGGCAGCATGGTGCCCGAGGACGAGTTCAACGCCTATCTGGCCAAGGGGCGCAGCGTGCAGGCAAACGTTTAACCGCAATCAGTGAACTGCGCAGAAAGGATTGATCGATGAAAAAGCTCGGCGGCGCCGCCGCAGTGAAACTCAGTGGCTCGCACCTGGGCAGCCTGCATGTTTTTCTGGTGGCCGCACGGCACTTGAGCTTCTCGCGCGCCGCAGATGAGCTGTGCCTGACGGCCAGCGCGGTAAGCCATCGCATCAATCGCCTCGAAGATGAACTGGCGCTCAAGCTGTTCCATCGCATGCCGCGCAAGGTCAGCCTCACCGAAGACGGCGAGCGGATGTTCTCGGTCATGCAACGGACCATGGATGAGTTAAGCGAGGCCGTGCAGGAACGCGCTCATGCCGAGATCGCCGGCCAACTGACGTTGTATGTACGCCCGTCAGTAGCACAATGCTGGCTGGTGCCGCGGCTCGCGCAGTTCACTTCCCGCTACCCTGATATCCAGCTGGATATCAGGGTGGGTAATGAGAGCATCGACTACCGCACACGCAAGATCGACCTGGTCCTCTGTTACTCGGACGGCCATCACCCCGGGCTCAAGACCATTCACTTGATGAACGAGCGGATCGCCCCTGTGTGCTCCCCCCATTACGCAGAAATCCATGCATTGACCGGTGACCTGCACCGGCTGGATCACTGTACCGCCTTGCATGACGTAGCAGCCTGGGACAATGCTGCATTCGATGCAGAGTGGCAGCTCTGGGCCAGCACCAAAGGCGCCGGTATCACCCCTCCACACCGGTTTCTAACATTCGATCGCTCCGACCTTTGCACACTCGCAGCGCTGAACCATGTCGGCATCGCCATCGGCCGGGAACAACTGGTCAGAGAGCGCATTGCACGCGGTGAACTGGTCCTGCCGTTGGGTGGTTTCGTTGATACCCCCAGCTATGGCTATTACCTGGTCTACCCGCCTCATGACCCGATGCCCAGACGGTTGCAGGTGTTGATCGACTGGCTTGTGGAAAGCGCCCAAGCGCCCGACTCAAGTCATTAACTTGCTCAACCACGGATGCACTGCGCAAACACCGGTTCCTGCAAATAGGCCACATTCAACCGGGTCCAGGGCGTCACGGCCTTCTGGTTGGTCTGGAAGATCGCCCCCGGCGCCAGCATTACCCCCCTGCCCTGCACTTCGCGGGTCAGCAACGCGGTGTCTTCGATACCCGGAAAACGCGCCCACAGGTACAGGCTTTGTTCCGGCCGACAGAACACCTCGGCGCCTAGTTCATCCAGCACCCGCAGCCCGCCGGCGGTAGCCTCCCGCACCCGGTCCTGCAGGCGCATCAGGTGCCGCAGGAAATGCCCTTCGCTGAGGATCACATCCGCCGTGCGTTCGCACAGTTCCGAACAACTGGTGTGCAACATCATCTGCAGGTCGGCCAACTCGTCGATGACCTCCTTGCTCCCTGCGATGTAACCCACCCGCAAAGCCGCCGACACTGATTTCGAGAAACTGCCGATGTACAGCGAACGCCTCAGTTGGTCGAGCGCCGCCACCTTGAGCGCGGAGCTGGGCTTGAAGTCAGCGAGTGCATCGTCTTCAACCAGCAGCAAGTCGTGCCGCTCGGCCAGTTGCAGCACGCGATGGGCCTTGGCCGGGGAGATATCCGAGCCGGTAGGGTTGTGGCACACCGACTGGATGAAGAACAGCCGGGGCCGTTCGACGCGCAGCATGGCTTCCAGCGCATCCATGTCCGGGCCGTCCGCCAGGCGCGGCACGCTCAGCAGCCGTGCGCCGTGCAGTTGCAGCTTGCCGAACAGCGGGTAGTAGCCCGGGTTTTCCACCAGCACCGCATCGCCCGGTACCACGAAGCGGCGAATGATCAGGTCCAGTGCATGGTTGGCGCCGTGGGTGGTCACGATTTGCCGGGGCGTGGCACTGATGGCGTAGCTGGCCAGCTTGCGCACCAGGCTCTGGCGCAGGCCAGGGTTGCCCAGGCGATTGCCATAGCGAAACAGGTTCCCTGCACCACTGCGCATCGCTTGCCGGGTGAATTTGTCGAGGCGCATGTCCTGCAACCAGGCCACCGGCGCAAAACCTTCACCCAACGGCGCCAGCCCGGGTTCGCGAACGAACTGCTGCCGCATCATCCAGATGGTGTCCATGGCCCGGGTGTACGGCGGTGCTTCATCCAGCTCGGCGGCCTGCACCTGCGCACCGACGAAAAAGCCCTGTCCGTGGCGCGCCTCCACCAACCCTTGAGAGGCGAGAATCTCGTACGCGGTGATCACCGTATTTTTCGAGTGCCCGTGCAAGCGCATGTACTCGCGTAACGACGGCAGGCGGTCGCCAACCTTCAGCACGCCAGTGCGGATCTGCTGCTCAACCGCATCGGCGACTTGCTGGGCAAGGGTGACACGAGGCATCGGCTGGCTCCTGTGCTGTCATGGGTACAGTCTGGGTACTGTTGGGCAAAACTGTACCTTCAATCAAGGGCACAGTGGCTGCACATTTAGCACCACGCCGGCGACGCGCTCAAGCCGCCGCCCAACAACAATGACGCCAACGGTACCCTCATGAGCCTCGATTCCCGCCTGCCCGCTTTCCGTAACCTGTCCCCCGCCGCGCGCCTGGACCACATCGGCCAGCTGCTCGGCCTGAGCCACGACGATGTCAGCCTGCTGGCCAACGCCGGTGCCCTGCCGATGGACATCGCCAACGGCATGATCGAAAACGTCATCGGCACCTTCGAGCTGCCCTATGCCGTGGCCAGCAACTTCCAGATCAATGGCCGTGATGTGCTGGTGCCGCTGGTGGTGGAAGAACCCTCGATCGTCGCCGCTGCTTCGTACATGGCCAAGCTGGCCCGTGCCAACGGCGGCTTCACCACCTCCAGCAGCGCCCCGCTGATGCGTGCCCAGGTACAGATCGTCGGCATACAGGACCCGCTCAATGCACGCCTGAGCCTGCTGCGCCGCAAAGACGAAATCATTGAACTGGCCAACCGCAAGGACCAGTTGCTCAACAGCCTTGGCGGCGGCTGCCGCGACATCGAAGTGCACACCTTCGCCGATACCCCGCGTGGCCCGATGCTGGTGGCGCACCTGATCGTCGATGTACGCGATGCCATGGGCGCCAACACCGTCAATACCATGGCCGAGGCCGTTGCGCCGCTGATGGAAGCCATTACCGGGGGCCAGGTACGCCTGCGCATTCTGTCCAACCTGGCCGACCTGCGCCTGGCCAGGGCCCAGGTGCGGATTACTCCGCAGCAACTGGAAACGGCCGAATTCAGTGGCGAGGCAGTGATCGAAGGCATCCTCGACGCCTACGCCTTCGCTGCGGTCGACCCTTACCGCGCGGCCACCCACAACAAGGGCATCATGAATGGCATCGACCCACTGATCGTCGCCACTGGCAACGACTGGCGTGCAGTGGAAGCCGGCGCCCATGCGTATGCCTGCCGCAGTGGTCACTACGGCTCGCTGACCACCTGGGAAAAGGACAACAACGGCCATTTGGTCGGCACCCTGGAAATGCCGATGCCCGTAGGCCTGGTCGGCGGTGCCACCAAGACCCACCCGCTGGCGCAACTGTCGCTGCGCATCCTCGGCGTGAAAACAGCCCAGGCGCTCGCTGAGATTGCCGTGGCCGTAGGCCTGGCGCAAAACCTCGGGGCCATGCGCGCCCTGGCCACCGAAGGCATCCAGCGCGGCCACATGGCCCTGCATGCGCGCAATATTGCCGTGGTGGCGGGCGCCCGAGGCGATGAGGTGGACTGGGTTGCCCGGCAGTTGGTGGAAAACCACGACGTGCGCGCCGACCGCGCCGTAGCACTGCTGAAACAAAAGCGCGGCCAATGAGCATGGTCCCGATGCAAGCGGTAAAGGTCTTTGAAGTCGGCCCCCGTGACGGCCTGCAGAACGAACGCCAGCCGCTGTCGGTGGCCGCCCGTGTGGGCTTGATCGGCGAGCTGGCTGGCACCGGCCTGCGGCATATCGAAGCCGGCGCCTTCGTGTCGCCGCGCTGGGTGCCGCAGATGGCCGGCAGCGACGAGGTGTTGCGCCAGTTGCCCAGCAACGACGGGGTCAGTTACTCGGCCCTGGTGCCCAACCGGCAAGGCTTCGAGGCCGCGCAACGGGCTGGTTGCCGCGAGGTAGCGGTGTTCGCCGCCGCCTCCGAGGCGTTTTCGCGCAACAACATCAATTGCTCCATCGATGAAAGCTTCGAGCGCTTCACACCGGTGTTGCGCGCCGCCAGCGAAGCCTCTATCCGGGTGCGCGGTTATGTATCCTGCGTGCTCGGTTGCCCGTTCAGTGGGGCCGTTGCGCCGGAGGCTGTGGCCAAGGTCGCACGCCGCCTGTACGAACTGGGCTGCTACGAAATCAGCCTGGGTGACACCATTGGCGCCGGCCGCCCGGATGAAACGGCTCAGTTGTTCGAGCACTGCGCACGGCAACTGCCGGTCGCGGCACTGGCCGGCCACTTCCACGATACCTGGGGCATGGCCATCGCCAATGTGCATGCCGCACTCGCGCAGGGTGTACGCACCTTCGACAGCTCGGTCGCGGGCCTCGGCGGCTGCCCCTACTCGCCGGGTGCCAGCGGTAACGTGGCCACGGAAGATCTGTTGTACCTGCTGCACGGCCTGGGCTACAGCACCGGTGTCGACCTGGAGGCGGTGGCACGGGTTGGTGTGCGCATCAGCGCACAGCTGGGCACCGCCAACCGCTCACGCGCCGGCCTTGCCCTGGCAGCAAGGAGCGCCCGCGAACACTGATAGCGCCTGTGGCTCCCGAACAAAAACAACAAGCCCGCAAGGGCAGGAGAATGCCAATGACCTTTGAATGCCGCCTGCACCCCCTCCACCCGGAGGTGGACCATGGCTGACGACAACCTCTATGAAGTGTGGGGCGACACCGTGGACAGTCGCCACTTGCTCGCCGCCATCGCCATCGGCGCCGCTTGCAGCCTGGGTACCTTTTTCCTGGCCGAGCACCTGTTGACCGGCTGGGTCGAGTCCAGCCAGATGGCCCGGGCCTACGCCATGCTGCTGGGCATTCTCGGCTCGCTGCTGGGTGGCGGGGTCAGCGCCTGCCTGTTCAAGCCCAAGCGCCATGTGGTCGAGCATGTGGCCGACCCGGCCTGGCGCCAGCAAGTAATCGAAGAGCTGCGCAGCGAATACGGCGGCATCGGCCAGCTCGGTGACCTGCCGCAGGAGGTGCGCAACGAGTTGCGTGAGCTGGGCCTGGAACGCCTGTTCGATGAAGCTGAACCCGCAAGCGCAGCCGAGGCCTGCACAAGCACCGCAACCCTGAAGCGAGGTACCGCCTGATGGACGCCCTGTTCGACCAGGTTCTGATAGCCGTGCTGATGGGCGTTATTGGCGCCGTGGTGTTTGCCGCCATCGGCCTGATCTCCGGCAGCGACGAAACCACCACCCTCGCCCCCCTGACCTTGCTGGTCGTGCTGTTGGGCGTGCCCGCTGCCGGGGTGTTCACCTTCTTCCTCGCCGGTGCGGTGGCCAAGCACATGACACACGCCGTCCCCACGGCGTTGCTCGGCATCCCCGGCGACACCATGGCCACACCCCTGATGCGCGAAGCCAACTTCCTGCGCAACCTGGGCGTGCCGCATATCGCCCTGCGCAAGATGATCTCCGGTGCGGTCATCGCTGCCCTGGTGGCAGTGCCACTGGCAGTGCTGTTCGCCGTGCTGCTGGCACCTTTTGGTGATGCGATCAAACGGGCAGCGCCCTGGGTGTTCCTCGCCGCCGCCACCACCATTGCCTATTTCTCGGCAGGCCGCTGGGCCTCGGTACTGGCGCTGCTGCCCTTCGTGCTGGTGATCATCGCCTTGCAGACCCTGACCGGCCAGCACGGCGTCAAGCTCAGCGTCAGCTACTTCCTGGGCATTGCCATCGGCCCACTGATCGCCGCCCTGTTCGCCATGCTCGCCCCGGCAGAGCGGGCGCGGATGAAACGCAGCGAACCGCGCACCTTTGCGCTGTCACCCGACGTCAAGGGCTGGGGCGGCTGGTTCCCCAACCCGCTGAAGGTGCTGGACCGCCGCCAGGCCGGCTGGACCTTGGCCACCGCCACGGTGTCCAGTGCCACCTTCGTGTTCAGCCCGGTGGCCATGACGGTGATTCTCGGTGAAGTGGTAGGTTCACGCATCAAACACGCCTATCACCGCCTGACCTCGGTCATCAGCGTGCGCAACGGTGTTACCGAGTCCACCTACATTGCCGAGGCGCTGATCCCGCTGATCGCCTTTGGCCTGCCGCTCAGCCCGGTAGCTGCCGGGCCGGCCGCTCCGCTGTTCAACGCCCCGCCACGCTTCACCGTCGACAGCGCCAGCGGCCAGGTGAACAACCTGCACAACCTGCTAAGTGCCAGCGAGTTTCTTGCCTACGGCATGCTGGCGGTCGTGATCGCCATCCTGATCGCCTACCCCTTCTCGATGAACTTCGCCCACCGTGCTGCTTCGTTCGTGTCCCGGCGCATCAGCCACGAGGCGGTGATCGCCACCTTCGTCGGCCTGATCCTGGTAATCGGCCTGTGGGAAGGCGGCCTGCTGGGCCTGCTGGTCATCCTTACTGTGGGCCTGCTGGGCGGTTTCCTGTACCGCTTCATCGGCTTCAACATCGGCGTGCAATTCATGGGCTACTACACCGCCGTGCTCAGCGTGCCGGCCATCGTCGCCCTGTTCGCTTGAACTGACCCTCCTCACCCTGCCACGCAACCCCTGCGGTTGCGTGGCTTCACTCGCCTGCAAGAAAGGAACAACAACAATGAATATCCTTTGCCCCCCTTGCCGCATGACGGCGGCTTGCGCTTGCCTGTTGCTTGGCGCCGCCAGCGCCCAGGCCGAAGGCTTCAGCGACGACGCCAAGGTCGGCCTGACCTTGCGCAACTTCTACATCAACCGCAATTTCGTCGACCCGGCCTATCCGCAAGGCAAGGCCGAAGAATGGACGCAGAGCTTTATCCTCGACGCCCGTTCGGGCTTTACCCAGGGCGTGGTCGGCTTCGGTGTGGATGTACTGGGGCTGTACTCGGTCAAGCTCGACGGCGGGCGCGGCACTGCCGGCACCCAATTGCTGCCGGTGCACGATGACGGCCGCCCGGCGGATGACTTCGGCCGCTTGGGCGTGGCGCTCAAGGCGCGAGTTTCGGCCACCGAGTTGAAGGTTGGCGAGTGGTCGCCGATGCTGCCGGTGCTGCGTTCGGACGACGGCCGCTCGCTGCCGCAGACCTTCCAGGGCGCCCAGCTCACCTCACGCGAGATCGACAACCTCACCCTTTACGGCGCGCGCTTTCGCGGCAACAGCCCACGCAACGACGCCAGCATGGAAGACCTGTTCATGTCTGGTCGGCCTGCCGCCACGGCGGACCGCCTGGACATCCTCGGCGCCGAGTACCTGTTCAACGACAAGGCCACCCAGCTCGCCATCTGGCATTCGGACCTGCAAGACATCTACCGCCAGCAGTACTACAACCTGGTCCACAACCAGGCCGTGGGCAACTGGACCCTGGGGGCCAACCTCGGGTACTTCGTGGGCAACGACAGTGGCCGCTCACTGGCAGGCGAAATGGATAACCGCACCACGTCGCTGCTGCTCTCGGCCCGTACCGGCGGCCATACTTTCTACGTGGGGCTGCAACGGGTCAGCGGCGATACCGGCTGGATGCGGGTCAACGGCACTGCCGGCACCAGCCTGGCCAACGACAGCTACAACTCCAGCTATGACAACGCCCATGAGCGCTCCTGGCAGTTGCGCTACGACCATAACTTCGCGGTCGACGGGCTGCCAGGATTGCAGTTCATGACGCGTTATATCAGCGGTGACAACGTGCAAGTCGGTAGTGTGCGCGATGGAAAGGAGTGGGGTCGGGAGACCGAGCTGGCCTACACCGTCCAGAGCGGCAGTTTGCGAGACCTGACAGTCAGATGGCGAAGCTCTACCTTGCGCCGGGACTTCAGCAGCAATGAGTTCGATGAACACCGGGTAATCGTGAGTTATCCGCTATCGATCCTGTAGCAAAACGCCGCGAACCGGGCTTGCGGTTCGCGGCGTTGCTCAGGCGATCAGCACGGTATACCCGCCAGTGGCCAGACAGGCGCTTGCGTCTCTTTGGCCTGGCTGCGTTTTCGCGCCCACTGGGTCAGGGCGGCCATCAAGGCAAAGCCCAGCAGGATCATGACCGGGTAGGCCAACAGCAACTCGGTCAGCGAATACTTCCAGGCCAGCGGCCGACCGACACCCAACATCGCCGCATACAACCAGGACACACCCGACAGCGCGCCGGAAAACAACGCGAACATACGCACGCCGATATTCAGGTCGAGCAAAGAACCTGCCTTGAGCAAGGCCGGCAATACATAGCGATGCAACAACATGCCATTGAACGTCAACAACAGGACAATAATAATCTTGGCGTGAAGTTTTGGGTTGGCAAAGTAACTCATGCCTTTTTCAAGGTAATCAATACCAATGACAGCCGCCCCCGTGAGCCACAAGAATATCAGGGCATTGGACACAGACTTCTGTAAACGCGCCATATGTTGACCGTCATGCCCGGCCTGTTTGTGACCTTTGAGCAAGTCCCTGACCATCTCGGCATCACTGGCAAACACCAACCCGATGGCGACACAGCAGGCCAGCAAGTGAACATAAATAACCGACAACCGCACCAGCTCCATGGATTCTTTCTGCCCGAACAGGCTAATAATTGTATTGATCTCCACGACGTCTTCTCCACGTAATGCATTAGCGCTAGATGGCCTTGCTGCAGGCGTGCGAACAGCGTGATCGCAACGGCAAGACCCAATTCATATCGTTAATTGAAACAGCGGATTGATACTTAGATACACAGCAGCTCAACCGTTAAGCCTCGGTCGGGCATAGGCGTTACTCCATGATCAGAGGTAATAAAAATCCCCATGTGCATCCCGTGATACGCATGAGGTTGGTGTATGACTTCCTGAGAGGGGCGCGAGGTGCAGTTCATGAGAAACACACCTGCTGGCAAATAGGAGCCGTCAACAGCAAAAACGTTCACTGCCTGAACACAACCACCGACCAGCGGTATTTAAAGTCACGTTAGTTAGTAGACTAACATTTTACAATGTTGACCGAAGAGGAAGTTTTTATTCACAACTGGATCCAAACTTCATGGCGGGCCCTGATTGCTCTAGTTCGCTGTCCGTCGTTAAAGGGCGATGATGAATTACCCCAACAACTGGCTCAATACCGCGCGCAATTTCCCCGGTTTAACCGGTTTGTTCAGCAGCGGTGCACCCAATTTCTGCAAGCCCCGACGGCACTGGTCGCTGCGGTCTGCGGTAATGATCACCGCCGGTATCGCAACCGCAAAATGCTCACGCAAGTGCTTGACCACCTCGCAGCCCACCACCCCATGGTCGAGGTGGTAGTCGGCCAGGATCAATTCCGGAGCCCGCCCCTGCAACGCCAGCAAAGCTGCCTCCTGATCGATTGCAGTGACCACTTCACAGCCCCACTGCCCCAGCAACGCGCCCATGCTCTCAAGGATGCTCACTTCGTTGTCCAGCACCAGCAAGCGACGGCCCGGCAGTGGGTTGCCGGCACTTGGCAGCGGCACAGCCTGGTGAACGGCCAGTGGCACTTCTTTGCCAATCGGTACCTCGATACTGAACATCGAGCCGCGCCCCGGCCATGAACGCACCTCGATCCGGTAACCGAGAATCTTGGCAATCCGTTCAACGATAGCCAGCCCCAGCCCCACCCCTTTGCGATCCGCAGCGCGGCCGACGTCCAATTGGTTGAATTCGAGGAAAATGGCATCCAGCCGATCCGCCGCAATGCCCCGGCCGGTGTCCCACACCTCAAGCCGCAGATGCTCGCCACGGCGCCTGGCACCTAGCAGTATCCGGCCTTCGTCGGTGTAGCGGCAGGCGTTGCTGAGGAAGTTGCGCAGTATGCGGGTCAGCAACCGCAGGTCGGTGCTGATGGCATGGTCAGCGATGCGCGCGTGCAGCTTCAGGCCTGCCGCATCAGCCACTGTGCGAAACTCCGAGACCAGCGGCGCGAAGACTTCGTCGAGACGGTACACGGCCACGTCCGGTTTGACCGCTGCCTGGTCGAGCCGGGAAATGTCCAGCAGGTCGGTCAGCAGGTCTTCGGCGCCTTCCAGGGCCTGGTGGGTGCGCTCCACCAGCACATGCTCGGCCTCTGGCAATGGCCGTTCGCGCAAGGTGGAGATCAGCAGGCGGGCGGCGTTCAGCGGTTGCAGCAAGTCATGGCTGGCGGCGGCGAGGTATTTGTCCTTGCTGCGGTTGGCGGCCTCTGCGGCATCCCGGGCCTCCAGCAATTCATCGGTACGCGCAGCAACCCGTTGCTCCAGTTCGTCGTTGAGCTGTTGCAAACGCTGCTGGGCCTGCTTGCGTTCGGTGATGTCGGCGACAAAACCTTCCACCAGCCCTTCCTGCCCGGGCTTTAGCAGCAGGTTCATCAGCACATCCAGGTGGCTGCCATCCTTGCGGCGCAGACTGGTTTCGTAGCCGTGCAGGCTGCGGTCACGGGCGAGGATCGCGGTAATCGCCTGCAGTTCTTCGGCGCCGCCGTCAAACAGGTGAGTGGCCAGGTCAGTCAGGGAAAACAGCACCGCTTGCGGGTCGTCGTAGCCAAGCATGCGCGCCAACGCCGGGTTGGCGGCACGCATGCCGTCCTGCAGGCTGGCCTGGAAAATGCCGTGCACGGCGTTTTCGAACAGCCATTTATAGCGGTTGCGTTCGGCTTCCAGTTCGTCCAGGCGGGCAGAAAGCTCCGGATAATGGCTTTTGCGTGCCGAGTGGTCGCCGAGCCCCAGCAGCCCGGCCAGCGCCCGCTGCTGCTCGTCAGAGGGCCTCGCCATAGACCACCTCGACATCACGCTGGCTCGACGCGCGGGGGTTGGTGAGAATGCACGGATCATCCATCGCATGCTGCGACAGGAACGGAATATCGGACGTGCGCACGCCGTGCAGGCCCAGGGTTTCGTGGAAGCCGATGGCGTGCTTCAGGGCGATCAGGTGTTCCACCAGGCGCCCGCAAATCTGCCGGTGGTTGAGGCCACGGCAATCAATGCCGAACACCTCGGCAATCACCTTGAAGCGCTCCGGCGCCGAACTGTAGTTGAACGCCACCACATGCTCCACCAGCACCGCGTTGCACAAGCCATGGGGCAGGTCCAGGAACCCGCCAAGGCTGTGCGACATCGCGTGCACTGCACCCAGGATCGCGTTGGAAAACGCAAGCCCCGCCTGCATGCTGCCCAGCATGATCTTCTCGCGCAGGGCGATATCGGTGGGGTTGGCGATCATCTCCACCAGGTTGCCATTGATCAGGCGCATGGCTTCCAGCGCGTGGGGGTCGGTCAGCGGGCCGTGGCCAGTGGACACGAAGGCTTCGATGGCATGCACCAACGCATCGATACCGGTACAGGCCGACAGGAACGGGTCCATGCTCAGGGTGGTTTGCGGGTCGATCAGCGACACGTCCGGCACCACCGCCTTGCTGACGATGGAGAACTTCATGCGTTCCTGCTGGTTGGAAATGATCACGAACTGCGACACGTCCGCCGAGGTGCCGGCGGTGGTGGGGATCAGGATCAGCGGCGGGCTGGGCACGCGGATCATGTCCACGCCTTCGAATTCGAGAATGCTGCGCCCATGGGCAACCACGATGCCGATGGCCTTGCCGCAATCCATCGGGCTGCCGCCGCCCACGGCGACGATCACGTCGCAGTGGTTTTGCCGGTAGATCTCGGCGCCGAGCATCACCTCTTCCACCCGTGGGTTGGGCGATACAGCCGTGTACAGGCAGTAGTCGATGCCCTGCGCCTGCAGGCTGGCTTCCACATCCGCCACCCAGCCGGCGGCAATCACGCCGGGGTCGCTGACCACCAGCACCTTGCGGGCGCCGAAGGTTTTGGCGTAATTGGCAACGTTATGCCGGCAACCGGCACCGAAGATGATTTCAGGCGATACAAACTTGCGAAGCGGGCTGAAACTCTGGCTCATCGTGAAGCCTGTTCTTATTGTTCTGGAAGGTAACTGCCAGCGTAAAGCATCCCGCAGCGAAAGCAACCAGACCAAAGCGTGGCACTGGCTCAACCACAGGTAATCAGGGGGAACCGGCCACCGTGGCGATGGCCGGGCGGCACATCAACGATTGGCGAAATACATCGTCACTTCAAAGCCGATGCGCAGGTCGGTAAAGGCGGGTTTATTCCACATGGGCAATCCTCTTCTTATGCCGGGGGATTCCGGTAGAGGCATTAATGCACGGGGGGCGCTGGGGTCGAATGCTACTTTGGAAGGAAACTGCGGGGTGCGTTAGTAGGAGGTACCGGGGATTGCTGAAGCATTTGCATGGTCAGTGCGGGCCTCATCGCCGGCAAGCCAGCTCCCACAGGGACCGCGCATAGCTTGGGGAAGCTGCGGTCGAGGTGGGAGCTGGCTTGCCGGCGATGGGCTGCAAAGCAGCCCCCGAGGCCATCCCAGGTTTTAGAAGAAGCCCAACGGATTGATATCGTAGCTCACCAGCAAGTTCTTGGTCTGCTGATAGTGGTCAAGCATCATCTTGTGCGTCTCACGGCCCACCCCCGACTTCTTGTACCCGCCAAACGCTGCATGCGCCGGGTACAGGTGATAGCAGTTGGTCCACACGCGGCCAGCCTTGATCCCACGGCCCATGCGGTAAGCACGGTTGATATCGCGGGTCCACAGGCCGGCACCCAGGCCAAACTCGGTGTCGTTGGCGATCGCCAGCGCTTCGGCTTCGTCCTTGAAGGTGGTCACGCCCACCACCGGCCCGAAGATTTCCTCCTGGAACACGCGCATCGCGTTGGTGCCCTTGAGCAGGGTCGGCTGGATGTAGTAACCCGTGGCCAGGTCGCCTTGCAGCCGCTCGGCAGCACCACCGGTGAGCAGCTGCGCACCCTCTTCCCGAGCGATATCCAGGTAAGAGAGGATCTTGTCGTATTGCTGTTCCGAGGCCTGGGCGCCCACCATGGTCTCGGTGTCCAGCGGGTTGCCCCGGGTGATCTTGGCGATCTTTTTCATCACCTCGGCCATGAACGGCTCGTAGATCGACTCCTGGATCAGCGCCCGCGACGGGCAGGTGCACACTTCGCCCTGGTTGAAGAACGCCAGCACCAGGCCTTCGGCGGCCTTTTCGATGAACGCGGGCTCCGCCTGCATGATGTCTTCGAAGAAGATGTTCGGCGACTTGCCGCCCAGTTCGACAGTAGACGGGATGATGTTCTCGGCTGCGCATTTCATGATGTGCGAGCCCACCGGGGTGGAGCCGGTGAAGGCGATCTTGGCAATCCGCTTGCTGGTGGCCAACGCCTCGCCAGCCTCACGGCCAAAGCCCTGGACGATGTTCAGCACGCCGGCGGGCAGCAGGTCGGCAATCAGCTCGGCAAAAATGGTGATCGACAGCGGCGTCTGTTCAGCCGGTTTGAGCACTACGCAGTTGCCGGCAGCCAGGGCCGGGGCAAGCTTCCAGGCCGCCATCAGCAGCGGGAAGTTCCACGGGATGATCTGCCCGACCACACCCAGCGGCTCGTGAATGTGATAGGCCACGGTACCTTCGTTGATCTCAGCCGCACCGCCCTCCTGGGCACGAATGCAGCCGGCGAAATAGCGGAAGTGGTCGGCCGCCAGCGGCACGTCGGCATTGAGCGTTTCGCGCACGGCCTTGCCGTTGTCCCAGCTTTCGGTAACGGCCAGCACCTCCAGGTTCTGCTCGATACGGTCGGCGATTTTCAGCAGCACCAGGGCGCGGTCCTGCACCGAGGTCTTGCCCCAGGCTTCGGCGGCGGCATGCGCAGCGTCCAGCGCCCGATCGATGTCCTGGGCGGTGGAGCGCGGGAATTCGGCGATCGGCTGGCCATTGACCGGCGAGCTGTTGGTGAAGTACTGGCCAGCCAATGGCGGCACGAACGCGCCATTGATGAAGTTGCCATAGCGTGGCTTGAAGGACACGACGGCGCCTGGAGTTCCGGGTTGTGCGTAGATCATGCTGAGCCTCTGTGGGTCGATGCCTGTCCAGCGACAGGCGATGCAGCGATGGTAAAAAGCCCCGCGTGCCAGGCGAATGCATCGTTGGCAGCGGGGCTCTCCTCATTTGGTAGTAGGCGGCAGGGCCGCAGCCTTACGGCTTGGCGCTGGCCGTTTGCTGCAACTGCTTGGGCAACTTGAAGGTCCAGAGCATGCCGCCCTGGTTGAAGTCCTTGACCCGCTTGGCCACTTCGCCGCCCCACAGCGGTACGGCGCCGCCCCACCCGGAAACCACCGACACATATTGCTCGCCGTCCATTTCCCAGGTCACGGGCGAGCCGAGCACGCCGGAGCCGGTCTGGAATTCCCAGACCTTGTCACCGGTCTTGGCGTTGAAGGCCTGCAGGAAGCCTTCTGGCGTACCGGTAAACACCAGGTTGCCCTTGGTGGTCAGCACCCCGCCCCACAGCGGCGCGTAGTTCTTGTGGCGCCACACTTCCTTGCCGCTGATCGGGTCGATGGCACGCAGCACGCCGATGTAGTCTTCGTTGAGCGGCTTGATGGTGAAGCCGGCACCGAGGAACGCCGCGCCCTTCTTGTAGGCAATGCCTTCGTTCCAGATGTCCATGCCCCACTCGTTGGACGGCACGTAGAACAACCCGGTGTCCTTGTTGTAGGCCATCGGCATCCAGTTCTTGGCACCGAGGAAGGCCGGCGCGACGAACACCGAGCTGCCTTTGGCCTCGCTACCCGGTGCGCCCGGGCGGCTGGCTTCGTTGTAGATCGGCCGCCCGTCCTTGTCCAGGCCGGTGGCCCAGGTGATCTTGTCGACGAAGGGGAAGCCACGGATGAACTTGCCGTTGGTGCGGTCCAGCACGTAGAAGAAGCCGTTACGGTCGGCGGTGGCGGCGGCCTTGATCTCTTTGCCGCCGTCCTTGTAGTTGAACGAGATCAGCTCGTTGACGCCGTCGAAGTCCCAGCCGTCATGCGGCGTGCTCTGGAAGTGCCACTTGATGGTGCCGTCGTCCGGGTTCAGCGCCAGGCGCGACGAGGAATACAGGTTGTCGCCAGGGCGCAGGTGCGAGTTCCATGGCGCCGGGTTGCCGGTGCCGAACAGGATCAGGTTGGTTTCCGGGTCGTAGTAACCGCCCAGCCACGGCGCAGCGCCGCCGGTCTTCCACAGGTCGCCTGGCCAGGTCTTGCCCGCCTCGCCGCCGGAGATACCGTTTTCGATGGCCTTGCCGTCTTTGTACACGTAGCCCATGTGCCCTTCCACGGTAGGGCGCATCCACAGCAGCTCGCCGTTCTCCGGGTTATAGGCCTGGATCTTGCCCACCACGCCGAACTCGCCACCGGCCACGCCGGTGATCAACTTGTCGTTGACGATCATGGGCGCGGCACTGATGGAATAGCCTTCCTTGTGGTCGGCCACCTTCTTGCTCCACACCACTTTGCCGGTGTCCTTGTTCAAGGCCACCAGCTTGGCGTCCAGCGTGCCGAAGAACACCAGGTCGCCATACAGTGCCACGCCCCGGTTGATCACGTCGCAGCACGGGCGAATGTCATCCGGCAGGCGCGCATCGTATTGCCACAGTTTCTTGCCGGTGCGGGCGTCCACGGCAAACACCCGCGAGTAGGAGCCGGTCAGGTACATCACCCCGTCCTTGATCAGCGGCTGGGCCTGCTGGCCGCGCTGCTTCTCACCGCCAAAAGAGAACGCCCAGACCGGGCGCAGTTCCTTGACGTTGTTGGCATTGAGCAGGTCCAGCGGGCTGTAGCGCTGGCCCTGCACGCCCAGGCCATTGGTCACGATCTGCTGCGGGTTCTTCGGGTCCTGAAGGATTTCTTCATTGCTGACAGCGGCGTGGGCCGCGCCAGCAAGCAGCATGGCGCTGAGCACCAGGCTCACGGCGAACAAGGGGCGACGCGGGGATCGGGTCATGACGGCTACCTTTGGTTTTTTGTTGTATCCGGGAAAATTTCCCGGTGTGCCGGGAATTCTTGGTCCCGACCCGGTTGCCAACAATTGCCCGCAGTGCGGAGATTTCTAGTTCCTTGGTACAAGGCTGGCGGACGGTTCACTATCAACGCGCTGTAAACGCTGACGCTCATAACGCGGATACAGGTGACTGACGCTGCGAATCAACTCGTACCGCGTCAGGCTGATACCGGCAAATCGCTCGGGGATGGGGCTGCGGATCATCTCGGCCATGTCATCACCACGGGCCGCGCCGTCGCGCATCAGGCCGTCCAGCCAGCCCAGGTAGTCGCGCATCTGCGCAAAGGGCCGGGCATCGCTGGCAACCGGACCATGCCCCGGCACCAGCTGCTTCCAGGGCAGCGCTTGCAAGGTGTCCAGATCCTTGAGCCACACCTCCAGCCCCGGGCTGTTGGGCGTGGTCAGGGCACGTTCGTAAAACACCAGGTCGCCGGCGAACAGCACGCCGGTCTTTTCATCCAGAATCGCCAGGTCGGCACCGGTATGCCCGCCCAGGGCCAGCAGACGCAGCCGGTGCCCGCCGACCTCGTGGATACCCGCCTCCAGCACACGGGTTGGCAGCACGACTTCGGTGCCGCGCATCCAGTCGCCGACCAGGCGGTACATGTTCTCGGCCATGGCATCGCCCTGCTGGCGCAACAAATCACCGGTACCCGCCAAGGCCCCGATAGGCACATCGGTAAAGGCCTGGTTCCCCAGCACATGGTCGGGGTGATGATGGGTCAGCAGCACCTCCAGCACCGGCTTGTCGGTGGTGGCGGCGATGGCCTGGCGCAGCGCTTCGCCGTAGCGTTTCGAGGGGCCGCTGTCGATCACCACCACACCGCTGTCGGTGACGATGAACGCGGTATTGACGATGTTGCCGCCGTTGCTCCTGGCGAAATTGTCGGTGCTGCCTTCCAGCAGCCAAGTGTCTGCGGCTATTTGCCGAGGTGCAAGCCGATAGTCAAGGTCAGCCCAGGCCGGCAGGCCCAGGCACAGCAGCAACAACGGTATCCAACGCATACAGGCGCCTCTGGTCACAGGTGAAGTCGGACAACAGGGTCAGGGCACCGCCGCCTCGAACTGGTTGCCACTGTTGTCCTGCAGCACCAGCCGGGTCGGCCCGGGGCCCTGGATGTCGAACCCGAGGTTGGGGTTTTCGCTGACGGCCGGGTACAGCTCGAGGTGGGCCAGGCGCTGGCCGTTCGCATCCTGCAGCTCGGCCTGGTTGAGGAAGAATTCGGGAATGCCGCTGACCAGGCCGTTATCCATCGGGTGAGCCACCTGCAGACGCACGCGGCTGCTGTCGCCACGCGGGTAGCGCCCGCCCAGCACTTCGCCGAGGTGCTCCTCCCAGCCAGGTTGCGTGCGCACCACACTGGGTGCGGTGCAGCCACCACCAGCGGCGTCGATCAGGGTCGAGCCGACGTGCCACAGGCCGTCACGCGTCTGCACCGCAGCGCGCAGCGGCGTGGCCTGTTCGATGCGGATGCGGATCGACAACCAGGGCAGCACACGCTCGCCGGGCTGGAAATCGACAATACGCGGCAAAGGGTTCAGCTCCGCCCAGGCGATGATACGTACCACATCGCCAGAAAACGCCCGGGCATCGATCTCCAGCGGCACCTGGCGTGCGTCCTCGGCAAACGGCGGCGCCAGCAGCTTGACCCGGTCGTCGAAGACGAACGCGGCCTGGCCCAGTAGCTGCTTGTGGTAGAAGTCCCACATTACCGAGGGTACCGGGTCTGTCTGGGTACCTTGCGTGGCCGCCAGGGCCGCACAAGGCATCCAGCAGGCCAGCAGTAGTGTCGCTCGCCATTTCATGAAACGCTCCTTTGGAACAGTCTTACCCAATCCCTGTGGGAGCGGGCTTGCCCGCGAAGCAGGCGCCGCGGTGGATGGCACGGGCTTCGCCCGTGTTCGCGGGCATGCCCGCTCCCACAGGGATTGGGTTCGCTTGCGCTACTGATACATTTCCGGGACCTCGTAACGCAGGCCGTAAGCGGCATACATGGCCTTGAGCCGGCCATCACGGATCATCGCTTCGAGGGCTTCCTCCACGGCATAGGCCAACTGGCGATTGCTTTCATGCACCGCCATGCCAATCTCCCAGGCCTGCTTGCCCAGGTTGGGGTAGGCGTTTTCCGCCAGGGCCAGTTGCGGGTCGCCAGCCTGGTGCAGTTGCCAGTCAACCTCGCCGCGCATGGCCATCACCGCGTCCACCTGCCCGGCCTGCATCGCGGCGAACGCCTGTTGCACACCGGGGTAATGATGGGTTTTGGCACTGAGCATGCCGTTGAACACCGACGTCAGGTAGAACGACGGCACGCTGTCTACCTCGACCCCGATGGGGTGCTGCTGGAACACCGCCACACTGGCCACCGATGCCAGTCGACGGCGGTCGTACGCGACTTGCCAGCGCTCTTCCTGATAGGGGCCGAACATCACCACCTGGCCGTTTTCCAGCTCGCCCACCTCGTTGCGTTTTTGCGCATAGTCGTGGTCGTAAGGCACCCGCATCATCAGGTCGGCCAGCTGCTGGTGGCGCAGCGGGCTGCCGCGCCAGATATAGTCACGCAGGTCATCGTCGAGCTTTTCCCCGGGCGGCGCCCAGATCAGATGCAGGCGCACCCCCATGGCCGTGGCCAGGGCCTGCGCCAGCTCCACATCCACACCGCGGGGCTTGCCGTGGTCCTCGAAACTGTAAGGGGCAAAGTCCTTGTACACCGCCACTTTCAACTCGCCCGCAGCGATGATCGCGTCATAGTTGCGCACCTGCGCCTGGGCTGCAGCGCAGCACAGCAGCAGGCCACTCAACAGCACCGCCCACAGACGCATGGCCGTCACTCCTCGACGTGCACGCTGTCCAGATAGGTACGTACCGCCCACAAGGCTTCCTGGCTCAGGTAGTCGGCCATTTTCGGCATGTACACGCGGCCGTCGCGAACCGCGCCATGGCGTACCCGCTCGACGAACCACTCGTCGCCCGCCTCACCCGCATCGAGCATGCGCAGGTCCGGCGCAATGCCACCGGATTTGGCTTCAAGGCCATGGCAGGCGGCGCAGTTCTGGTTGTAGGCAGAGGCACCGATTTCCACGGCCTTGTCGTGCTCCGGCGAAGTACGGTACGGGTTGACCGCCGCCCAGCCGTCGCCGTCCAGGCTTACGCCAGCGTCCTTGATCGGGGTCAGGCCCTTGGTCTCCACTGCCTGGGGCACCACGTTGCCATGAGCCCAGGCCGTACCGCTCAGCACAGCCGCAGCCAGCAGCCCTGTAGCCAGCAACACATTGCGTTTTGTTGTCATTGTTATGCCCTCACCATTGCACGCAAAGCCTCAACCACAGAGGCCGTGCCGCCATCTTAAAAACAGCCCGCAGGCGGCCGAATGCTGCTTTGGTGGCCGGGCCTTACTCCCTTGGTAGTAGGGCTTGTGGTGAAGGGCCAATTGAGGTGCCGCTCGGGAACTCTTCCCGGCAAGGGCGGGATATTTTCCGTATCCGCCCAAGGCTGCATCGCCGCACCCTGTGCAGGCCAAAACCTCCACAGGGAACTGCAACCATGACAACAAGAACGCTACCCGCCCTTTCCCCTCTGGCCCTCAGCGTGCGGGCCCTGCTGCTGGCCGGTAGCCTGGCCCTGAGCAACGCGGCCATCGCGGCCACTCCCCCAGCGGCACCTACCGGCAAGAACGTGACCTGGGAAGACATCGCCAACGACCACCTGACCACAAAGGACGTGCTGCAATACGGCATGGGCACCAACGCCCAACGCTGGAGCCCGTTGGCCCAGGTCAACGACAAGAACGTATTCAAGCTCACCCCGGCGTGGTCCTATTCCTTCGGTGACGAGAAGCAGCGCGGCCAGGAATCCCAGGCCATCGTCAGTGACGGCGTGGTCTACGTCACCGGCTCCTACTCGCGGGTATTCGCCCTGGATGCCAAGACCGGCAAACGCCTGTGGACCTACAACCACCGCCTGCCCGACAACATTCGCCCGTGCTGCGACGTGGTCAACCGCGGGGCGGCGATCTACGGCGACAAGATCTACTTCGGCACCCTGGACGCGCGGGTCATCGCCCTGGACAAGCACACCGGCAAGGTGGTGTGGAACAAGAAGTTCGGCGACCACAGCGCCGGCTACACCATGACCGGCGCCCCGGTGCTGATCAAGGACAAGACCAGCGGCAAGGTGTTGCTGATCCATGGCAGCTCCGGCGATGAGTTCGGCGTGGTTGGCCAGCTGTTCGCCCGCGACCCGGAAACGGGTGAAGAAGTGTGGATGCGGCCCTTCGTCGAAGGCCACATGGGCCGCCTGAACGGCAAGGACAGTACCCCGACCGGCGACGTCAAGGCGCCGTCCTGGCCAGATGACCCAACCACCGAGACCGGCAAGGTCGAAGCCTGGAGCCACGGCGGCGGCGCCCCTTGGCAAAGTGCAAGCTTCGATGCCGAGACCAACACCATCATCGTCGGCGCTGGCAACCCAGGCCCCTGGAACACCTGGGCCCGCACCTCCAAGGATGGCAACCCCCACGACTACGACAGCCTCTACACCTCGGGCCAGGTGGGCGTCGACCCGAGCACCGGCGAGGTGAAGTGGTTCTACCAGCACACGCCAAACGATGCCTGGGACTTCTCTGGCAACAACGAGCTGGTGCTGTTCGACTACAAGGACAAGGACGGCAAGGTGGTCAAGGCCACCGCCCACGCCGACCGCAACGGCTTCTTCTACGTGGTCGACCGCAACAACGGCAAGCTGCAGAACGCCTTCCCGTTCGTGGACAACATCACCTGGGCCAGCCACATCGACCTGAAAACCGGTCGCCCGGTAGAAAACCCTGGCCAGCGCCCGGCCAAGCCGCTGCCGGGTGAAACCAAGGGCAAACCGGTGGAAGTGTCACCGCCGTTCCTCGGTGGCAAAAACTGGAACCCCATGGCCTACAGCCAGGACACCGGCCTGTTCTACATCCCCGGCAACCAGTGGAAGGAGGAGTACTGGACCGAGGAAGTGAACTACAAGAAAGGCTCGGCGTACCTGGGCATGGGCTTCCGCATCAAGCGCATGTACGACGACCACGTCGGCACCCTGCGGGCGATGGACCCGACCACCGGCAAGCTGGTGTGGGAGCACAAGGAGCACCTGCCACTGTGGGCCGGCGTGCTGGCCACCAAGGGCAACCTGGTGTTCACCGGCACCGGTGACGGCTTCTTCAAGGCCTTTGACGCCAAGACGGGCAAGGAGCTGTGGAAGTTCCAGACCGGCAGCGGCATCGTTTCGCCACCCATCACCTGGGAGCAGGACGGCGAACAGTACATCGGCGTGACCGTGGGCTACGGCGGCGCCGTGCCGTTGTGGGGCGGTGACATGGCTGAGCTGACCAAGCCGGTGGCCCAGGGTGGTTCGTTCTGGGTGTTCAAGATCCCGAGCTGGGACAACAAGACCGCGCAGCGTTGATCGCCTGCGGGGAGCGGGCCAACCCCCTCCCCGCTTTTGCTCATCTTCCGCCAGGAGCCTTTCACCATGAACTACCTGCCATTTGCCTTGCTGTTGGTACTATCCCCCGCCATGGCGGTGAGTGCCGACGACGATGGCAACGATGCCCCCCTGACCGTCAACGGTTGCGTGATTGCCGAAGCCAGCCAGTGCCCGGGGGCCAACCTTCGCGGCGCCAACCTGGCCAACCAGGACCTGCGCAAGATGAACCTGGCCGGCGCCGACCTGCGTGAGGCCGACCTGCGCCATGCCCTGCTGGACCTGGCCAACCTGGAAAAGGCTCGCCTGCAAGGCGCCAACCTGACCCGCGCCAGCCTGCAGCAGAGCAACCTGCGCTTGGCTGACCTGAGCAATAGCAAGTTGGTCGCCATCCAGGGCTGGGGCATGTTCGCCCAAGGCGCGCAGTTCGAGAAAGCCGACCTCGGCGCGGCCTACTTGCAGTTTGCCCGGCTGTCAGGGGCAAAGATGCACCAGACCAACCTGCAGGCCGCAGACCTGGAAATGGCCTGGCTGAGCAAGACGGACCTGCAAGAGGCCAACCTGGGGGACGCTAATCTGCAAGAAGCCAAATTTGGCCAGAGCAACCTGGAACGCGCCGATTTGCGCGGGGCGCGGCAGCATTACGGGAATTTTCAGGAGGCCAACATGGAGGGGTGCAAGGGGTGCCCTGAAACCTGGGACAAATGAGCTCAGTTAGCTGGGGCCGCTTTGCGGCCCATCGCGACACAAGGCCGCTCCCACAGTGACGGCGTACATTCCAATTGCTGTGTGTACGCGATCACTGTGGGAGCGGCCTTGTGTCGCGATGGGCTGCGAAGCAGCCCCAATAGCCGCAGCCATAACACCTCACCCCGCCACCCTCACCACCCCCAGATCAATCCCCAAATGTACCAGCTCGGCATGCGAGCTGACCTGCAACTTGCTCTTGAGCAAGGTCAGGTGATTGGACACAGTCTTGCCACTGATACACAGCTGCTCGGCAATCACCCGCGCCGGGGTGCCTTTGGCCAACATCGTGAAAATCTCCAACTCACGCTGGGTCATGCGCTGCAAACGCGGGTCATTGGCGCTCTGTTGTGACGTGCAAGCCAACTGGGTAGCCAAAGGCTGTTCGATGTAAGCATGCCCGGCCAACACCCGCTGCACCGCCTCGATCAACACCTCGGGCGCCGAGTTTTTGGTCAGGTAACCCGAGGCCCCGGCTTCAAGCGCCTGGCGCACCAGCGGCAGCTCATCGTGCATGCTGAAAAACAGCACCCGCAACTGGGGCAGGCGCTGGCGCAGGCGGCGGGTGGTTTCAAGGCCGCTAATGCCAGGCAGGCCAAAATCCATGATCACCAGGTTAGGCACTTGCTCCTGAACCCGGGCCAAGGCCTCTTCGCCACTGGCAGCCTCACGTACTTCCATCGTGGGCAACACCGCCCGCAGCAGGCTGGCATAGCCCTGGCGGACCACGGCATGGTCATCGACCAATACAATATTCATCACACCTCCAAGGGAATGTTCAGAGCCAGTGCCCAGCCAGCCCCGGGGCGGCTGAAAATGCGCAGTTCGCCCCCCAGGCTACGGGCGCGTTCGGCCATCGAATGCAGGCCTACGCCGGGCCGTTGCGGCTGACGGGCTCCACAGCCATTGTCGCGAATCAGCAGGCGCAGGCCCTTGGCGCTGCGCTGCAGACGTACCCGCACCTGGCTGGCACCGGCATGCCGGGCGACATTGGTCAGCGCCTCTTGCAGCAACCGGTACAGGTGCGTGCGGCTCGCCCCGGGCAACGTTGGCAAGCGCTCGCCAATCTGGAGGCGACAAGCGATACCCTGGCTGGCCTGCCACTGGTTGACGAGCAGGTCGAAGGCTTCAGCCAGCGGCATGTGTTGCAACGCCACCGGATACAGGTCACGCACCAACGCACGAAAGCCCTGTTGCAGGCGTTCGCAATTGAGTGCCAGGGCTTGCGCCGTCTGTTCCACCACAGTCGGCTGGTCGGCCACCATGCGCAACAGGCAGACCTGGGCACGGATACCTGCCAGGTATTGGCCAAGGTCGTCGTGCAGCGTCTGCGCCAGGTGGGTGCGCTCCTGCTCCTGCACTGCCAGCAGGGCCTGCGTCAGTTGCGTATTGTCGGCCTGGGTCTGCTCCAGGGTGGCGGCCATGCGGTTGAAGTGTTCCGCCAGCTGACGGGCCTCCGGCAGGCCGGCCTCGCGCAGGCGGGCCGTCAACTGCCCGCCCGAAACCTGACGCAAGGCTTGCAGCAGCTCATCCAGCAAACCCATGCCACGCCGTACCGCCCAGCGGATGGTCAACAGGCTCAATAGCAACGCCAGGCCGAACAAGCCGAGCAGTTGCTGCAAGGCATCCCAGACTTCGTCGATCTCATCCCGCGCATCTACAGCAATCAGCACCCGGGCCCCGTCATTCAGGTCCAGCAGCCGGCTGCTACTGTGCCGCTCACCCAACAGCTGGCGGCCCAGCCAGGCATCCAGGCCGCTCTGCGCCGGTAGCTGCGGTGCTTCCCCCGCCGCCAGCCAGTGTACCCGCACATGGCGCAGGCTCTGGGTCAGCCGTGGTTGCAGGCTTGCCGGGTCACGTTCGGCGGTGTCGCCGAGGTAAGCCACCACGGCTTCGGCAGACTGCAACTCACGCTCAACATCCGCCACCGCCTGGTGCAACAGCACGCCGGCACAGGCCAGCGTCACCAGGGCGAAGCAGCATGTGACCCAGAGGTTGATCCGCCACAGGGCCGACAGGTTGACAGGGCGCACAGGCGATTCTCCTTGGGCGTTGTAGCCCATCGTGTTTCCCATCGTAAAGCCGCAGCACCTACGCCGAATTACTACCTTGGTACCGGCCGGGCGCTACTTTCTGCATATTTCCCCCTCCCGGTGGGCTTCCTATGCTGGCGCCATCTGCCGTGGAGTATGTTATGCGCCAGCCTGCCCCTCTTGCCCTGACCTGCCTGCTGGCCCTGGCCGCGGCGCTGTGCGCACCGCTGGCATCCGCCGCAGAACCCTTGCAGGTACGCATCGGCTACCTGAGCTATCGCCCCGACCCAGGCCCGTTGTTGTCCAACATCATCCCCGAGCCTGCCGATGCCGGGCTGCAAGGCGCGGAACTGGCGATTGTCGACAGCAACAGCACGGGGCGCTTCCTGAAGCAGCAATTCCAGCTGGCCAAGGCCACCGCCGACAGCCCCGAAGCCTTGCTGCAGGCGGCCAAGGCTCAGCACGACCAAGGCCTGCGGCTGTTCGTGGTGAATGCCCCGGCCGCCAGCCTGCGCGCGTTGTCTGCCGCCCTGCCCGACAGCCTGCTGTTCAACGCCGGCAGCCCCGACGACAGCTTGCGCAGCAGCCAGTGCCTGGGCAATGTGCTGCACAGCCTGCCGAGCCGGGCCATGCTGGCCGACGCCCTGGTGCAGTTCATGGTATTGCGCAAATGGCAGCGGGCGCTGCTGGTTGTCGGCCAGACCGAAGACGACCAGGCTTACGCCGCCGCCCTGCGCAGGGCAATGAAGCGCTTTGGTGTGCAGCTGGTTGCAGAAAAAGCCTGGACCTTCGACAACGACCAGCGCCGCAGCGCCCAGGCCGACATGCCGCTGTTCACGCAAACCGCCGAATACGACGTGGTGCTTGTGGCGGACGAACGCGGCGACTTCGGCGAGTACCTGCCCTACCAGACCTGGTACCCGCGCCCGGTGGCAGGCACCCAGGGGCTGACCCCCACCGGCTGGCACAAGACCGTGGAAACCTTCGGCGCCGCGCAGTTGCAAAAACGCTTCGAAGCCCAGGCCGGGCGCTGGATGAACGACCGTGACTTTGCCGCCTGGATGGCCGTGCGCAGCGTCGCCAGTGCAGTCAGCAAACTGCGCCAGACCGAACCACATGCGTTGCAGCAACTGCTGCTCAGCGAGCAGTTGCCGCTGGACGGGTTCAAGGGCCGCAAGCTCAGCTACCGCCCGTGGAACGGCGAACTGCGCCAGCCAATCCCGCTGGTACAGCCGCGCGCCCTGGTCAGCACCTCGCCGCAGGAAGGTTTCCTGCACCCCTTCAACGAAATGGACAGCCTGGGCTACGACAAGCCCGAAGTGACCTGCAGCTACCCCTGACCCGATCACCACAACAATAAGGAATTCGCCATGCGCCGCCTCTTTCACAGGGCCCTGCTTTGCCCCAGCCTGCTATCGGCCGCCCTGGCACTGGCCAGCGGGCATACCATGGCTGCCACTGCCTGGGTCTCCAACGAGAAAGACAACAGCCTCAGCCTGATCGACATGCAAACGCTTGAAGTCACCGACACCTTGCCGGTCGGCCAGCGCCCGCGCGGCCTGCTGCTGTCCCACGACAACAAGTTGCTGTACATCTGCGCCAGCGATTCGGACCGGGTGCAGGTGATGGACGTGGCCACCCACAAGATCATCAAGGAGCTGCCCTCCGGCAAGGACCCCGAGCAGTTCGCCCTGCACCCCAACGACCGCTGGCTGTACGTGTCCAACGAGGACGACGCGCTGGTGACAGTGATCGACACCGTCACCGACAAGGTGCTGGGGCAGATCGACGTCGGCATCGAACCCGAAGGCATGGCAGTCAGCCCTGACGGCAAATGGGCAGTCAACACCAGCGAAACCACCAACATGCTGCACTGGATCGACACCAGCACCCAGACCCTGGCCGACAGCACCCTGGTCGATCAGCGACCACGCTTCGTCGAGTTCAACAAGGACGGCTCGCGGCTGTGGGCATCGGCGGAAATCGGCGGCACGGTGACCATTCTCGACGTGGCCACGCGCCAGGTACTCAAAACCCTGAACTTCCAGATCAAGGGCGTGCACCCGGACAAGGTCCAGCCGGTGGGCATCAAGCTCAGCGCCGATGGCAAGTACGCCTTCGTCGCCCTGGGCCCGGCCAACCATGTGGCGGTGATCGATGCCAACACCTACGAGGTGCTCGACTACCTGTTGGTCGGGCGACGTGTCTGGCAGCTGGCGTTCACCCCGGACCAGAGCCAGTTGCTGGCCACCAACGGCGTCAGCGGCGATGTTTCGGTCATCGATGCGAAAAACCTCAAAGTGCTCAAGTCGGTGAAGGTCGGGCGCTACCCCTGGGGTGTGGTGGTCACACCATGAACGCCCTCGACGTCAGTGAGGTAAGCTTTGCCTATGGCCAGCGCGCGGCACTCAAACAGGTCGGATTCAGCCTGGCGCCCGGGCGCTTCGCCGCGTTGCTGGGCCCCAACGGCGCTGGCAAATCGACACTTGTCGCCCTGCTTACCCGCCTGTACGACCTGCAGCACGGCGACATCCGCGTAGGCGGCTGCTCGCTGCGCAATGCCGCACGCCCGGCTTTGCGCCAGCTGGGCGTGGTGTTTCAGCAAAGCACCCTCGACCTGGACCTGACCGTTGAACAGAACCTGCGCTACCACGCGGCGCTGCATGGCCTGTCGCGGCACCAGAGCAACCAACGGGTCGACGCCGAACTGGCCCGTCAAGGGCTGGGCGAACGTCGGCATGAGCGTGTTCGTGCGCTGAACATCGGCCATCGGCGCCGGGTGGAGATTGCCCGCGCCCTGCTGCACGAACCACGCCTGCTACTGCTTGACGAAGCCAGTGTCGGCCTCGACCCGGCCAGCCGCCTGGCGCTCAACCAGCACGTACGACGGTTGTGCCGCGAGCAGCAGCTCAGCGTGCTGTGGACCACCCACCTGCTGGACGAGGTCCAGCCCAGCGATGACCTGCTCATATTGCATCAAGGCCGCCTGGTAGCACGCGGTACCGCCGACGCCCTGAGCCTGGAGCACGGTGGCGACCTCGACAATGCCTTTGCCCGGCTGACCAGCGCGCCCTCAGGAGCCAACGCCCAATGAACGCTTACTGGCAATGTTTCAACGGCATCATGCTGCGCGAATGGCTACGCTTCGTGATGCAGCGCACGCGCCTGCTCAGTGCGCTGGTGCGCCCGCTGCTGTGGTTGCTGGTGTTCGCCGCCGGGTTTCGTGCGGCCCTGGGCATTGCCATCATCGAGCCCTACGACACCTACATTCCCTACGAGGTGTACATCATCCCGGGCCTGGCCTGCATGATCTTGCTGTTCAATGGCATGCAGGGCTCGCTGTCGATGGTGTATGACCGGGAGATGGGCAGCATGCGCGTGCTGCTGACCAGCCCGTTGCCACGGCCGTTCCTGCTGGGCAGCAAGCTGTTGGCGACCGCGTTGATTTCCCTGCTGCAGGTGTATGCCTTCCTCGCCATCGCCTGGCTGTACGGCGTACAGCCGCCAGCGGCGGGCCTGCTGCTGGCACTGCCGGCAATGCTGCTGGTAGCGTTGATGCTCAGCGCCCTGGGGCTGCTGCTGTCGAACGCGATCCGCCAGCTGGAGAACTTTGCCGGGGTGATGAACTTCGTGATCTTCCCGCTGTTTTTCCTGTCGTCGGCGTTGTACCCGCTGTGGAAGATGCGCGAGGCCAGCCAGTGGCTGTACTGGCTGTGTGCGGTGAACCCGTTCACCCATGCCGTGGAGCTGGTGCGGTTCGCACTGTATGAGCGGTTGAACCTGCTGGCACTGGCTGTATGCCTTGGCTTGACCATGCTGTTCACCCTGCTGGCGATACTCACGTTCAACCCCCAGCATGCCGCGCTGCGCAAGCCGCGCTGAAGCCGCCTGCCTGGGGCTGCTTTGCGGCCCCCTGTTCATGAGCAGCGCCTACTACTTTAGTACTGCCTTTGCTGTCTGATCGTCGCATTCACAACACACCACCGCTGGCATGTAATGGGCCTATAACAAAAAGGATAAAACCATGCCACGTGCCCCGCGCCCTTTGCTGGCTGCCCTTTCGCTGTGTCTGTCACTGGGTATCGCCCAGGCCGACACCACCCCGCTGTTTTCCGCCGAAGGCTACCGCGCCACCCTCTACCGCAGCCCGACCCCGCAACAGGTCGAGGGCGGCCAGGTCATCGACACCGCCACGCTGCAAAAGCTGCTGGCACACAGCCCCAGGCCCGTACTGATCGACGTCTATCGCCGCCAATGGCTGCAAGGCCAATTCATCGAAGACGAACCGCACGCCAACCTCCCCGGTAGCCTTTGGCTGGCCAACACCGGCGACGGCGAGCTGAGCCCGGCCTGGCAGGACTACTTCGTGCGCAACCTGCAAAAAGCCACTGCCGGGCACCCGGAGCACCCCCTGGTTTTTTATTGCCGCTCCGATTGCTGGTTAAGCTGGAACGCGGTAAAACGCGCTAAAGCCCTGGGCTACAACAACCTGTACTGGTACCGCGACGGCCTGGACGCCTGGCAGCAGGCCAACCTGCCACTGCAGCCAGCGCAACCCGTGCCCTTTCCCTGAACTGCCTGCAAATGCGTGCCCCGCCCCCTCCAATAAAAACAAGGTGAAAAGGCCATGTACAAAATTTTGATTGCCGACGATCACCCGCTGTTTCGCGAAGCCATCCACAACGTCATCAGCGATGGCTTCCAGGGCAGCGAGGTCATGGAAACCGCCGACCTGGACAGCGCCCTGGCCCTGACCCAGGCGCACGACGACCTCGACCTGATCCTGCTCGACCTGAACATGCCCGGCATGCACGGACTTAACGGCCTGATTACCCTGCGCAACGAGGCGCCGACCACCCCGGTGGTGATCGTTTCGGCCGAGCAGGAAAAGCAGATCGTGCTGCAGGCCATCACCTACGGTGCCGTGGGTTTCATTACCAAGTCCTCGCCCCGTTCGCAGATGATCGAAGCGATCGAGCAGATCCTCAACGGCAATGTCTACCTGCCGCCCGACATCATCCGCGCCCAGAAAAGCAGCACCGGCCGGCGCCACAACGAGGCGCCGAGCTTCCCACCGGAAATGCTCCAGGCCCTGACGCGCAAGCAGCTGCTGGTGCTGGAGCGCATGACCAAGGGTGAGTCGAACAAGCAGATCGCCTACACGCTGGACATCGCCGAAACCACGGTCAAGGCCCATGTTTCGGCGATCTTGCGCAAGCTCAATGTGCATAATCGGGTGCAGGCCATCCTGAGTGCTGGTGATATTGATTTTGCTGACTACCTGCGGCGTTAACCTGTTCTGGCCTCTTCGCGGGCTCGCCCGCTCCCACAGGTATTGTGCAGGTTCGAAGCCTGTAGAATTCCTGTGGGAGCGGGCGAGCCCGCGAAGAGGCCAGCGGCTATGTCATGCTGCCGGCCAGCAGATGACTCATCGCCGTCTTGAGCTTCATCGGCCGCACCGGCTTATGCATCAGGGTGTGGCCCAGCTCGCGAATCTGCTGCTTGAGGTCGTTGCTGTAGTTCGCGGTAATCATTAGCGCCGGTAATGGCTGGGTGCGCCGGGCATTGATCCGCGCCACGGCGTCGACGCCGTTGCAGTCGTTGTCCAGGTGGTAATCCGCTATCAGCAGGTCGGCTTCGGCATGGTAGTTGTCCACCTGCCGCGCCAGGTCTTCCTCCGACAGCGCCGTGACCACCCGGCAGCCCCACCCCTCCAGCAAGGTGCGCATGCCGGCGCAAATCGCCGCGTCGTTATCCAGCACCCACACCCGCGCACCGCGCAGGCGTTCAAGCATCGGCTCGCTGACCACCTGGCTCGGCTGGGTTTTGGGCGCGGTGGTGCTCAGTGGCACTTCGACGGCAAATACCGAGCCTTTGCCAAGCCATGAACGTACCCGTATCCGATGCCCAAGGATGCCGGCGATTTTTTCTACAATCGCCAGGCCCAGGCCCAACCCGCGGTCCTGGTCCGGGCGCTGCACATCACCGCGCTTGAACTCCTGGAACATGTCGTCCAGGTGCTCTTCGGCAATGCCGATGCCACTGTCCCACACTTCGATCCGCAGGCCGCCACGCAGGCGCCGGCAGCCCAGCACCACACGCCCGCTGCGGGTATAGCGAATGGCATTGCTGAGCAGGTTGCGCAGGATCCGCGCCAGCAGCTGGATGTCACTGCGCACCACCGCCGAGCAACCCACGAAATGCAGTTCAAGGCCTTCACTGCGCGCCACCTGTGCGTATTCGGCAGCAAGGTTGTCCATCAGTTCGCGCAGGGCAAACGGGGCGACATCGGCTTTGATCACCCCGGCATCGAGCTTGGAAATGTCCACCAGGGTGCCGAGCAGGTTCTCCACATCTTCCAGCGAATTGCTGACGTTACGTACCAGGTGGGCACTGTCTTGCGGGTCGCGGCGCTCCAGCAATGCGCTGGTGAACAGCCGCGCCGCATTCAGCGGTTGCAGCAGGTCGTGGCTGACCGCTGCGAGGAACTTGGTTTTCGACAGGTTGGCCTGTTCGGCCTCGCGCTTGGCCTCGCGCAGGCGAGCCTCGGCTTGGCTTCGCTCTTCGATTTCACGCAGCAACTGGTCGTTGAGGCTGGTCAGTTCGGCGGTGCGTTCACGCACCCGCTGCTCCAGGTGCTGATAGGCCTGGTGCAGCGCCTGGGCAGTGTTGCGCCGCTCGGTAATGTCGCGGATCAACACGAAGATGCCCACCACCTCGCCGCTGGCCAGGCGGTTCGGCACGTAGGAGCGCAGCATGTAGCGTTCCTGGCCATTGATATTGGTTTCGGCAAATTCGAAGGTGACGCTCTCCCCCGCCAGCGCCCGCGCCACATAGGCTTCCAGGCGCTGGTAATGCTGTTCGCTGTGGGCCTCGCGCAGGCTCTGGCCAAGCATTACGCCGTGGGGCCAGCAATACCATTCTTCATACACCTTGTTGGTGAACTCGTAGACCAGATCGGCGTTCAGGTAAGCGATCAGCGCCGGTACATTATCGGTAATCAGGCGAATCTGGTGCTGGTGGGCGGTCTCGGCCCGCTGCCGGGCCTCGCTGAGCAAGCGGTTGACGGCCTTGAGCTCGGCCATGGCCTGGTTCAGGGCATCGGTGCGTTCACGCACCTGCTCGGCCAGCACCACGGAATGCTGAAACGCCGCATAGGGATCGTTACCCCGGGTTACCCCAGACTCGATGCGTTCGATCAACGCACCGTTGATCCGCTGCAGCTTTTGGTTTTCGTGCTGCAGCCGGGTGACCTCGGCCTGCAGTTCAGCGCCCGACAGGAGGCCGATTGCGGGCAATGGCGACCCCGGTGAAGGTCTGGTTGATGTGCATGCCATTGAACTGTTCTCCGTAGGTGTTGAAGCCGATCACCCGCTGCTCACGCAGAAACGCGCCGACCGGTTCCAGGCCCTGCCGGGCCTCCAGTTCCAGCCGCCGCAGGAAGCAATCACAACCAATGGTCAGCAGCAGCGGCCCGAGGCGCTGGCGCAGGCCGTCGAACAGCTGGTGCAGGTTAGGCAACAGCGGGCCCGGGGTCATGGCCGTAAGCACGATGCCGTTTTCCACTGCACAGTAAAAACTCAGGCTCAGGTCCGGGTGCACCTGCTGGATCGCCCGCACGTAGTACTGGTCGTGAATACGTACAGCCAGCGGGTGGGCGGCGAACACCCGATGGTCGAGCGCAGCCACGGGTACGCCGATGTGGCGGGCGTACTCTTCGGCTGCGGGCTCGGCATTCAGTTCGAAAACCCGGCGCTGGGCGCTGTCGGCGCCGGTTACCACCAGCTTTTCCTGGCGCGGCAAAATGTGGTGCGTGGTGAACACTTCAAAATCGAGCCAGGTGTTGACCAGCACCACCACGGCCGCACCGTTGTGAAACGCGCCGCCGTAGTACACATGGGTGCGGGTGAGGTAGTTGTCGTCACCGGCTGAACCGCCAAAATGCGGGATATCACCCAAGGCCGCGCTGAGGGCCGCGAGCACCATTTCCTCACGGCTGGACAAGCCATCGAGCAAGGTCAGGGCAAAGCTGTGGCCCTTGATGGGTGCCAGCGTATTGCTGCGGCAGGTGCCGACCAGGCGCTCGACCATCTGCTGCGCGTCGATCAGGCTGAAGTGCTCCATTTCATCGATCAGCGCGGTGGCGATGGAAAAGTGCCGGTGATCAAAGCCTAGGGCTGTGACGCAATTACGGCCGTACCCCTGGGGCGTGATTTCGCCGGCGCTGGTGCAACCGACCAGGCGGATGCCGCCGAAACCCTGCTCCAGGGCCTCGCCCAAGGCCTGCAAGTCGTATTCGGCGGAGCAGAAGAACAGCACGAAACCCAGGTGCGGATGCAGCAATTGCCGCGCCAGGTCCTGGGCGGCCAACCGGGCGTCGGTGGCCTGGGACATGGCGCTGACCACACCGTCGTTTTGAGCCTGCTGCATTGGGGTCTCCGGCGCGGGGTGGCTGAGTGGCAAGTGTACGAAGGTGTTTGCGAGGGACGAATGCTACTTGGGTAGCGGGTGGGCGGTTCCATGGGCGTAAATGGCCATTTCATTTGGGGCCGCTTTGCGGCCCATCGCCGGCAAGCCAGCTCCCACAGGGACCGCGTAAAGCCGGAGATCAGCACTGTACCTGTGGGAGCTGGCTTGCCGGCGATGGGCTGCGCAGCAGCCCCAAAAATCTACCAGGTCAACACCGCACCCACTGCAAAGGTATCGGTGTCTTCGTTCTGCGCACTGGTGTCATGACCATCGATGGAAAACTGGTTGTACTCGGCCACCAGCTTCAGGTTGTCGTTGACGTCATGGAACAGTGCCACGCCACGGGTCTCGTAGTCCGCACCGCTGCCCACCGCGCCGTTGCCGTCGTCCTTGGTCTTGCCATACGACAAGGCAATGCGGTTCTTGCCGACCTTGTACGAACCCTGCAACAGGTAGCCGTCACTGTCGACGTTACGCAAGACCGGTTCGCCGGCATTGTTGGTAAAGAACGGGTTGATACCCTTGGCCTGGAACCCCGAGCCGGTCAGCGACAGCCCGCCCATCTTCGCCTGCACGCCATAGCCAACACCTTTGGACGTGATCGTCTCTACCGTCGAGTCGGTGTTGTCGGAGGTCTGGTAGCTGCCGTTGACCCAGCTGTAGATCTGCGCCCCGCCCAGGTCGAACTGGTAGGTAATCTCGCTCTCGGTACGCGGGTTTTCCTGGTAGGCCTTGCCGGTCGGGCTGCTGTCGTTGGTGTCCACCGGGTCCATGATGCCCACCGCCACGCGCAGGCCGTCCATTACCGGGGTGCGGTAGGTGATCTGCGAGGTGGGGAACGGGTATGGGTAGCCACTGCCGATGTTGCCGAACGACACCCCGCCGCCGTCCACCAGCCCCAAGGTGTCACTGACCTGGCCGTAGCCGGCCAGCAGTTCGTCGAGCAGGATGTTGGAACGGGCGAACAGCCCGAAGTCCTTGCCGATCAACACCTCGCCCCACTCGGGATTGGCCACTGTGCCGTAGAACTGGCGCACGTCGATGGCGGTGTCGGTGCCGTTGGTTTCACTGTCGTTGATGGTGACCCAGAACGAGGCACGTGCGCCGAGCTTCAGGTCATCCACCTGCTTGCCCATGTTGAAGCCCAGGTAGTTGGGCAAGAAGCCCATTTTCACCCGCGACTGGCGGCGATCGAACTGCTCGCCTTCGCGGTCGACCTTGCTGTTGACGTAGAAGGCATTGATGTAGCCGTCGGTGGAAAAGGTGGTCTGGTCTTTGTCGTACAGCATGATCTCGGCTTCGGCGACGCCACTCAGGCCCAGGGCAGAAAAGCTGGCGATGGCGGCGGCGAGGAAACGAGGCGGCAGGTGCTTATTGTTGTTGTACATGGCGCGCTCCAAACAGGGGACTGGATGTCGGAGGCGATTATCAGAACAGGGCAAATTGCCAGATACGCTGCTTTGGGGCGGGGTGTTGGGTGCTTTGGATTGGAGGATGGGGTGCGGTGATTTGGTGCTGGTACCAGGTTGGGGCAGGATGCAGGACTTAGGGTGTACGCATGAGTGACTGGCAAGTATCAATACACCTGAACGAAATAGGGCCGCTTTGCGGCCCATCGCCGGCAAGCCAGCTCCCACAGAGACCGCGCATAACTTGAGGTTTGCGCTGTACATGTGAGAGCTGGCTTGCCGGCGATGGGCTGCAAAGCAGCCCCTTTATCGCTTTACTTCAGGAAGCAAGCGCCTGCGAACGCTGGCGCAGTGGCATTTCGTAGCGGTGCGGTTGCTGCCAGGCCAGCCGTGCCTGCACATCGACCGCCGCGTCCTTCACCTTCTGTGTCCAGTTCTCATCCTTCGGGCACACGACCACAACGCGGAACCCGTGGTCGACGCCTTCCAGCCGAACCCCTTCGGAGTCATCGACATGCAGGTCGATATCGAACGCCGAGGGTAACTTCGAGGGGGAATTCTCCAGGCCCTTCTGGGCCAGGATGTGTTGGTGCCGGTCGCTGTTGACCACGCCATCGACATGGATGCCATACAGCATCAGCCAGCGGCGAATGTAGGCCGGTGTGCGCCCCGAGGAGGTATAGATCCAGATGCTGCAACCCTGGCGGCGCAGGTCGCGGATCAGCGAACGCGTGCCACTGCGCAGGGGTTCGCCCAACCAGCGGTGGACGAAGCCCGGCAGCTTGCTGTCCTCGACATCAGCGTGCTCAGGCAGGCAGGCGAGCGTGTCGTCGATATCGAAGGAAATGCGCAACTGGCCACGTTTGAGCTTGCGCTCGATGGCTTGGCGCCCGCGCTGGAGCATGGATGAGCGAAGCATCAGCGGCTCCTCTCGCAGGCAGGCACAGGCGTACTGGTCAGGAAGAACTTGCCGGGCTCAGGCGCCTTCGCTTCAAGGAAAGCGGCGTACTTTTTCTTGATTTTGGGTAGTTCGTACAAAGCCTTGACACCGTGTTTGGCGGAGTTGCGAATGACCGAGGACGGGTTGAAGTAACCCTCGGCGTTATCCAGCGACAGCACGAATGGCGGCAGCCCGGCACGCATCAGCAAATAGCTGACAATGAGCGAACCCGTGCGGTTGTTGCCTTCGATGAACAGCTGCGGCTTGCTGAGGATACGTACATACACACCGGCAGCCCGCTTCCAGACCGAATCGCTGCGGTACGAGCAGTACCAGTTGTACAAATCCTTGATGCCACCTTCGACGTTGTTGAAAAAGTGCGCCTCGGTTGCAGCCAGGTGAGGGGCGAACTCCAGGCGGCGGGCCGGGTCGCTGCCGCACAGCACGGTGGCATTGATTTCCAGCATCAGGTTCAGCTGTTGCAGGTCGAACAGGTCGATACCGCGAGCGACATAGTCGTCAATCAGGGCATAGCCTTCAAGCACATTCAGCAGCACCTCGTCGGTGAACGGGTCCCTCGGTTCGGTGAAATGCTGGCTGAGTTCGGCAAAGCGGCCCTGCACCTCACGCAGTGCGCGCTCTACCGCTGACAGATCAAGACGACGCATCACTCGCATTGGAAATCCCGGGTAACACTTTAACGGAAGGTAACGCGGCCGGGCGTTGCAGCCTCCCTGGCTGCAACGCCCGGCCACCTTGAAAAGTGATCAGCTGAACTTGCCGCTGATGTAGTCGGCAGTCAGTTGTTCACGCGGGTTCTGGAAAATCTGCGTGGTCGGGCCCATCTCGACCAGGTAACCGGTACGGGTACCCTGGGAGATATCGACCGAGAAGAACGCGGTGGTGTCGGCGACACGAATCGCCTGCTGCATGTTGTGGGTGACCAGCGCGATGGTGTAGTCCTTCTTCAGTTCGACCATCAGCTCTTCCACGCGGCGGGTAGCGATCGGGTCGAGTGCCGAGCACGGCTCGTCCAGCAGCAGCACCTCCGGTTCGGTGGCGATGGCGCGCGCGATACACAGACGCTGCTGCTGGCCGCCAGACAGGGACAGGCCGCTGACCTTGAGCTTGTCCTTCACTTCGTCCCACAGGGCGGCGCCTTGCAGGGCGTGCTTCACGCGGTCACCCAGGTCGCCCTTGTAGCGGTTCAGGCGCAGGCCGAAGGCAACGTTGTCGAAGATGCTCATCGAGAACGGGTTGGGCTGCTGGAACACCATGCCGATGTAGCGGCGCACGACTACCGGGTCGACGCCCTTGCCGTAGACATCCTGGCCCAGGAAGTGCACATGCCCTTCGAAGCGGAAGCCTTTGACCAGGTCGTTCATGCGGTTGAGGCTACGCAGCACGGTACTCTTGCCGCAGCCGGACGGCCCGATGAAGCCGGTGATTTCGTTCTTGCGGATCGGCACATGGCTGTCGCGTACGGCCATGAAGTTGCCGTAGAAGATCTTGTCCAGCTTGCAGTCCATGACGATGGGGGCTTCGTTGACCATGGGAGCGGCCTTTTGTGCTGTGGATACGTTCAAGTTTGGATGCTCCCTTTCTCAATACTTGGGCTTGCCGAATACACGGCTAAGAATGTTGATTACCAGCACGATCATTACCAGTACCAGCGAGGCCGCCCAGGCGAGCTCCAGCTGGTTGTCGAACGGCATGCCGGAGAAGTTGTAAATCAGTACGGCCAGCGAGGCAGTCGGGTTCATGACCGCCAGGCTGCCGTCGTGATAAATCCAGTAGTTGCTGAACAGCGCGGTGAACAGCAGAGGCGCGGTTTCGCCAGCGGCGCGGGCCACGGCCAGCATGACGCCGGTCAGGATGGCCGGCAGGCCGGTGGGCAAGACGATCTTCCAGATCACCTGTGCACGGGTGCAACCCATGCCGTAGGCAGCATCTTTCATGATCTTGGGCACCATCTTCATCGACTCTTCGGCGGTCAGCACCACGATCGGCAGCATCAGTACCGCCAGTGCCACGCCACCTGCCGGCGCCGAATAGGTACCGGTGGTCATCACCACCAGGGCGTAGGCAAATACACCGGCCAGGATCGACGGCAGGCCAGTGAGCATCTTGGCGGCAAAGCGCGCGGCGTTGGCCAGCTTGCTGTCCGGCCCGAGTTCGGCCAGGAATACCGCCGCCAGGATGCCAACCGGCACCGCGATGGCCGCGGCGATACCGACCATGACGAAGGTACCGGCCATGGCGTTGCCGAAGCCACCGCCCATTTCGAAGCCGGTGGGTGGCAGCTCGGTGAACACTTCCAGGTTAAGGCGTGCACCGCCGCGGGTAACCAGCATGTACAGCACGGAGATCAGCGGCACGCTGGCCACCAGCGCCGCAACCCAGGCCAGCGTGGTCAATATCAGGCTGCGCAGGGCACGGCCTTCCAGCTTGCGCTGCAGGCTGGGCAAAGCAGTTGTTGGGGTGCTGAGGTCAGTCATTATTTGTTACCCCGCTGGGCGTAGAGCATGATCATCGAGCCGAGCACGTTCACCAGCAGGGTGATGAACATCAGCACCAGTGCGGCGTACATCAGTACTTCGACCTCGTTCGGGCCGGCTTCCGGGAAGTTCAGCGCCAACAGCGCCGCCAGGGTGTTGGCCGGGGCGAACAGGGACACGGAAATGGTGTTGGCGTTGCCGACCAGCATGGCCAGCGCCATGGTTTCACCCAGGGCACGGCCCAGGCCCAGCACCAGCGAGCCGAAGATGCCGGTGGCAGCGGATGGCACCATCACCTTGAGGATGGCTTCCCAGTGCGTGGTGCCCATGCCGTAGGCCGCCTGCTTGGTTTTCATCGGTACGCTGGTGAGCGCATCCTGAGAAACGGCGGCAATGGTCGGCAGGATCATAATGGCCAACACCAGCGCCGCAGGCAGCAGGCCAGGGCCACTCAGGGAGGTGCCGAAGAACGGGATCCAGCCCAGCTCGCTGTTCAACCAGGTGGTCAGCGGGCGGATGGCAGGGATAACGACGTAGATGCCCCACAGGCCATACACCACGCTGGGGATGGCGGCGAGCAGCTCGACGATGGTGCGGAACACGGCAGCCAGCCGTGCCGGCAGGAAATCCTGGGTAAGGAAAATGGCCATGCTGACGCCGAAGAAACCGGCGATCAACAGTGCGATAAGGGCGCTGTAAAGCGTGCCCCAGATCGCTGGCAGAATACCGTACTTGCCTTGGTTAACGTCCCAGACAGTGCCGAACAGCACGTCAAAACCGTGTTTTTCAATGCCTGGCAGTGCCTTGCGGCCCACTTCGTAGACCAGCGCGACGACCAGCGCCAGTACCAGCACCACACCAATGCGTGCAAGCGCACGGAAGGTACGGTCAACCAGGAAGTCTTTCGCAGACGGTGGCTGGCACGCGGAGTCGGGGTTATCCGGTATGGCAAAGGGTGTGTTCATGGGCAAATTCCGGGACAAGGGACAAACACTCCCGGCACGGCTTCACTGCCATACCGGGAGCGCCTGGGTATTACTGGATGTTGGCCGACGCTTTGCGCACCTGGTCGACAACCGACGGTGGCAGCGGGATGTAACCCATCGAATCGGCGATGGTCTGGCCTTTGGTCAGGCTGTACTCGACCATTTCACGCATGGCTTTGGCCTTGGCCGGGTTGCCGTTGTCCTTGCGGAAGATCATCCAGGTGTAGGAAGTGATCGGGTAGGACTTGGCACCGGTTGGGTCCGGCAGCCAGGCCACCAGGTTTTCCGGCATGTTCACCGCAGCCAGTGCCTCGGCGCCGCTCTCGGCGTTAGGCACGACGTATTGGCCAGCCTTGTTCTGCAGCACGGCGAAGTCGACCTTGGCCAGCTTGGCAAAACCGTACTCGATGTAGCCGATGGCGCCTGGGGTCTGGCGGACGGTAGCGGTTACGCCATCGTTTTTCGGCGACTTGATGAACTTGTCGGTGGCCGGCCAGTTAACGGTGTTGCCTTCACCCAGCCCTTGCTTGAAGTCAGCGTTGATGGCCGACAGGTGCTTGGTGAAGACGGCGGTGGTACCGCTGGAGTCGGCACGTACCACCACGGTGATCGGGGTGGCAGGCAGCTTCAGCTCAGGGTTGGCCGCAACGATTTGCGGGTCGTTCCACTGGGTGATCTTGCCGAGGAAGATGTTGGAGTACACATCGCGCGGCAGCTTCAGGCCTTTAGGGTTGCCCGGCAGGTTGTAAGCCAGCACGATTTCACCGGCGGTCATTGGCAGCAACTGCACGCCTTCGCCAACCTTGGCAATGTCTGCTTCGCTCATGGCCGAGTCGCTGGCGGCGAAGTCGACGGTCTTGTTCAGGAAGTCCTGTACGCCCGCCCCGCTCCCCTTGGACTGGTAATCAACGGTGACGCCAGCGGTGTTCTTGCTGAAGTCCTTGAACCAGGTCAGGTAGATGGGTGCAGGGAAGCTGGCACCGGAACCGGTCAGGCGAACGTTTTCGGAAGCAAAGGCTGCCGAAGTGGCGCAGAGGGAAACGGCAACAGCGAGTGCAGCAGACTTCATCAGGCGTTTCATCAAAATGTGCTCCGTGTGATGGCCGGCACACTTTGCATCAGCTGTGTTACAGCTTTGTGACTATTGAATGGCAGGCCGCACGTTAGAGCTTTCTGGTTGCGCCATCACGGCAGATTGATGCCATGCGCGGCTCACCGGCATCAACCAAGGCCGGCAATACCCCCCTCATCTGTTTCAGGGCAGCGGTTACGGCACAGGCACTCGAACTCCGCCGCAGCCCGGGTCGGGAAGTTGAGGCTCAAGCGCATCTTGTCTTGCGTGTCATAAAGGTCGTAGCCCTCCGCCAACACGGCAGGAAAGCCGAGGCGGCGTGGGTAGATTTCTTTCTGGAGCGGCACGGCAGGAACCACAACGAAGCGCGTCTGCATGATCATCCCTCTTCGGCAGTTCTTTAGTATTAGTACTGCTAAGGGAAAGCATCAAGCTTACTCATGCAAAATTGCGCGTGCGCTCATCAGGCCCGGTAATTACTCATGGCTGGCGCCCCCCGGCAACGCCTCTGACCACCAGGTACAGCAACGGCCCCAATGAAACGAACACAGCGGTCAGCAACAGGTAGGGCAGCACCGTGAGCCCTCCGCGCCCTCGCTTACGGTTGTCCGCCACCATCCAGACGCAAGCCAGGCCCGCCATCAGGTACAGGTCAATGACCACCTGGGCGGTGTCTGGCCGCGACAACAGCGCCAGCCCGAACGCCAGCAGCGACTGCTCGGCCATCAGCATCGTCCAGCCGGTATACAGCGAAAACAGCACCAGCAATGCCAGCGCGCAGATACGCAAGCCCATCTCGTTCTCCTTGGTAGGGTTTGCCAGCACAGTAGTGATAGGGTTGCTTGCGCTCAATGACCCGTGAGGTCATGGACATTGCACTCAAGGACGATCAGGGCAACGCATGAATCCGCATCTTTTCCATCGAAACACCCCAGCCCCACAGACCCCGGCGGGCCAGCATCTGCGTCAGCTGCGCCGGCAGGCCAACCTCAGCCAACTGGAACTGGCGCTGCTGGCGGGGCTGTCGCAGCGTCACCTGAGCTGTGTGGAAACCGGGCGCGCCAAGGCCAGCCCGAGCACCTTGCATGCCCTGCTTTCGGCCCTTGGCGCGCCGCTGGCGTTGTGTAATGAGGTATTCGTCGCCGCCGGGTACGCGCCCCGCTACGCGGCCTCGCCACTCGATGCGCCTGAACTGGCGTTGGTCCATACCGCTATCGACCATATCCTGCAGGTGAACAACCCCGCACCGGCCATCGTCATCGACAGCAACTGGGACGTCATCGCAGCCAATACCAGCACCGGCCTGCTGTTGGCGATGGCAGGTGTTACGGCGCAACCAGTGACAGGGCTCAACCTGTTGCAAACACTGCTCTGCCCTGGCGGCCTGGGCGATCACCTGGCCAATGCGCAGGAGATCCGCGCCGCTGCCTGGCAGCGCGCCACCAGGGAGGCCGCCGGCAACCCGGCACTGGCCGAGCGCTTGCACGGCCTGCCGGCCCCGGTCAGCCCGCTTGAAACGGCGGTGGCGGCTCCCGTGTTGCTCACCCGTGTATGCACGCCTTACGGCGTGCTGACGTTTCTGTCCACCTTCACCACGTTCGGCATGCCGCAGGACATTACCGTGCAATCACTGCGCATCGAGCACCTGATCCCTGCCGACCCACAGACACGGCAGCGGATGCAGGCGGCATTCGAACAGTGGTCGGCCGTTACAGGGTGAACGACAACGTCTGGCCCAGGAACCTGGCACTGACCTGATGCCCGGTTCCATTCAGGTCGAACGGCTGGCACATCGCCCCGGTGGTCACCACATCACCCGCCTTCAGGGTCTGCCCACGCTCGGCGGCGTGGGCATAAAGGTGAGCCAGCGATACCAGCGGGTCGGTTGCCGCATCGCCAGACAAACCCCGCGCCCGACATTCACCGTCCACGTAAACCTCGGTGGTTTCCGCCAGGTCGGCCAACAGGGGTATGTCGATACCTGCGCCCAGGCTGTCGCTGACCACCAGTGCTTCAAACCCGACGTTGTCCGCGACAAAGCTCGGCCAGCCGACAGCCTTGCGGTCAACGAAACGCGAGCGCACCACTTCGAACGTGACGCAGGTGGCGCGGATATCCTCACTGACCGGTACCCGCCCGGCTTGCGGAGGGATATCACGGTCGAGCACGAAGGCGACCTCGCATTCGATAGTGACGGGCGTTACAGCAGGCAGTTCGATGTGCACACCGCTTGCGTGACAGCGCTTGGCTTCCAGCTGGCCAATCAGGGGCCGGGACAAATTGGCTGCACGCATGCCCGCGGGGCTGCCGACACCCAGCTTCCACCCGACGCGCGGGCCAGCGGCGGCAGCAAACAACTGGTCCTGGCTGTCGTAGCCTTGCGTCAGCGTCTCGGGCCTGAGGCTGGCGGGCAGCTCCGTCAGCAGGTCACCGCTGTGCCAGTGCTGCAGAAGCAAGGCTGCGGTACGTTGGTGTACGAAGAGCGGACTGTTCATCAAGACCTCATGAGGATGGGTGATGGCGGACGACAGATGCTAGGGCCTGAAATTGATAAGGATAAATATATTGTCATGATGCAATGCATCACAAATTGTTATGGCCCGCTTCATCCCTGATCAGCGCAGTGCCTGGTCCAGGTCGCGCTGCAGTGAGCCGACATCTTCCAGGCCCACATGCAGGCGCACCAAGGCACCACGCACGGGGGTAGCGAAGCTGCGTTCCCCCAGCTCGGCCAGGGTCACCAGGCTCTCATAGCCACCCCAGGAGGCACCGATGCCGAACAGGCTCAGGCGATCGATGAATGCTTCGGCCCGCGCCAGGCTGGCATCGGCGAGTTCGATGCTCAACAGGCCATTGCTGCCCTTGAAGTCGCGCTGCCACAGGGCGTGGCCCGGATGCTCCGGCAACGCCGGGTGGTACACCCGCGCCACATCTTCACGGGCCTGTAGCCAGCGGGCTATGTCCAGGCCCTGGCGTTCATGCACTGCCATGCGGCTGGCCAGGCTGCGTGCGCCACGCAACACCAGCCAGGCATCGTCCGGGCTGACCGTGCAACCACAGGTGTCACTGCTGCGCGACAACGCGGCGAAGGCCTCACGGGTGGTGCAAACGCTCCCCATCATCACGTCGCTGTGCCCGCCCAGGTATTTGGTCAGGGCCATCACCGAAATGTCCGCGCCCAGCGCCAATGGCTGATGCAGGTAGCCCGAACCCCAGGTGTTATCGACCGCCAGTAGAATCCCGCGGGGCTTGCACAACGCGGCCATGGCCGGCAGGTCGTTGAGCTCGTATAGCAACGAACTCGGGCTTTCGCTGTAGACCATGCGCGTGTTCGGCTGCAGCGCGGCCGCCAGGCCATGGCCGTCTGCGGCAAAATAGCTGACCTGCACGCCAAACGGCTGCAGCAGCTCGCGTGCCAGGCGCCGCACCGGGCCATACACGCCATCACTGAGCAGCACATGGTCGCCGGGGCGCAGGTAGGCAAGAAACGTCTGGGTGATGGCCTGCAGCCCGGTGGCGAACAATTTGGTGCGGTAGCCGCCCTCCAGCTCGCTGACCAGGTCTTCAAGGGCGAACGCCGTAGGGTTGCCACGGGCGCCGTAACTCAGCACCCGTTGCTGGTCACGAACGCTGCGCGCCTGGCGCTGGTCGGCGACGCTGTCGAACAGCACCGTGCTCAGCCGGCTGACGGGTGGGTTGACGCCATGGGCACCTTGGCCCGGCTCGCCACGCCCGGCGTGAACCAACCGTGTGGCGACCGGCTCGCCTTGGGTCAGTGGCGCAAAGCTGGCGATCTCGGCGGGGCTCATCTGTGCGATCAAGCCGGTTTCCCAGGCCAGGTAGCGACGTGCCGCCTCCTTGTTGCCCGCGTGTCGGTCATGGACGAAGAACAGGAAGTCGATGCACGCGGCGTCTGCCAGCGAAGTGTCGTCTTCAACGTGCGGCCACTCGGCCAACAGGGCCTTGGGGAACAGACGCGCGGCCAATCGTTGGTCATCGGGCAGTTCGCTGAGCGCCAGCTCGGCGACGCGTGGGTCGTCGGCAATGAACACCAGACGTCGGAGTTGCTGCTGCACTTGCTCGGCCAGTAAAGGGCGAATCGCCCAGTGCGCGCCGCGCAGGTGGCGCTTGCGATAGGCCGTGCTCGGCCGCAGGTCCAGCAGCAAGGCGCCGTCGAGTTCTTCGGCGCTTGCTTCGGCCAAGGTCACTGCCAGCGGAGGCCTGGACGGCAATGCCAGGCCACTGCTCAGGCCGCCTTCAAGCACGCAGGCATCATGCCCCATCTGCTTGAGCCAACTGGCCACCACCGGGGCACGCACGCCATCGTCGTCGAACAGTACCACCCGGGCCTTGCGCACGCCGATGTAAAGGTCGGTGCCCTGCACCAGCTGCCCACCAGGGCAATGTTGCGCGCCGGGCAGGCTGCCCGCGGCAAATTCCTCTGGCGTGCGTACATCGCACAGGAACAGCGTGCGTTGTGCGTCCTGGTGCCAGGCTTGCACTTGCGCCGCTGCCACCCACTCCACCCCGGCCTTGCGTGCCAACCCCGTGGCGCGTGCCCGTTGCCGCCCCAGTGCCTGGCCACTGTGCGCTGGGTACCCACGTTGCCCACCGTGTTCCAGTGGCAGGTCGACCAGGTACCAGCCTTGGGTACCGTTCTCCAGGGCGAAGACCGGGTTGTCGATGCCAAGGTTGATCAAGGTTTGCGCGCCGATGATGCTGCGGGTGCGCCCTGCGCAGTTGATCACTATCGGTGTGTGTGGGTCTTGCACCAGATCTTCCAGGCGGTAGCCCAGCTCACCGTTGGGGCAGCAGGTGGCGCCGGGAATATTCATCTTGGCGAACTCGTCCAGTGGCCGGCCATCGAGCAGCACCAGCGGCTTGCCCTGGCGCTGCCATTGCGCCAGCTCCAGGGCGCTGATGCGCGGCGTGTGGCAGGCATGTTCGACCAACTCGCCAAAGGCTTTTGACGGCAGGTGCACACCCGCGAACAGTTCGAAGCCGGCCGCCTGCCAGCCCAGGCTGCCGCCTTCCAGCCAGTGCACGGCCGTGTAGCCCAGCGCCTGCAGGCGTTGGGCGCCACGCTGGGCCAGTTCGCCACCGGTTGCGTCGTAAACCACCACACGCACCGCCGGGTTGGGCGCCAGGCGCGGGGCCTCGATTTCCAGCCGGCTGTAGGGCAGGTTTGCCGCGTAGAACAGGTGCGCCTCGCCGTACTGGCCGTGCTCGCGCAGGTCGAACAGGGCGATCTCCTGGCCGTCGAACAGCCAGTCATGCAGGTGCGCGGGGGTGATGCTGGGGGTCATGGGACGCAGTCCGTGGTCGATTGGATTGGAAAATTGCAATGCCTGTACTGGCCCCTTCGCGGGCAAGCCCGCTCCCACAGGTACTGCGCGGGCCTTGAGCATTACGCGATCCCTGTGGGAGCGGGCTTGCCCGCGAAGAGGCCAGTACAGGCAACGAAAATCAGAGGCCGAAAGCTTTGATCGAAGGTGCCATCTGCGATTTGTTGTAGTTCACCACGCTGCCGTCATCCTTCACGCCGTAGCGGTTCTCCAGCGACTCCAGCGGCCGACCATAAAGGTGGAAGTGCAAGGTCGGCCGATCACCCTCGACACGAATGCCATGCAGGTCCTCGCCCAGGAACGCCACCGAGGTCCCTGGCTGCACCACGATCTCTTGCTCCAGCACCAAACGCGCGCGGGCCGGGTCGCTGCCGTCGTCTTCACGGCGGTACACCCGGTTCAGTTCCTGCCCCTCGACGGCGACGATGATCGCCCAGGTCTCGTGGTTGTGCGGCAGGGTCGCCTTGCCCGGCAGCAGCGAGTTCACATACAAGGTCGGCGACTCGCCATCGTCGTTCAGCCGGTAGCGGAACTGGGTTTCACCGGTCGTGGCATCCGGCGCCGGGAATCCCTCGAAATTGAACAGATCCCGGCGCTCGGCAAGGCCTTCGAGCAAGAGGACGATCTGCTGCAACGCGGCGCGGTCGACGCCACGCTCATGAATAGCGCGCACTTGCGCCAGGAACGGCTGGATCACGGAATCACGGGACATTGCGGGTCTCTCTTCTGGCTAACGGAGATCAAACGCTGAGGCTGTAGCGCCCCAGGTTGCTGAATACATCGGGCGCCGGGCGGCTTGGGCGTTGGCTGCCCTCGCCCAGCGCATGCTGCAGGAAAGCACGGGTACGTTCGTTATGCGGCGCATGAAACAGCTGCTCGGCACTGCCGTGCTCGACGATGCGGCCATGCTCGGTGAAATACACCTGATCGCTGATTTCTTCGGCAAAGCGCATTTCATGGGTGACCAGCACGCAGGTCATGCCCTCCTCGGTCAACTCGCGGATCACCGCCAGCACTTCGCCGACCATTTCCGGGTCCAGCGCCGAGGTCACCTCGTCGAACAGGATCAGCTCAGGCCGCATCGCCAGGGCACGGGCGATAGCCACCCGCTGCTGCTGTCCACCCGACAGCTCACCGGGAAAAGCCCGCGCCTTGTGGCCCAAACGTACCTTGTCGAGCAGTGCCAGGGCCTGGTCACGCGCTTCGCCACGGTCACGGCCCAGCACCTTGGTCGGGGCGATCAGCAGGTTATCCAGCACACTCAGGTGCGGAAACAGGTTGTACTGTTGGAAGACGAAGCCCACCTGCTTGCGCAAGGCAATCAACTCGGCCTCACTGCGCAACCGTTCGACCTGGGTATCCCCAATGCGAATACTGCCGCGTTGCGGCCGCAGCAGGCCGGTCATGCAGCGCAGGATGGTCGACTTGCCAGAGCCGGACGGGCCGATGATCGACACTGCCTGCCCGGCCTGCACGTCAAGGTCGATGCCGCGCAACACCGGGTTGTCGGCAAAGGCCAGGTGCACGTCACGCAGCTGGATCAAGGGTTCAGAAGGCATAGCGGCGCTCCAGGCGTTGGGTCAGGCGGGCAATCGGGTAGCAGTAGGCGAAGAACAGCGCCAGCACGCTGAAGTACACCAGCACGGTGAAGCCGCTGCGGTTGACGGTGTTGGCGGCGATCTGCGCGCTGTCGATCACGTCGTGTACGCCCACCAGCGAAGCCAGGGCGGTGCCCATGGTGACCACGGCGTACAGGTTCATCCAGGGCGGCAGCATGCGCCGCAGGCACTGCGGCAGAATGATCGAGCGGAAGATCTGCGCCCGGCTGAAGGCCAGCGAGCGCGCCGCCTCCCATTGAGTGGCCGGGATCGAGGCCACCGCACCACGGAAGATTTCAGCCACGTTGGCACTGGCCGGCAGGGCCAGGCCGATCGTGACCTTCAGCCAATCGGGGAAAGTGAGCCAGGTGCCGGCAACCTGGATATCGAACGGGAACACATACGAGGTGAAGTAGATCAGCACCAGCCAAGGCGCATTGCGAAACACCTGCACCCACAGCCGTGCGATACCGCGCATCGGCGCCAAGGGCGACAGCAGCACAATGCCCACCAGCAAGCCCAGTAACGTGCCCAGGCCGATGGCGCCAACACTGATCTGGATGTTTTGCAGCAGGCCCGCCCCCAGGGTCGGTGACCAATGCCACAGCGTGGCGAGGTTTTCAATGGCCATAGCCGGGCATCCTCAGGCGCGCTTCCAGGGCGCGACCGGCACAATTGACGGCGAAGCTGAGCAGGCCGTAAAAGGCCAGGATCAGGATCATCAGCTCGATGACGTTGTCGCCCTGGGTCCAGATCATGATCGCGGCGTAGGTGATATCGTTGACGGCAATCGCCGATGCCACAGCGGTCATCTTCACCAGGTCGATCAGGTTGTTGACCAGCGCCGGCAAGGCAAAGCGCACGGCCAGTGGCAGTTGCACCTGCAGCAGTTGCTGGCGGCGGCTGAACGCCAGCGAGCTGGCGGCTTCCAGGGTCACCGCCGGCACCGCCTCGATACCGGCGCGCAGGGCCTCGGCATGGAAAGCGCCCTTGTGCAGGGAAATCACCAGCACCACCCAGGCGAACGGCGTCATCGGGTTGGCATTGCCCAGGCTCTGGTTGATCAGCATGTTCAGCACCAGGAACGCGCAATACAACTGCACCAGCGTGGGTGTGTTGCGCGTGACTTCAATGAAGGCCCGCGCCGGCCAGGCCAACCCGCGGCGCCCCGAGGTAAGCGCCGCTGCCAGCAGCACACCGACCAGCAGGCTGCCGACCACGCTGAACAGACACAGCCAAACAGTGGTCAGCGCGCCCTCGAGCAGTTTGCCGCTGGCGTAGGCGTCGAGCAGGAAGCTGTAGTTCAGGCCAACCTGGGCGAGCTGCCCGACCAGCCCGTGCAAAACCTCGCTCATCAGGCGCCTTCGCCCTGCAGCTTGGCACGCAGCTCTACCAGCGCAGGCGAGGCCGGGGTGATGTGGTTGGCGTGTTCACGCTCGATCAGCCAGCCGCTGCGGTGCCATTGCTTGACGAATGGGTCCAGCCGTTGCTGGGTATCAGTCTCGCCCAAGCGCGTCCAGATTACCGACGGGGCCGGGTTGAGCTCGGGGGCCAGGGCGCGGTAAGCGCTCCACTCACCGCCCTTGGCCAGCAGCGGGTTGATCAGGGTGGCATCGTGCACGGCAGCCACGCAGTTGTTGCCGCGCAGCGCCAGCAGCGACTCGGCGGAGGTTTTGAAGGCCTTGAGGTCGGCACCCAACTCAATCAGCGCCTGGGTGTAGCTGCTACCCTGCGAAGTGCACACCGGCTGGCCCTTGAGCTCGGCCCAGGTCTTGATCGGGCTGTCCTTGGCCAGCGCTGCGCTGCCGCCCACGCGGTAGAACGGCGTGGGTACGTGGCCCAGCAACTTGTCGCGCTCGGGGGTCCACTCCATGTTGGCAATCAGCAGGTCAACCTTGCCCTGCTGCAAAAACTGCACGCGGTTGGCCGGCTGCACCGCTACCAGGTCGACCGCCACGCCCAGCTGGCGCGCCAGGTCACGCGCGAGGTCGACACTGAAACCGATCGGTTCACGGGTGGCCGGGTCGATGGCACCGAACGGGCCGCCGGACAGCACCACACCCACAGCCAGTTTGTGACGTTGCTGGATTTTGTCCAGGGTGGCATCGGCCTGGGCCAGCCCGCTGGCGGCCAGCGTGGCAGTGGTGAGCAACGATGCGAACAGCCCGCGACGGGCAACGGTGGTCAGCGACATGGTGGGGGTTCCTCATCCCGGCAGCCGGAACGCCCGGCCAATGAGGGCGCATCCTAGAAAGTTGCAGGGATGAGGGGAAATTCAAATATTGCCTATCGTTATAACTCAGAACATTCAGCAAATGCTGAAAACAGGCATAAGCTCCGTAAAATGAGGGCTCTGTTAATTCCCTCTTGTTCCGGCATCGACCAATAGATAACAATTCATTATCTTTCATCACGCATCAGTAATGTAAAAACGGCGAAATAGCACTGCGCGCCCCTCCCACTCACTTGCCTGAGCACGCCATGAGCGCCCTCGACCTCGACCTGCTTCGCACCTTCGTCACCATCGCCGACCACGCCAGCTTTGCCGAAGCAGGCCGCCATCTGGGGCGTACCCAGGCATCAGTCACCCAGCATATGCAACGCCTGGAGCAGCAGGTGGGCGTACCACTGTTACGCAAGCAGGGCCGCCAAAAGTCCCTGACTGACGCTGGCCGCCAGCTGCTGCGCCATGCCCGACAAATGCTTGCGCTGAACGACGAAGCGCTGGCAGGCCTGCGCCTGGATGGCCCCAGCGGTGTGCTGCGGATCGGTTCGCCGCACGACATCGCCGACACCATCCTGCCACCGCTGCTCAGCCACATTGCCCGCTCGGCGCCCAACCTGCGCCTGGAAATCGACGTCGGCCGCAGCCCGTTCCTGATGGAAGACCTGCAGCGCGGCAAGGTCGACATGGTTATTTCCACGCGCACGGCCCCCGGCCTGGAAGGCTTTGCACTACGCACCTCGCCGGTGTGGTGGATATGCGCGGCGCAGTATCAGCACCTGCCCGGCGAGCCTTTGCCGCTGGTGCTGGTGGACGAACCCAGCCTTTACCGCAAACTGGCCCTGGAGTCGCTGGAACAGGCCGGTATCGCCTGGCGCCAGGCGTACCTGGCGTCGAACCTGATCGGCGTCAAGGCGGCAGTGCGCGCCGGCCTGGGCATTACTGCACGCAGCCAGGAAATGGTCGGGCCGGACATGCGCGTACTCGGCCAAAGCGATGGCCTGCCAGCGCTACCCGACGTGACCTACCACCTGTGGGTGCGGGCCAACACCGTCAACCCGCTGGTGCGCCAGGCTTATGCGATGGTGCGCGCCAGCGCAGGGCTTTGATGCCCACAGCCCTTGCAGCTACACCGGCAGCTCGGTGGTCAGCTTGATCTTCTCCATTGGCACTTCAGTCTTCACGTTCTGCACCACGCTCAGGCTGGTCAGGTGCTTGATCTGAAAACGCCGATACGCTTCCAGGTCTGCCGCCACCACCCGCAACAGCAGGTCGCAATCGCCCGCCATCACATGGCATTCCACCACTTCGGGCAACTGGCGCACGGCTTCGACAAACGCGTCAGTGGTGTCCTGGTCCTGACGTTTCAGCCATACCCGCACGAACAGGGTCAGGCCCAGCGCGACCTTGGCCGGGTCCAGCAAGGCTACGTAGCGCTCGATCACCCCGGCCTCCTCCAGCAGGCGTACGCGTCGCAGGCACGGCGAGGGAGACAACCCCACCTGTTTGGCCAGTTCCTGGTTCTGCAACCTGCCGTCGCGCTGCAGTGCTCGCAGGATGCGCCGGTCGATGGCATCAAGCTTGATTGGCATTGACTAACCTCTTCTTCGATATTTTCGGTAGCAGATGCCAAATGCTCTGCGCATCAACGCAACTACGCAAGCCAATTTCAGCGATTCATTGGAATACTTTTCCTCCACTGGAGGTGACCATGAATACCCTTGAACCTGTACTGAACAATCCCCCCGCCACCACACCACAAGCAGAGCTGCGCCGTGGCGCCATCGCCGCCGTGCCGGTGCTGCTTGGGTTCATCCCCTTTGCCCTGGTACTCGGCGCGCAAGCTTCGCAGCACCAGCTGGCAGCCGGCGAAGTGGCACTGATGACCGGGCTCAACTTCGGTGGTGGCTCGGAGTTCGCCGCTATCGAGCTGTGGACATCACCGCCGGCAATCCTGGTGATTGTTGCCATGACCTTGCTGGTCAACAGCCGCCACCTGCTGATGGGCGCGACCCTGGCACCGTATTTGCGCCATCTGCCCCTGCCCAAGGCATTGGCGGCGCTGTTTTTCATGTGTGACGAGAGCTGGGCCATGGGCTTGGCCGATGCACGTCAGCGCGGCGACTTCAGCCTGCGATACTTCATGGGCATAGCGTTGTGCCTGTGGGTCACCTGGGTGGCTTTCACCAGCCTTGGCGCGCAAATCGGGCCGTTGCTCGGCGACCTGCGCAGCTACGGCTTCGACATGGCCTTCGCTGCGGTCTTCCTGGTGCTGCTCAAAGGCATGTGGAAAGGTGTGCATGCCGCCCTGCCATGGCTGTTCAGCCTGTTCACCGCAGCGCTGTTCTACCTGCTGATTCCCGGTGGCTGGTACGTGCTCGCGGGTACCGTGGCCGGCCTGGTGACCGCTTACCTGTGGGCCAAGCCATGATTGACGTTGCTACGCTGGTCACCCTTGTGGCCATGGCCGTGGTTACCTACCTGACCCGTGCGCTGGGTTTTCTGCTGCTGCGTAACCGCACCCTGGGGCCACAACTGACCCAAGTGCTGAACGCTGCACCCGGCTGCGTGCTGATTGCCGTGATCGCACCCAAGTTCGTTTCCGGGCACCCGGCCGACCTGATTGCGCTAGGGCTTACGGTGTATGCAGCTACGCGCTTTTCCCTCTTGCCGGTGGTGGTGTTTGCCATTGTCGTCACAGGGGTGCTGCGCGTGCTGTTGCCCGCATGATCCGCTGCGGCTTCTCCATTCCATTGACACACATCAAGCCCTCGCGCCGGGTTCGCGCGACGATGGTTGCAAGCACGGAATGACTCAAGCACCGCCAGGCGCACAGGGCTCAAGGTTCACCCTTGACCCTTGTGCGCAACCTTGGACAAGGAGCCCCACATGAACCCGCTGAAACACATACTGGTTGCCACCGACCTGTCCCCCTATGCCCGCAACGCTGCGGAGCGCGCCGCCTACCTGAGCAAGGCGCAACAGGCCTCGCTTGACCTGCTCTACGTTGCCAACCCTGCACCCTTCGAGCGCCTGAAGCAGTTGGTAGTGCCTGACGACGACCTGTTGAAGCGCGTACTGGATAGCGCCGGGGAAAAAATCCACGCGCTGGCCGCCATGCTGTTCCAGCGCTACGACATCTCTGCAGGTGTGCAGGTTGCCAGCGGCTCGGTGACCACGGAAATCACCCGGGTGGTACAGGACAAGCACAGCAGCCTGCTGGTGTGCGGCGCCAGGGGCCAAAGCGTGGCCCGGCGCCTGCTGCTGGGCTCGACCGTGCAGAAAATGCTCAGCCGCATGCCCTGCCCTTTGCTGGTGGTCAAGCCTGCCCCTCGTGATGCCTACCGCACCGTGCTGGTTCCCGTCGACTTTTCCCCCGTATCGCTGCGCGCCATCGCGTTGGCCAGGCGTATTGCCCCACAGGCCCAGATCATCCTGTTACATGTGTACGAAGCTCCGTTCGAAAGCAGCGTGCGCTTCGCCCATATCGACCACGACACCCTCACCCACTACCGCAATGTGATCCGCAAAGATGCAGTGACACAGCTCGCCGCCCTGAGCAAGGCAACCGGCATGCCCGATGCACGGCAGATCGTGGTGCATGGCGACCCCGGCTGGCGCATTGCCGAACAGGAACAGGAGCTGGAATGCGACCTGATCGTGGTCGGCAAGCAGGGTACTAGCGCGCTGGAGGAACTGTTGGTGGGTAGCGTCACCAAGCATGTACTGAACGAATCGCAGTGTGATGTGCTGGTGGCACCCTAAGCCTCTGAACGAAGCTGAGCGGACATCGCATGCAAATTCGCTATATACTTTTATATACAGCGAATCCATAAAGCCCGAACGATGCCGTGATGTACGCTCAGCCCGACACGCCAGACACTGCCGACGAAGACGCTAGCCCCCCGTACGGCACAATCGATCATGCGTTGGGTAATCCCGGTATACGACGCAAGAATCAGAAGCTGATTCTGAAGGCAGCCAGCGAGTCGTTTGCCTTGACCGGCTTCACCGCCACCCATTCGCACGATATCGCCGAGCGTGCCGGGGTACCCAAGGCCAACCTCTACTACTACTTCCAGACAAAAGAGAACCTGTACGTCCAGGTGCTGATGAGTTTTGTCGAGCCGTTGGTGAAGGCCTCGGCAGCACTGCGAAAGAACGACGACCCGATAGCGGGGTTGCGGGCCTATATCAAAGCCCGCATCCGCATCATTCGGGAGCACCCGTTCAGCGCTGCAGTGTTCAGCCAGGAACTGCTCTCTGGGGGCAGGCGCCTGCCTGAGGCGTGCAAAAACCTGCTACACGAAGAAGCCCGGCGCAACGTTGCCTGCCTGCGCGACTGGATCGATCATGGCCGCCTGGCCCCCTGTGACCCTGAACACCTGATGATCTTCATCTGGTCGGCAACGCGCACGTATACCAACCTGGCCTGGCAAATGTCGCAGGTCAGAGGCGTGGCCCAACCGGACAAATCGGACTTTGATCGCGCCACCCGCACGGTTATCCAGATGGTGCTGGGGGGCGTCGTCCCGAAACAGCCACGCACGGCGACACAGCGATAACAAGCGCTCTACGCCAGGTGTTTCATCGATTGCGCTGATGTTTACTATCAAGCGGCCTGCCTGTCGGCCTGACAAGGCCGTCCCTATAATCCCCTGCAAATCCCCCCGCTCCTGCGCCTGCTACAGGCGATATCCCTCATGGAACCGAACCCCATGCCAAGCAACCGCCAGGCCCCTCGCGGCCTTCCCGAACATAGTCAACAGAGTGTCCTGCAGCAATGGCTGGCAATCCTCTCGGTCGCCGTGGGTGCCTTCGCCCTGGTCACCAGTGAGTTCCTCCCGGTGGGGGTGCTCAACGATGTGGCCAGCGACCTGGGCATCAGTGCCGGCCTTGCCGGCCTGATGGTGACCCTGCCCGGCATCATGGCCGCATTGGCCGCGCCCCTGATTTCCGTCGGCGTGGGTGCGCTGGACCGGCGCTACCTGCTGATCGGCCTGACGCTGATCATGATCATCGCCAACGCGATCGTGGCCTATGCCGGCGACTTCAACCTGTTGTTGGTCGGCCGCGTGCTGCTGGGCGTCAGCATTGGTGGTTTCTGGGCGACCGCCATCGCCCTCAGCGGCCGACTGGCACCTGATGGCATGGGCGTGGCCAAGGCCAACTCCATCATCATGGCTGGCGTAACCCTGGCAACCGTCGTGGGTGTGCCCGTGGGCACCTGGCTGAGTGGCCTGATGGGCTGGCGCATGACCTTCCTGGTGACCGCGCTGGTGGGCGTGCCCGTGCTGCTGGCGCAAGTGTTCCTGCTGCCACGGCTGATGCCGGAAAAGGCCATTCGCATCAGTGACCTGCCGGCGCTGTTCATCAACCCGCAAGCGCGGGTCGGCTTGATCGCCGTGTTGCTGATTGGCCTGGCGCACTTTGCCGCATACACCTACGTTGCACCGTTCTTCAAACAGAATGCCGGCTTCGACGGGCCTACGATCGGCTCCTTGTTGCTGCTGTATGGTGTGGCCGGCTTCATGGGTAACATCTTCGCCGGCTTTGCAGCCAACCGCAGCGTGCGCCATACCCTGATGCTGGTCGCGTTGATGATCGCCGTCAGCACTGCCCTGTTCCCGCACTTCGCCACCGGCATGACCGGCGCCGCGATGCTGATCGCACTGTGGGGCTTCGCCTTCGGTGCGTTCCCGGCCTGCGCCAACATCTGGATGTTTGTCGTAGCCCCCAAGGATGTCGAGCGTGGCATGCCGCTGTTCGTGGCCATGTTCCAGGTGATCATTGCCGTGGGCTCGTTCTTCGGCGGCCAGGTGGTCGACCACATGGGCACAGCGGTGCTGCTGAGCCTGGCCACGGCGCTGGTAGGCTGCGGCTTTGTCACGGTGTTGGTGCTGGGCCGCAACGTCAGCAACAGCCTGGCGACGCAGCCAGGCTGAGTTGTAGTGCCGGGGCTGCTGTGCAGCCCCTCGCGGGCAAGCCCGCTCCATCAATCGCGTAACACTTGCACGTATGCCTTGCGCTCCACGAGTGGCTCAGAACCACTGCCCAAAACGGCGGATATACAGCGCCTTCATGGCTTGGGCGACCACGCAGTAGCCCAGCAAGGTGGCGACCAGCCAAGGGAAATACGCCCACGGCAGCGGCACCAGGCCGACCATCGCGCCTACGGGCGAGAACGGAATGTAGACCCCCAATGCCATCACCAGGCCGGTCGCCAGCACCACCGGCAGCGCAGCAGTGCTTTGGAAGAACGGTACCTTGCGCGTGCGCAGCATGTGCACCACCAGGGTTTGTGACAGCAAGCCCTCAATGAACCAGCCCGACTGAAACAGCGCCTGCATCTCGACACTGTTGGCGGCGAACACGTACCACATCAGGGCAAAGGTGGTGATATCGAAGATCGACGAGGTCGGGCCGATCCACAGCATGAAGCGGCCGATGTTGCGGGCATCCCATTTGCGCGGCTCGCTGAGGAACTCCTTGTCCATGCGGTCCCAGGGCAGCGACAGCTGGGAAAAGTCGTACATCAGGTTCTGCAGCAACAGGTGAATCGCCAGCATCGGCAGGAACGGAATGAACGCACTGGCCACCAACACCGAGAACACGTTGCCGAAGTTGGAACTGGCCGTCATGCACAGGTACTTCATGATGTTGCCAAAGGTTTCGCGGCCTTTGAGCACGCCCTCCTCAAGCACCATCAGGCTTTTTTCCAGCAGGATGATATCGGCCGACTCCTTGGCGATGTCGGTGCCGCTGTCCACCGAGATACCAACGTCGGCATCACGCAGGGCTGCAGCATCGTTAATGCCATCGCCAAGGAAGCCCACCGTGTGACCATTGCCCTGCAGGACCTTGAGCACGCGAGATTTCTGCAGCGGGGTTAACTTGGCAAAAACGGTGCGCGCCTCCACCTCACGCTTCAAGGTGGTGTCATCCATCCGCTCGATGTCCTCGCCGAGCAACGGCAGGCCTGGCGCCAGGCCGACTTCACGGCAGACTTTGCAAGTGACCACCGGGTTGTCGCCCGTCAGCACCTTCACCCGCACGCCCCTGTCGCGAAGCGCGGCGATGGCCGGGCCGGCAGTTTCCTTGGGTGGGTCGAGGAAGGTCAGGAAACCCTGTATCACCAGGTCGCGCTCGTCGTCGGTGTGATATTGCGCCTTGCTTTCGCCCGCCGGGATATCACGGGTGGCGACCACCAACACCCGGAAGCCGTCCTGATTGAAGGCATCGGCGCTGGCCAGCAGGCGCTCGCGGCGGCGCGGATCGAGCGCTACAACGCTGCCGCCTTCCTGCACATGGGTGGCGATGGCAAGCATTTCTTCGACCGCGCCCTTGCTGACCAACAGGTGATCGCCCAAGGCGTTCTTCACCACCACTGACAGGCGACGGCGGATGAAATCGAACGGTAGTTCGTCGACCTTGGCGTAGGCATAGGGCGCCTGGAACTCACGGTCCTGGCCAGCGAAATGCAGCACGGCCTGGTCCATGAGGTTGCGGATACCGCTTTGGTGATGGCTGTTGAGCCACGCCAGTTCAAGAATGTGCTTGTCGCGCTGGCCGTCGAAGCGCACGTGGTGTTCCAGGATGATCCGGTCCTGGGTAAGCGTGCCAGTCTTGTCAGTGCACAATACATCCATTGAGCCCAGGTTCTGGATAGCGTTCAGACGCTTGACCACCACCTTGCGCCGGGCCATGGCCACAGCACCCTTGGCCAGGTTGGCGCTGACGATCATCGGTAGCATTTCCGGGGTGAGGCCCACCGCCACGGCAAGCGCGAAGAGGAAGGCATCCCCCCAGTCACCCTTGACCACGCCGTTGATCATGAACACCACCGGCACCATCACCAGCATGAAGCGAATCAGCAGGCTGCTGACGCTGTTCACCCCACGGTCGAAGGCGGTCTGGCTGCGCGAGCCGGCAATGGCCTTGGCCAGCGAGCCGAAATAGGTGCGGCGGCCGGTGGCGACCACCACTGCGCGGGCACGGCCGCTGACCACGTTGGTGCCCATGAAGCAGATGTTCGTCAGCTCTAGCAGGTTGCCCTGGCTGTCGCCCTGCTCGGTGGCGGACTTTTGCGCAACATGGCCCAGCGTGTCGTACTTCTCGACCGGCAGCGCCTCGCCAGTGAGCACCGCCTGGCTGATGAACAGGTCGCGGGACTCAAGCAGGCGGATGTCAGCGGGGATCATGTCGCCGGCAGAAAGCTGCACGATATCGCCGGCCACCAGGTCGTCCATGGGCACTTCGCGCAGGCGCGGGGCCTGCCCGACCTGCTCACGACGCAGCACGGTGGCGGTGGTGCGCACCATTGCCTTGAGCGCGTCAGCCGCCTTGTTGGAGCGGTATTCCTGCCAGAAGCGCAGCAGGCTGCTGAGGCTGACCATGGTCATGATGATGACGACTTTGGTCAGGTCAGCATCGTCCGTTTCGCCTGCACGAACCGGCAGCCAGTAGTCAGTGACAAAGCTGATCCCGGCCAGGGTCAGCAGTACATAGATGAACGGATTGTGCAGGGCCTTGAACAATTGCACCAGCGCGTGGGGTTGCTGGTCATGGGCAACCTGGTTGGCACCATCACGTTCCAGACGCTTGGCGGCTTCGTGCTCGGTCAGGCCCTGTTCAGTCGCATCCAGGTTGGCGAGGGTGACGGCCAGGCCATTACGCGCTTCACGGGCGGCGCGGGTAGACAGGCGGGTTTGGCGTTCGGCGTTGGCCGATGGGGTGTTGCGGTGTTTGACAGTCATGTTGCTGTGCTCCTGCCGCTGCGGCGGCACGACACACAGACGTTTCACCCAGGCGGTGAACGAAGGCATGTCGGGTCGCAGAAAAATGCTGGGGTTTTCCGACAGTTGTCTGTCCGCTGCCGAGGGTCGGAAGTTGTTTCGGCAGCGAACTTTCTACTCGCGCAGTCCATGGTGTATTCCTTTTTTATAAGTGCCGGACAATAGTGTCCCCGCGAACTTTTTATGTAAAAAGTTCGGCAGGAAAGATACCGTTCAATATCTTTTATTCAGGGAAAAGTTCTGGGCTGATGACGGGCGTGATGGCGCGCCAGGAGCCCCCACCTACCTGGGGGCTCCTGGCTGTCGTCAGGGTTGCAGTACTGGCGGGGCGGCCAGGCGCAGGCCCGCAGCGCCAGAGGACAGGCGTGCAGGCGATATGAAACGAATGACGTGAGGTTCATGAGCTTGCCTCCAACCGGCGAACACCGGCGGCGGCAAGTCACGGCGGAGCATCAGGCTCTGGCGCGGCTTGCCCGACCGGGGTGTCGGGACCGGTGTTCCGGTTCAAGTGCCTGACCGGGCCGTACGGCGGCGGTCAGGCAGCGACTAGATACTGTGTCCATTGAATTCTTCAGTGAATAGGAAAAGGCCCCGTTCTCGGGGCGATCGAACTTTATTCAAGCGTAGTATCGAAGTCAACCCGCAACGGCAATGTTAAACAAGTTTAACCTTGTTTTAATGTTACTTGCGGGCGTGGCCTGATGCCTGACTTTACAACCTGAACCTACCCGCCAGCGCTGTCATCTGCCCGACCAACCCCGACAGCGCCTTGCTCGCTTCGCTGGTTTGCTGTGCGCCCGCCGCCGAATGGTTCGACAGCTCGCGAATGTTCAGCAAGTTACGGTCCACTTCCCGCGCCACTTGGGCCTGCTCTTCGGCCGCACTGGCAATGACCAGGTTGCGCTCGTTGATTTCACCGATCGCACTGTAGATGCCCTCCAGCACCTGCCCTGAGGCCAGGGTCACATCCAGCGTCGACTGGGCACGGTTGGTACTGGCCTGCATCGAAGCCACCGCGGCCTCGGTACCGGCCTGCACGCGGCCGATCATCTGCTCGATCTCCTGGGTCGACTGTTGTGTGCGGTAGGCCAATGTGCGCACTTCATCCGCCACCACCGCGAAGCCACGGCCGGCCTCACCTGCGCGGGCAGCCTCGATGGCCGCATTGAGCGCCAGCAGGTTGGTTTGCTCGGACACCGAGCGGATCACCTCCAGCACCTTGCCGATATCCCGTACCTGCCCGACCAGTTGCTCCAGGTGCGCACTGCTGGTCTGGATCTCGCGGGTCATGGCCTCGGTGCCGTCGATGTTGTCACTGACCTGACGACGGCTTTGTGCGGCCAGCTGGTTGGACTCACTGGTGGTCTGCGAAGTGGTGATGGCATTGCGTGCAACCTCCTCCACAGCGGTGGTCATTTCGGTCACGGCAGTAGCGGCCTGCTCCAGCTCTTGCCCCTGCTGGCGCAGGTTGTTGGCGCTTTCCTCGGTGACCGCGTTCAATGCCGTGGCAGCAGCGTCCAGCTGCCGGGCGCAGTGGTCGATTTGCCCAAGGGTATCGCGCTGGCTCTGCTGCATGCGTTGCAGCTCATGGAACAGCTGGCCGATCTCGTTAGTGCCCTGCCCTTGCACCGGCACGCTAAGGTCGCCACCGGCAATGCGCTGGAAATGCCGACCGGCTTCACGCAACGGGTGCAGTACCCGCTGGGCAATGAAGGCCCAGCACAGCACCGCCAACAGCAAGGTCACACCCAGCAGGCCCAGGCTCAGCCATTGCGCACGGGCCAGGCGCCGGTCGGACTCAAGCATGATCTGCTGACCACGTTCACTCAGTGCGCCAACCAGTTGCTGGCGCAACGCTTGCAACCGGCCCATGGCATTGCCGGCGTCGCTGTTGACCTTGAAGTACTGCTCCAGCGAGCGCTGGCGGGTCGCTTCCCGCTGCCCGGCCACTGCCTTGGCGTACTCGGCAAAGGTAACCTGCAGCTCGATGGCCAGTGTGCGAAGGGCGGCCTCGCGCGCGTTTTCGACAAATTCGTCGACCAGCTTCTGGCTCTTGTCGTTCAGCTCGACCGACAGCGCCATGCGCTTGCCTGCGCTCTCGTCATGGCCACCCAGCTGCTCGATGAAACCCGAGGACACATTGGCACTGGAACGAATCGCCATGAGCAACGCATTGTTCAACCGGTCCGACTGGTGTGCGGTCTGGTCCAGTTCGGTGATCTGCTGGTCACTGCCCACCGCTGCCCACCAGGCGCTCACGGTAGAAAACAGCAAGGTCAGGCTGAACAGCGACAATACCCAGAACATTCCGGTACGTATCTTCAGGTTGGCAAGCATGCGGGCAGTACTCCTGGTTGGCACCACTTCTGGTCGATGATTCGACGGTGGGTGTGCTGCTATCGGAGGTGCCGGCGCAGGCTTGAGGTGCCTGGAGGCGGTTATGGGCGGTAACCGAACAGATTGCGAACAGGCCAGCCTCAACGCCCGAGGAAGTCGACCACAGCCTCAGCGAACGCCTGGGGTTGATCCAGCATGACGAAGTGGAAGCTGCCGTCGATCCGCTTGAAACTGATGCCCCGCGTGCCGGCATAGGCATCAGCGAAGGTTGCATCGACACGGGCCGCAGGTATGCCATACAGCGGGTCATAGGCATACACGACCTCTACCGGTGCCTGGATACGGCCGAGTTCCGGGCGCAAGTCGGTGGTCATCAGTTCATGGGTGGCATCGGCTACCGTCTTGCGGTCCGAGCGCAGCGCTGCATCGACCAGTGCCGGCCTGGCCGCTGCGGTCTTGGCCAACCGGTCGATGGCTGCCCGCTGCATCGTTTCGGCCTGCGCTGCCGGTGCCGCCAACATCGCCTCGCGCAAGGCGCCAGCCTGTGGTGCTGCCGTTTCAGCGGTTGCCGCCGGATCGATCAATAGCGTGTAGAACGGCAGCGCGTCGACCACCATCAGCCGCCCCACCTGCTCGGGGTGACGCGCGCCGAGCATCAGCGCAACCTCGCCGCCCAGCGAATGACCAATGATGGCCGGTGCCTTCAGGTGCTGGCGGCGGATATAGTCTGCGACTGCCTCGGCCACGGGAGCTGCCACGCGCCCCTGCGCAGCGGGCACGGCAGGCGCGCCGGCAAAACCTGCAACCTGCACCAGATGCAGGCGGTGCTGCTGGCGCAGCGCACTGGCGAGCCCTGCCCATACCTCACGCGATGAGGCCAACCCAGGGATCAGGATAACGTCTGGCCCAGCGCCCTCAACCTGCACAGAAATGCGTTCATCAGCCGTAGGCACTGGCTGGCCTGGTGCGGCTAACGCCGAAGACAGGGCAACGCTGGCAGCGATTGCCGCAAGCAGGGTTCGTACACGCATAGTGGCCATTCCTTTGACTTGAACCTGGAAAAGCCCGCCACTATAAGGCGTGCCACACGGCATGGGTAAACTATCGTTTGCAACCCGGTACGCTACACCGTTAAAGTCAGGGCCTGGGCGCCGGCTGCGCCTGCGGTCCGCGCGAAGGGGTTGCCCGAGCCATGTACCCCTACATTTTCGTACCAGCTCCCGGCTTGTCGGCGGACCGAGCCCCAAAGGAGTTGGCATGCCCGCCATCAATGCATCTCGCCACCACGGCCTGCTCGACCTGCCTGCCTTGCGCAAACGCGCCAAGCGCTTGCTGACTGCACTGAAAAACCACGAAGCCGACGACACCCGCGAGCAATTGCGCACGCTTGGCCTGCCCGGCCCCGACTACCGGCTTGCCGATACCCAATGGCTGGTCGCCCGCGAGGCCGGATTCGCCAGCTGGCCCAGGCTCAAGGCCCATGCCGATGCCGTGGCGTTCGCCGCGCGCCATCCCGGTTTTTCTGCGGATGACGAGGCTGCCGTACAGCATTGGCGCTGTGGCAACGACATCGCCCACAGCTTGCGCACCGCCGGGTTTACCGGCGCCTTCCAGATGTTCGAAGACCCGATGGTCATGGGGCCGGTACCGGCATTGCCCGAGGCACAGTACTGGCAGGTGCGGGGTGCCTACGTGCAGCAGGCGTTCAAGCTGACCCCACAAGACCTTGAGCAGCGCCAGGCGGTACAGCGCAATGCATTGGCCGGGCTGAGCCACGACAGCCAGATCGTGCTGTGGTGCGAGGCCGACGCCTACGACCAACTGTTCCTGATTCGCGTGCTCGCCAGCCTGCCCGGCCTGCCCCGTCGGCTGGAGCTGATCGAAATTGACCAGGTGCCCGGTATCGAGCGCTTCATCGGCATCGGCCAACTGGCCCCCGACCTGCTGGCCTGGCTGTGGCCACAACGTCGCGCACTGGGCGAGGATGCACTGGCCCTGGCGCGCCAGGCATGGGCGGCCTACACCGCACCAGACCCACAGGCCTGGGCACGCCTGGCTGGCCGCCAGCATCCGGCCTTGCCACTGCTGGGTCGGGCACTGGCGCGCCAGCTGCAAGAGCTGCCGGGGGCGATCGACGGTTTGAGCCTTACCGAACGCCTGTTGCTGCGTGCGCTGGCGTCACGCGGCGAGATGGCGGCCGGGCGCGTATTTGGCCAGTTGATGATGCAGGATGATCCCCTGCCTTACTTGGGCGACATGATGTTCCATGTCCTGCTGCAGCCCCTGATCCATGGGCCGCAGCCATTACTGCTGGAAGGCCCCGGAGAAGCCTGGGCACAGCGGCAGTTGCAGCTGACCCCGCTTGCCGAACAGGTGCTTGCCGGGAAGGTGCACTGGCTCGATTGCCACCCCGCACCGCGTTGGGTTGGCGGGGTGCTGATCGATGCGGCGGACAGGCCTTGGGTGGTCAACGAGCAAGGCGAGGTGTGGCGGCGTCGATAGCGGCTCAACAAGGGGGCCGCTGAGCGGCCTGCGCCAAACGTTGCGTGGCCAGCCGGATCTCATCCACATCCAGCGAAGCAAACCCCAGGCGCAGGGCGTTCTCGGCATGGCCAAACGGGGAAAACTGCCGCCCACTGCGCACCACAAGGTCCAGCTCCAGCGCTTTCTCGACCAATTCATCCACATTGATTTCGTCGACAAAGCGCACCCACAGCGCCAGGCCCCCTTCCGGCTCCTGTACGCAAATGTGCTCGCCAAACGCTTCGTGCAAGCACGCCAACAGGGTCTCCCGGCGTCGGCGGTACTCGCGGTTGACCCGGCGCAAGTGCTTCTTCAGCTCGCCCTCATTGATCAAGTCCGCCAGCATGCGCTGCATCACCGCATCACCCTGCCCCAAGGTCAGCGTCGCCCGGCGCTCCAGCACGGCAATCACCTCCACGGGCGCCACGATGTAACTGCAGCGAAACGTGCTGCCCAAGGGCTTGGACATCGTGCCGATGTAGATCACATGCCGCTGCTGGCGGTCGCTGGCCAAAGGCAGGTAGGGCCGCCCGGAGAAGTGGTATTCGTAGTCGTAGTCTTCCTCGACCACGCAAAAGTCGTGCTGGCGTGCCAGCTCCAGCAACTGCTGCCGGCGCCCGGCCGGCAGGCTGACCGTGGTGGGGAACTGGTGATGGGGCGTGATGTACATCATCCGTACCTTGTGCTGCCGGCACAGGGCATCGAGCTGATCGACCCGGCAGCCCTCATGGTCCAGTTCCACGGTGACCAGCCGGGCACCCAGTTGACGGAAAATCTCCCACGCAGGCGGATAACTCAGGCGCTCGACCAGCACAACATCACCCGGCTTGAGCAACACGCTGGCCACCAGCGACAACGACATCTGCACCCCTTGGGTCAGGCAGATATGCTCGGCGCCAACGTTCAGGCTGCGATTGTGCCGCAGCATGTCAGCCAGGGCGCTGCGCAGGTAGCGGCTGCTGCATTCACTGCCGTGGCGCACGCTGTTGCTGGTGAAACTGCTGCGCAAGGCATTGCGGTAATAGCGGTGCAGTACAGCTTGCGGCAGCAGGCGGTGGTCACACGCACCGTTGTCGAAAAACAACGCACCTGGTCGCCCCTGCTGCGCGGCGGCCTGCTCGTTCGCCGCAAAGTAGGCAACAGCGGGTTCCTCGGGCAGCGCCAGGGCAAAGCGCCGGGTGGCATCCGGTTCGGCCCGCGCGCTGGCCGCCAGCTGCTGGCTGACAAAGGTGCCCCGGCGCTGCACGCTTTGCAGCCAGCCTTTGGTTTCGGCTTCCTCATAGGCCAGGATCACCGTCTTGCGGTTGACGTTCAGCAATTGCGCCATCTCCCGCGTGCCCGGCAAGGGCGTGCCAGGGCGCAGGCGACCCTCACTGATCGCGGCCACCAGCCCCTCGACAATCTGCCGGTACGAAGCTTGCGCCCCGTCGAGCTTGAGCAGCGGTTGCCATTTACGAAGCTGGACCATGTGAATTATCCAAATCTGGAGGTTCTGCTGGTCCTGGACTATAGCAACAATCGAAGCTCCATTTGAGCCGAGGTGTTCATGCAAAGCCGCCACGTCATTGAATTGTCGCCCTCGGGCAAAACGTTCGAAGCCAGCCACGAATTGCTGCTCGATGCCATGCTTGCCAGTGGCCTGCCGGTACCCTTCTCCTGCCGCCGTGGCGCCTGTGGCTCGTGCAAGGTCAAGGTGGTGTCGGGGCAGTATCACGACAAGCAGCGAGATGCGGACACACCGGCCCCCTCCTATCCCCTGGCTGCCGACGAGATGCTGCTGTGCCAGAGCCACGCCTGCAGCGACATGCGCCTGGAGATACCCGGCTGGTCACTGGATACCCCGGCACTGGAAGTCCACGCCCAGGTGGTTGGCCAGCGCGCGCTGAGCACGGATATCGTCGAGCTCGTGCTGCAGCCTGCCCAGCCACTGGATGTTCGGGCCGGCCAGTATGTGCGGTTCCAGCTGGGCAATGGCGACAGCCGCTGTTTCTCCATTGCCAACCTGCCGGCACAGGAACAGGGGCAACTGGTGTTTCACATTCGCAAGGTCAGCGGTGGCCTGTTCACCGAAGGCGTGCTGCCCACCCTGCAGGCAGGCGCTTCAGTAACGCTCGAAGGCCCACTGGGCGCCTGCACCTGGCAACACGAGGACCAACGCCCGTTGGTGCTGTTCGCCACCGGCACAGGTTATGCCGGCATCAAGCCTTTGCTGCTCACTGCCCTGGCCCGCGATGCCGAGGTCACGTTGTATTGGGGCGGTTCATCGCAAGCGGACTTCTACGACCATGACTTTCTCGAACAAGCCAGCCGTGCGCACCCACACTTTCGCTGGTACCCGGTACGCTCGGACCAGGCGCGAGTGCAGCAGGCGGCGCTGGCCCACCCGCATCGCTGGGACGATACCCAGGTCTACGCCTGCGGCAATGCCACAATGATCAGACAGGCCCGCGAACATTGTATTGCCGCAGGCGTACACCCCCATCGTTTTGTCGCTGAAGCCTTTGTCGCCAGTGGCACACCGGCAGCGCAGGCCTCATCGGCCAGCACACTGCACCCAGAGCTGGAAAAGGTCGGCCCACGCTATTCGCTGGACGGCATGCTTGCAGCCCGCGAGCAGTCGGTACGGTCCGTGGCCGCGATAGCCAGTCAACTGCAGGTCGGCATGACCACTGCCCAGGCGCTTGAAATGGCCGCGCAAACCCTGCAGGCCATGGGTGCGTCGCACACCTGGCACCCCACCTACATCCGCTTCGGCGATGACACCGTGCGTACCCCGCGACAAGGTATTGATCTGCAACGCGTATTACGTACTACGGATATCGTCGTGGTCGACGTCGGCCCGGTCTGGGATGGCTACGAAGGTGACTATGGCGACACCTTCGTGTTCGGCGAGCACGCGCTGCACCACGCCTGCGTCAAGGCATTGCATGAGGTGTTCGACGAAACCCGTCAGGCCTGGGGGCGTGGGCTGACGGGGCGCGAACTGTATGACTTCGCCGAGCGCAGTGCCCAGGCCAAAGGCTGGCAGCTTGAGCGCAACCTGGCCGGGCACCGCATCGCCGATTTCCCCCATGTGCTGTATGGGCAGGACAAACTGGCCGAGGTAGAGATCGTCCCTAGCGAGGTGGTATGGGTACTGGAAATACAGCTGTGCCACCCTACCGAACCCGTCGGGGCGTTTTTTGAAGACATCCTGATTGGCGAGGCCAGGCCAGTCGTGGCTACGGCAGCTTGAAACGACCGTCAGGACGCAAGGTGCGCGTCAATCAGGCGCGCAACCGCTTCGGCATGGCTGTGGCTCGATGCCCGAAACGCCACCACGGCTACGGCGATGCCTGCTGCCAGCGCCAAGGCAAATCCCCACTGCACACCGGCGGCGTCGACTATACGACCGGCCCCGGCTGCCCCCAGCGCAACCCCGACATTCAGCCCGGCAAGCAGCCAGGTCATACCCTCTGTCACTTGCCGTTCGGGCACCTGGCGCTCCAGCAGCGTCATCGCCACGATCATGGTAGGGGCGAAGAACAGCCCAGCCGCCAGCATTGCAACAGCAAGGCCAGGAATACCGTTCACGGCCACCAGGGGCAACGTTGTCACGCCCGTCGCCAACGCGGCCACCAGCAGCTGACGGTGCAGAGGAAATTTCGGCCGAAGGGCTCCGAACAACAACCCTGACACGCAGGAGCCCACGGCATAAACCGACAACACACCACTGGCTGCTGCCGGGCGGTTCAATTGCTCGGCAAACGCCACACTGACGATATCCACGGTGCCGACGATGACGCCCATGACCATTAACAGCAACGTCAACAGCCGTACGCTCGACAATCGGATGACAGAGCGAGGGCGGGCTGAAGAAAAGGGCTGAGCCTCGACCGCAGGCTCGGTAGTTCGCTGAACCAGTAACGCGACCATCCCGAGCAGCAGCAACGCTGCCGCTATCAACAGAGCAGCTTGGGGCAAAACCATGATGGAGAGCCCGATTGCCAGCGGCGGCCCAAGGATGAAGGAGACTTCGTCAAAGACCGTCTCCAGCGAGTACGCCGTCGACAACTGTGGTTGGCCTCGATAGAGCGCTGTCCAACGGGCCCGCACCATGGCCGAGATGCTCGGCATGAAACCGGCCAGCAACGCGCCGATGAACAGGCTCCAGCCTGGCGCCTGCCACTTCGCGCTGGCGGCCAGCACCAATAGTCCGATAACACTTGTTGCGGTAGCGAAAGGCAACACCTTGCGCTGCCCTTTCAGGTCTACCAGCCTTGATACCTGAGGTGAGAGCAGCGCGTAGGCAAGCACGAATGTTGCTGAGACCATGCCAGCCAGCGCATAGCTGCCTCGCAGTTGGGACAGCATCGTGATGATGCCAATACCCGTCATCGGCAGCGGTATCCGGGCAAGCAGGCCAGCCAGGGAGAACGCCCTGCTGCCAGGCGCGTTGAACAGTTCTCGGTAAGGTGTGGCCATGTGGATCTCCTTGAAACCAGCTTGCACGTCAAATGCGTTGAGGTGGAAAATACATACGCGGCGTATGAATAAGATCGTATATTCATACGCCTCGTATGTAAATAATCATGCAGCTCGTATGTAAGGAGAGAGCAAATGGCTCGCCGCACCCGTGCCGAGATGGAAGAAACCCGAGCGGCTTTACTGGCCGCAGCCCGAAGGGTTTTCAGTGAAAAGGGTTATGCCGAAACATCGATGGACGACCTGACTGCACAGGCAGGCCTTACCCGTGGCGCGCTTTATCACCACTTTGGCGATAAGAAAGGGTTGCTTGCGGCAGTCGTCGAGCAGATCGATTCGGAGATGGATGCGCGGCTGCAAGCAATCTCCGATAACGCCGAAAACGCGTGGGAAGGTTTTCAAGGGCGCTGCGAGGCGTATCTGCAGATGGCACTGGAACCTGAAATCCAGCGCCTGGTGCTGCGGGACGCCAGAGCCGTTCTGGGGGATGCGTCACCAGAAGCACAGCGTCATTGCGTCAAATCCATGCAGCACTTGATCGACAGCCTCATCGCGCAAGGCGTGGTAGCTGAAATGGACTCCGAGGCGTTGGCATTGCTGATCTATGGCAGCTTGTCTGAAGCCAGCTTCTGGATCGCCGACGGGGATCAAGCATCTGCACGCTTCAGGAGTGCGACTGACGCGCTCAAGTTGCTGCTACGTGGGTTGTTGGTTAGCACTTGATCGGAGCGCATTGCCTGGGGATGACGGGGCTCATCCAAAGCCCCGCCGCTTTCCCCCACCCACTATCTCTGACTCAAAGCCGCAATCGAAACACCGGAGGCGACGAAGGTGAGGCCTGCGCCCACGTTTAGGCCATTTACCAGCCGTGGCCGCTGGTACAGGTACCGAGATAACACGGTGGCGAAAATGCCCATCAAGGCAAAACCAAAAGCTGTGAGTACAGCAAACCACACCCCGTAAACCACCATTTGCACGCTGACCGACCGGCGAGCCGGATCGACAAACTGGGGAATGAATGCCAGTACGAACAAACCAGGCTTCGGGTTGAGCCCAGCCGAAAGCAGACCCGTTAGAAAAATGTTGGGCAACGATTGCCGGGACGCCGGCTGGCAGGAGGACAGATGCAACAACCGTCCCCGACATTCTTCAACTTGCTGGAACTGGAAGGCCTTGCCGCTGGCATCATTCCACGCGCAGCCTTCAGCTCGGTGACGCTTGACCTAAGAACAATGGCTAGTTCTGTGCCGGCTCATACAGGCTCACCGCGCTGGCGTCCACCGCCTTTGGCAGCAGCCCCTCGCGATAGAACGCATCGGCGATGCGCTGCTGCTCAGCCAGGTTGTCCAGCTTTACCGGCTGCACGTCATAACTGCGCCGGGCGTTGGCCTGCTGAACCGTGGCGCTGTCCAGGTTGCCCCACAACGGGCCGAGAATACGCGCAGCCTCCGCCGGATTGGCCTTGGTCCAGGCACCTGCCTCGCGCAGAGCCAGGTACACCTGCTGCAGCACCTCGGGGTGGGCCTTGGCATAGTCGCTGCCGGCCAGGTAGTAGCGCTGGTAGCTGGCCAGCTCGCTGCCATCGGCCAGGATACGCGCGTTCTGCTGGCGCTGGGCACTGGCCACGTACGGGTCCCAGGTCACCCAGGCATCGACCTTGTGGTTCTCGAAGGCGGCTCGGCCGTCGGCGGGAATCAGGTAGGCCGGGGTGATGTCCTTGAAGGTCAGCCCGGCCTTGGCCAAAGCCTGGATCAGCAGGTAGTGGCTTCCGGCAGCTTTGGTCACCGCCACACGCTTGCCCTTGAGGTCGGCCAGTGTCTTGAGCGGTGAGTCTACCGGCACCAGGATCGCCTGGGCCGTAGGTGACGGGGTTTCCCGGGCAAAGTACGTGAGCTTGGCGCCAGCCGCCTGGGTGAACACCGGCACGGTGTCGGCCACGTCCGCCGACAGGTCGACATTACCCAGGTTCAGCGCCTCCAGCAGCGGCAGGCCGCTGGGGAATTCGTGCCAGCTAATGCGGATGCCCTCGGCTAGCAGGCGCTGTTCGAGGGTGCCGCGGGCCTTGAGCAGGGTCAGCAGGGTCGAAGATTTCTGGTAGCCGATGCGCAGGGTCTGTTCAGCATGGGCAAGGCTCGGCAACAAGGCGCTGGCCAGCAGCGCCAGCGCTACACGGCGCAGGGGTTTAAAGCTCATGGGATAGATCTCCGGGTCAGGGTTGCGCGGCCAGCTTGGCGTTGGTCGGCACGGTAAAGCCGGTGGCGAAGGTCGGGGGCACGTCGAGGCGTTGGTTCATCAGGCCGTGGGCCTGGTAGAAGTCGGCGGTTTCCTGCTGTTCGGCCACGGTGCGTGGGTCAATCACCTGCCAGCGCAGCTGGCGCCGCTCGAATTGCAGGCGCGCGGCGTCTTCGGGGAAACCGATGATCGCGGCCAGGGTCTTGGAGTAGCTGTCCAGGTGCTGGTTGGCCCACACCTGGGCGCCGGCCAGGCGGTTGAGGTAGTCCTGCAGCGCGGCGCGTCGGGCGGGTTCATCCAGGGCCTTGTCGGTGGCCGCGAGGAAGCTGTTACCGCTGGATAGACCGCGGCCGTTCACCAGCACCCGGCCCTGCCCGCTCAGCTCGGCCAGCGCGGTGTAGGGTTCCCAGGTCGACCAGGCGTCCACCGAACCGTTGGCCAGGGCGATCTTGGCGTCCACCGGGCCGAGAAAACGAAACTCCACGTCCTTTTCGCTCAAGCCGACCTGATCCAGCGCCTTGAGCGCCAGGTGATGCCCGATCGAGCCGCGCCCGGTGGCAATGCGCTTGCCCTTGAGGTCGGCGGCGCTGCGCAGTTGAGCGTCCGGACGCACCAGCAGCGCGGTGCCATAGGGGTCGGACTTGTCCACCGCGATGGCCTTGACCGGCGCCCCCGAAGCCAGCACGAAGAGCAACGGCGCATCGCCGATGATGCCGGCGTCGATGGCGCCGGCATTGAGCGCCTCGGCCAGCGGTGCGGCGGCGGGAAATTCAGCCCAGTGAATGTCATAGGGCAAATCGCGCAGGGCGTCGGCGGCCTCCAGTTGGGCGCGCATGTTGCCTTTCTGGTCGCCGATACGCAGGGTCAGGCGCTCGCTGGCGGCAGCCTGGCTGGCCAGCAGCACGGCGGCGGCAAGGGTCAGCAACTTCGAACGGATGGACATGGCGCTCCTCGGTGTCGTGGCGGGCGGCGTCTTGCGGCCCGGGAGCTGCGACTGTAGCGAGAAGTGCTTAATTACAAAAATTGATTTTAGGAATAACCTAATATGCAAATTTACAGAATACCTGTAGGCGCGGCTTTAGCCGCGAACACCGGCGTAGCCGGTGCCATACACCGCGTTGTCTGCTTCGCGGCTAAAGCCGCTGCCACAGGGTACGCGGCGCGCTAGCGAAATCAGTTCTCTGCGCGATAGCGCATGGGTGATCTCCTGCAAGAATGTATGGCATTACATAGAACCAAGATTATGCTAATACCTTATTTTTTCCGTTCTCTTGCGTGAGCACCGAACATGAAAATCGATGACATGGACGCCTTCGTGGCGGTCATTCGTTGCCAGTCGACCAACCTCGCCGCCGAGGCCCTGCAACTCACCCAACCGGCCATCACCCGCCGGGTGCAGAACTTCGAGGAAGACCTCGGCGCCACCCTGCTCGACCGCAACACCAAGCCGCTCAAGCCCACGCCCATGGGCCTGCGGGTGTACGAGCAGTGCAAGGCGATCCTGCGCGAGATCGACTCGCTGCGCGAACTGGTGGCCAACGACGGCGCCCCCTCCGGCACCCTGCGCCTGGGCGTGCCGCAGACGCTGGGCGATGTGGTGCTGCTCGACGCCCTGGCGCAGATCCGCGAGGCCTACCCGCAACTGCGCACCCAGGTCAGCAGCGGCTGGGGCAGCAGCCTGATCGCGCGCATGGAGAACGGCGAGCTGGACGCCGCCGCTGCGCTGTTCCCGCCGGGCAAGATCTTCCCCGAGGGCATCGCCAGCCAGTCCATCGCGCGCATGCCGCTCAAGGTGGTGGCCGCCAAGGGCAGTGCCGGCAAACGCAACTACAAGTTGCGCGACTGCTACACCCGTGGCTGGGTGCTCAACCCCGATGGCTGCGGTTTTCGCGCAGGCTTACAGCGGGCGCTGAGCGAACAGGGACTGAGCCTGTCGATCAACCTGGAGACCTTCGGCACCGAGCTGCAACTGGGGCTGGTGGCCAACGGGCAAGGCCTGGGGCTGGTGCCCGAGCCCCTGCTGATGGCCAGCCGGCACCGCGATGCGCTGGAGGTGCTGAATGTGAGCGACTTCAAGCCGCAGGTGGATCTGTGGCTGTTCCATCCGCGTTACCTAGGGAATTTGCAGGGGCCGGTGGAGCTGTTTGGTGAGGTGGCGGGGCATCGGTTGTTGGGTTGAGGGCCTTATCGCAGGCTTCACCAGCGAGTGTCTTCAAGGCCTGCACAATCCTGTGGGAGCTGGAGAAGCCTGCGATACAGGCAACACCCCTCTAAATGCGAAACTCGCATATAAAAATAAAAAATAAATTCTGAAAACTGATAATTAGCATAGAACCAAAAAGACTTTTACAGCCTTCATCCATACGAATACGGTCTTAGCCACACACCGTCATTCAGGGATGAACCCCCATGAGTCACCCTTCCGACAGCGCCCTGGCCGAGCTCACCGAGGCCCTTGCGGCCAACGCCGAGCGCTACGATCGCAGCGCGCAGTTTCCCAAAGACAACTTCGACCTGCTGCAGCGCCACGGCCTGCTGGGCCTCACCGTGCCCCGCGCCCTCGGTGGCGGCGGCGCGGACCTGGCCACCGCGCGCCGGGTGATCGGCGCGGTCGGCAAGGGCGACCCGGCCACCGCGCTGATCCTGGTGATGCAGTACCTGCAACACTTTCGCCTGCAGGATGACACCCGCTGGCCCGCCCACCTGCGCCAGCGCGTGGCCGACGACGCCGTGCGCCACGGTGCCCTGATCAATGCCCTGCGTGTCGAGCCCGAGCTGGGCACCCCGGCCCGTGGCGGGCTGCCGGCCACCGTGGCAAGGCGCACCGCCGAAGGCTGGCGCCTGAGCGGGCGCAAGATCTACTCCACCGGCAGCCACGGCCTGAGCTGGTACCTGGTATGGGGCCGCAGCGATGACAGCGACCCTCTTGTCGGTGGTTTTCTGGTGCACCGCGACACCCCCGGCATCTGCATCATCGACGACTGGGACCACCTGGGCATGCGCGCCACGTGCAGCCACGAAGTGCGTTTCGACGACGTGCTGATCCCCCTCGACCACGCCGTCAGCGTCAGCCCCGCCAGCGCACCGCGCGCCGAACTCGATGGCGAGGGGCTGCTGTGGATGGCCGTGCTGCTGCCAGCGGTGTACGACGGCGTGGCCCGTGCTGCACGGGACTGGCTGGCGCGCTTTCTTACCGAGCGCACGCCGTCCAACCTCGGCGCACCGCTGGCCAGCCTGCCACGCTTCCAGGACGTGCTCGGGCGCATCGACACCCTGCTGTTCGCCAACCAGAGCCTGCTCGATTCAGCCGCTGCCGGGCACATCGCCCCAAGTCATGCCGGGCAGATCAAGCACCTGGTCAGCGCCAACGCCATCCAGGCCGTGGAGCTGGCCATCGAGGCCGCCGGCAACCCGGGCCTTTCGCGGCGCAACCCACTGGAGCGGCATTACCGCGACGTGCTGTGCAGCCGCATCCACACCCCACAGGACGACGTGGTGTTCGGCCAGGTCGGCCGCAACGCATTGACGGAGCTAGTCGCATGAGCCATTCGATCATCGCCAGCCAGCTGGACGCCCAGGCCAACCAGGCCCTGCGCGAACGGCTGGTGGACCACGAAGTGGTGGATATTCCCTTCGGCCAACTGAACATCGATGTGCCCGCCGATGTGTTCATCCTGCGCCCGGTGAACGTTCGCGGGCAGCGGGTCGACAGCCCACCGCCGGGCTGGCCCTGGAACCTGAAGTGGGTGCAACTGGTGTCCTCGGGCATCGACTTCTACCCCGACTGGGTGTTCCAGGGCCCGCCGGTCACCAGCGGCAAGGGCGCCAACGCCGAGCACGTGGCCGAGTTCGCCCTGGCCCTGGTGTTCGCCGCCGCCAAGCAACTGCCGGGGCTGTGGGTCAAGGACGCCGACTGGCGCCTGACCCCGCTGGCCCCGGTACGTGGCCGCACCCTGGGCATTCTCGGCTTTGGCAGCATCGGCCAGAGCCTGGCGCGCAAGGCGCAGGCCCTCGGCCTGCGGGTGCTGGCCCTGAGCCGCCCCGGCCAACCCATCGCCGAGATTCCCGGCGTGGAGCGTGCGGCCGATCTGCGTGAACTGTTCGCCGGCAGCGACCACCTGGTGCTGGCCGCCCCGCTGACCCCCGCCACCCGCGGGCTGATCGACCGCCAGGTGCTGGCCCATGCCCGCCCCGGGTTGCACCTGATCAACATCGCCCGGGGCGGCCTGCTCGATCAGGAGGCGCTGCTCGACGCGCTGGACAGCGGCCTGATCGGCCGCGCCAGCCTCGATGTCACCGAGCCCGAGCCGCTGCCGGCGGGCCATGCGCTGTACCACCACCCACGGGTGTTCCTGTCACCGCACACCTCGGCCATTTCCGAGGACGGTTACCCGGCCTTCCTCGACGCCTTCATCGCCAACTTCCACCGCTACCGCGAGCAGGCGCCCCTGGCCAACCTGGTCGATACCACGCGCGGCTACTGATCACCGGAGAACACACCATGACTTCACTGTCTGCCGTCACCAGCAATACCGCCCAGAGCGTTCGCCAACGGGTCAGCGCCGAGGAATGGGAAGTACGCGTCAAGCTGGCCGCCGCCTACCGCCTGGCCGCGCTGTTTCGCTGGACTGACCATATCTACACGCACTTCTCGGCCCGCGTACCGGGGCCGGAGGAGCATTTCCTGATCAACGCCTTCGGCTTGCTGTTCGATGAAATCACCGCCTCCAACCTGGTCAAGGTGGATGTCGACGGCACAATCATCGACGACCCGCTGGGGCTGGGCATCAACCAGGCCGGCTACGTGATCCACAGCGCCATCCACCGCGCCCGCCCCGACCTCAAGGCGGTACTGCACACCCACACCCGCGATGGCGCGGCGGTGTCGGCCCAGCGCGATGGCCTGCTGCCGATCTCCCAGCACGCCCTGGCCTACTACAGCCGCGTGGTGTACCACGACTACGAAGGCGTGGCGCTGGACCTGGACGAGCAAGAGCGGCTGGTGGCCAACCTGGGCGCGAGCAACATCCTGATTCTGCGCAACCACGGGCTGCTCACGGGCGGTGTCAGCGTGGAGCACGCCTTCCGCGAGCTGCACGGGCTGGAGCGGGCCTGCAACATCCAGGTGGCGGCCCAGGCCGGGGGCAATGATCAGCTGCTACATGCGGCGCCGGCGGCGATCGCCAAGGTGCATGAGCAGTCCAAGCGGTTTTCCGATGGCCAGGGTGAGGGGATCCAGCGGCATTGGGATGCGCTGATTCGCCAGCTGGATCGGGAGGGGCGGGACTATCAGGACTGACTGAAGGCATCTGCTGCCAGTACCGGCCTCTTCGCGGGCAAGCCCGCTCCCCACAGGGATTGCACAGTTTCCCAGTACAGCACCGTACCTGTGGGAGCGGGCTTGCCCGCGAAAGGGCCGGCACAGGCGAACTCCATCTTGATCAAGGACCACCCCATGCCCCCACTACACCGCCTGTTCGCCATCAGTTCCCTGGCCCTGGCCTTGTCCGCCTGCTCCCCCGGCGACAACAGCAGCGCCAGCAAGACCCTCAACATCGCCTTCTGGGGCGACAACACCACCCTGGTCAGCGTCGACCCGTTCCAGGTCTACTGGCTGGAACACCGCGTGCTGCTGCGCAACGTCGCCGAGTCGCTCACCGACCAGGACCCGGACACCGGGCGCATCATCCCGTGGCTGGCCAAAAGCTGGGAGATCGGCAGCGATGCGCTGAGCTACACCTTCCACCTGCGCCAGGACGTCACGTTCAGCAACGGCGAGCGCTTCGACGCACATGCCGTGAAGACCGCCTTCGACAGCAACAAGGCCTTCGCCACGCAACTCCCCGCCACCTTCGGCGCCACCTACCTGGCCGGTTACGATCACGCCGAAGTGCTTGACGACTTCACCGTGCGCCTGGTGCTGTCCAAGCCCAACGCAGGCTTCCTGCAAGCCACCTCGACCACCAACCTGGCGATCCTCGCCCCGACCTCGTACAAGCTGACCGCCCAGGAGCGCTCGCTGGGCAAGATCATCGGCACCGGCCCGTTCGTGCTCGAACACTACACTCCGGAAGTCGGCGCCAAGCTGGTCAAACGCGCGGACTACGCCTGGGCCTCGGCCAACGTGCGCAACCAGGGTGCTGCCCACCTGGACACCGTCGAGGTCAGCTACATCCCCGAAGAAAGCGTGCGCAACGGCCTGTTCCTGCAAGGCAAAGCCGACATCCTGTGGCCACGCAACCCGTTCTCGGAGGTCGACCTCAAGCTGTTCCAATCCAAGGGCGCGACCATCCAGAGCCGGTCGCTGCCGGGGCCTGCGCTCAACCTCTACCCCAATACCCGCAACAACCGCCTGCTGGGCGACCGCCAGGTGCGCCTGGCCCTGCAGAAAGCCATCGACCGCACCAGCTATGCGCACACCGTGTACAACGCCGAGTTCCCGGTGGTGAGCGGGGTGTACGACGTGACCACGCCGTACTTCAAGGCCCAGGCCGACAAGCTGGCCTATGACCCCAAGGGCGCCGAGCAACTGCTCGAAGCCGCCGGCTGGCACAAGGGCGAGGACGGCTACCGGCAGAAGAACGGCCAGCGCCTGACCTTGCGCTACAACCTCACCCCCGCCGAAAGCGCAGGCGATGTGCTGGTGCAGGACCAACTGCGCAAAGTCGGCATCGACCTCAAGCTCAATGTACTGACCCGCGCCGAGTGGGTGGCCGGCAACACTTCCGGCAACTACGACCTGACGTCCACCTACATGACCCGCGCCGACCCGATCATCCTGCAGACCATCCTCGACCCGCGCGCGGCCAACAGCGCAACCCTGGCCACCAACAGCTACGAGCCGCACACCCTGCCCAAGGTCCAGGCGCTGTTCGACAGCGGCATCACCGCCACCGCCGACCCGCAGCGCGCCGCCGCCTACGGCCAGTTGCAGGACCTGCTGGTGGACGAGGCCGCGGCGTTCCCGCTATACGAACGGGTCTGGCAGGCCGCCACCGCGTCACGGGTCAAGGACTTCCGCTGGACCGCCGAAGGCTTCGCCTTCCTCAGTGACATCCAGGTCGGCCAGCCATGAAGCGCTACCTGATCGGCCGCATCGGCCAGGCGCTGCTGGTGCTGTGGGGCGCGTACACCATCAGCTATTTCATCCTCTACCTGCTGCCGGGTGACACCCTGGCGATCATGCTCAGTGCCTCCGGCATGGAGGCCGACGGCCTGTCGCCCGAAGACCTGGCCAAGGCCCGCGCCTACTACGGGTTGGACAAGGGCCTGTTCGAGCAGTATTTCGACCTGCTCTGGCGCGCCGTGCACGGCGACCTGGGCCAGTCACTTTCGCTGGGCCGGCCGGTCACCGCGCTGCTGGCCGAGCGCCTGCCGCAGACCCTGTCGCTGGCGGGCCTGGCGATCGTGCTGTCGTTGCTGGGTGGCGTGGGCCTTGCCTACCTGACCGCCTACCTGCAATGGCGCCCGCTCAAGACCGCGCTGACCCGCCTGCCGTCGCTGGGCTTTTCGGTGCCAGTGTTCTGGATGGGACTACTGCTGATCCAGGTGTTCGCCTTTGGCCTGGGCTGGTTCCCGGCCACCGGCAGCCAGGGCGTTGCCAGCCTGGTGCTGCCGGCCGTGACCCTGGCCATTCCCAGCGCTGCGGTGTACGCCCAGGTGCTGCAACGGGGCTTCCAGGGCGTGTGGCAGGAGCCGTACATCGCCACCGCCTTCGCCAAGGGCCTGAGCCGGGCGCAGGTGCAGGCGCGGCACGGTTTGCGCAACGCGGCGCTGCCGCTGCTCACGCTGGTCGGCCTGCAGGTGGGCAACACGGTATCCGGTGCGGTGCTGGTGGAGACCATCTTCTCGCGCAACGGCGTCGGCCGCCTGGCCCAGGAAGCCGTGCTGCGTCAGGACATTCCGGTGGTGCTGGCCATCGTTGCGGTGTCGGCGGCAGCCTTCGTGGTGGTGAACCTGATTGTCGATCTGCTGTACCCGTACCTCGACCCACGCATCACCCATACCGCCAAGGTGAGCTGATATGACTTCCGATACTCGCCTCTATCATCCAGTCCCCTCAACTGCTCCACAGCAATGGCAGCGCCGCACGCGCTGGCAACGCCTGCACGAGGCCGTGGCCCCGCTGCTGCACCGCCCCGGTTTCAACCTGGCCTTGCTGGTAGTGCTGTTCGCTCTGCTGAGCGCGCTGGCTCCACAACTGCTGACCAGCTTCGACACGTACGCCACCTCCCCCGCCGACAAACTCAGCGCGCCGAGCCTTGTGCACTGGTTCGGCACCGACGAGTTGGGCCGCGACCTGTTCACCCGGGTGGTCTACGGCGCACGCTTGAGCGTGCAGGCCGCGCTGCTGGCGGTGGCCATCGCCCTGGCCGGCGGCCTGGGCCTGGGCGTGCTGGCCGGCTTTGCCGGCGGGCGCGTGGACGCCGCGTTGATGCGCCTGATCGACGTGCTGTTGGCCCTGCCCGGTCTGTTGCTGGCCCTGGCGATCGTCACCGCCATCGGCTTCGGCACGGTGCCGGTGGCGATTGCCGTAGGCGTCGGTATCATCCCCGGCTTTGCCCGCACCACCCGCGCCGAGGTGCTGCGCATCAAGACCCTGCCCTATGTCGAGGCCGCGCGCCTGGGCGGCGCCAGCTGGGCGCGCACGCTGCTGCGCCATGTGCTGCCCAATGCCTGGGGCCCGGTGGCGGTGCTCGCCACCCTGGACTTCGGCGCGGCCATCCTCGCCACCGCGGGCCTGAGCTTTCTCGGCTTTGGCGCTGCGCCACCGGCGGCCGAATGGGGCACGCTGATCGCCAATGGCCGCCACTTCCTCATCACCGCCCCGTGGGTATCCCTGTTGCCGGGATTGTTCGTGGTGGCCGTGGTGTTCAGCCTCAACCACCTGGCGCGCAGCGTCGAGGAGCATGCCCGATGAGCCAGCCTGCGTTGATCGAGGTCCGCGACCTCAGTGTCAGCTACCACTTCGCCGGGCAGCGTACCGAAGCCGTACGCCAACTGTCGTTCAGCCTGAACCAGGGCGAAACCCTGGCCATCGTCGGCGAGTCCGGCTCGGGCAAGTCGACCCTGGCCAATGCCCTGCTCGGCCTGCTGCCGGGCAATGCGCGGATCGACCAGGGCCAGCTGTTGGTCGCCGGGGTGGATATGGCGCAGGCCAACGAGCAGGCCCGACGCCAACTGCGCGGGCGTACCGTTGGCCTGGTACCGCAAGACCCGATGGTCAGCCTCAACCCCACCCTGCGCATCGGCCGGCAGATCGCCGAAGCCCTGCTGCTGGCCCGCGGCCGGCGTTATCCGGGGCTGGACGCCGATGTGCTGGAGCTGCTGACCCAAGTGGGCCTGGACGACCCGGCCCTGCGCGCCCGCCAATACCCCCACGAACTGTCTGGCGGCATGCGCCAGCGGGTGCTGATCGCCATCGCCCTGGCCGGCGATCCGCGCCTGATCATCGCCGACGAGCCCACCAGCGCGCTGGATGTGACCGTGCAACGGCGCATCCTCGACCACCTGCAACGGCTGGTGGCCGAGCGCGGCATCTCGCTGCTGATCATCACCCACGACCTGGGGATGGCCTGCGACCGCGCCGACCGCCTGCTGGTGATGAAGCGCGGCGAGTTGGTGGAGCACGCCTCGCCGCGTCAGGTGCTGTGGGGCACGCCACAGCCCTACACCCGCGACCTGCTCGCCGCTGCGCCCGCCTTCGTGCCACGCCAGCGACCGAACACGGCCCAGGGAGAAACGCCGCTGCTGCGTCTGAGCAACGTCGGCAAGCGCTTTGCGCTGCCGGGCAAGGACGCCCACTTCACTGCCCTGCACGACCTGAGCCTGGAGGTCAAAGCAGGCCAGACCCTGGCCATCGTCGGTGAGTCGGGCTCGGGCAAGAGCACCGCGCTGCGCATCGCCCTGGGGCTGGAGACGCCCAGCCAGGGCCGTGTGGAGTTTGCAGGGCAGGACGTCACCCACTACAGCTGGCGCCAGTTCAGGCCACTGCGCCGGCGCATCCAGCTGGTGCAGCAAAACCCCTTCGCCGCGCTCGATCCGCGCTTCACGGTGTTCGACAGCATCGTCGAGCCGCTGGTGGCGTTTGGTGTGCTCAAGGGCCAGGCCCTGGAGCGCAAGGCGCGCGAACTGATCGCCCGGGTGCAGTTGCCAGTGCACTTTCTCGACCGCCTGCCGCGGGAGTTGTCCGGTGGGCAGCGCCAGCGGGTGGCGATCGCCCGGGCCCTGGCGCTGGAGCCGCACGTGTTGCTGCTGGACGAGCCGGTGAGTGCGCTGGATGTGTCGGTGCAGGCGCAAATCCTCGCGCTGCTCGATGAGTTGCAGCGCGAGCTGGGGATCGCCTATGTGCTGGTGTCGCATGATCTGACGGTGGTGGCCAGCATGGCCGATCAGGTGCTGGTGCTGCGGCGCGGGCAGGTGGTGGAGCAAGGGCCGGCGCTGGAGGTGTTCAGCCGTCCGGCCAGTGCCTATACCCGGGAGTTGATTGCGGCGATCCCGGGGCATTCGCGCAGTGTGTTGCCGGTGGCGGTGTAAAGGCGGATCCCCTGATTTGCTCTGACGGCCCTATCGCAAGCTCCCACAAGGTTCACACCGGATACTATGGGAGCTGGCGAAGCCTACGACAGCATCAGGAAAAAACAAAAAACAATGCATATTAAATAACGCATCAAATAATACTTATGCATAATTAGCTTAGAACCACAAAGCCTTTCACAACCCCCTCCCCCCACGCTAACGTCCCCTTTACCAGTCCGACCCCACACCCGGCGGAGGCCTCCATCACCTGATTGCAGAAGGACTCCCCATGAGCAAGCGACAAATCAAACTCGGCGCGATGATCCACGGTGTCGGCCACGGCTGGGGCGAATGGCGCCACCCCGAGGCGCTGGCCGATGCCAGTGTCAACTTCGGCTTCTACAAGCAGCAGGCACAACTGGCCGAGGCCGCCAAATTCGACTTCGCCTTCATCGCCGACAGCCTGCACATCCACGCCCGCTCCAGCCCCCACTACCTCAACCGCTTCGAACCGTTGACCATTCTTTCGGCCCTGGCCGCAGTCACCTCGCACATTGGTCTTGTGGCCACGGTCACGGTCAGCTACACCGAACCGTTCCAGGTCGCGCGCCAGTTCGCCTCGCTGGACCTGATCAGCGGTGGGCGTGCCGGCTGGAACGTGGTTACCTCGTGGTTATCAGGCACTGCCGACAACTTCGGTAAGGCCGAGCACCCGCCGCATGCCGTGCGCTACCGCATCGCCCGCGAGCACGTCGAGGTGGTCAAGGGCCTGTGGGATTCGTGGGAGGATGATGCCTTCACCCGCGATAAACACACCGGCGAGTTTTTCGCCCCGGACAAACTGCACACCCTCGGCCACCAGGGCGAGTTCTTCAAGGTCAAAGGCCCGCTGAACATCCAGCGCTCGCCCCAGGGCCAGCCGCTGATCTTCCAGGCCGGAGTGTCTGAGGACGGACGCAACTTCGCCGCGCAGAACGCCGATGCGATCTTCGTCAGCCCCGAGTCGTTCAGCGACGCCCGCGCCTACTATCAGGACCTCAAACAGCGCGCTGCCAAGCATGGCCGCGACCCTGAGCAACTGTTTATCCTGCCGGGCATCCGCCCCATCGTCGGGCGTGACGAGGAGGAAGTGGAACGCCGCTACCAGCAGGCCGTGGAGCTGGTGAGCATCGAGGATGCCATCGTCGCCCTGGGCCGCCCGTTCAACGACTACGACTTCAGCCAGCACGCGCTGGACGCGCCCTTCCCCGACCTGGGCACCCTGGGCGACAACAGCCACAAAGGCACCGCCGACCAGCTCAAGCAGCTGGCCCGGGACGAACAACTGACCCTGCGCGAACTGGCCCTGCGCTTCTCGCGCCCGCGCCGCGACTTCGTCGGTACCCCCGAGCAAGTGGCCAACGCCCTGCAGGACTGGTTCGAGCACGGCGCCGCCGACGGTTTCATCATCAACCAGCTGCTGCCCGATGGCCTGCAGTACTTCACCGAGCTGGTGGTGCCGCTGTTGCAGGCGCGTGGGCTGGTACGCGGCGAGTACGCAGGCGACACCCTGCGCGCCAACTTCGGGCTCGATGTGCCGGCCAACCGCAATACCTTGCGCCGCGAACAAAGCGCAGTGGCTTGAGACCGCCTGGGCGGCTTCGCAGCCCCAGCCCGCCCATACCCCCAGAAAAGGAATTTTGCTCCATGACTCTCGAATTCATCGGCCTCATCGGCCCCCAGGAAGGCAGCGAATCCCAGGCCCCGCGCGGCCCGCTGGTAGACCTGGAATTCATCAAGGCGTTCTCCCAGGCCCAGGAATACGGCGGTTTCGACAAGGCGCTGCTGGCCGTCAACACCAGCGCGCCAGACTCGATGATCCTGGCCAGCTACGTGGCCGCACTCACCGAGCGCATCGGCCTGCTGGTGGCGCACCGCCCAGGCTTCCAGGCGCCGACCTTCGCCGCCCGCCAGTTCGCCACCCTCGACCAGCTCAGCCGTGGCCGCGCCTCGATCAACGTGATCACCGGCGGCGACAGCGGCGACCTGCAGCGCGACGGTGACTTTCTCGACAAGGACGCCCGCTACGCCCGCACCGACGAGTACCTGGAGGTACTGCGCAACACCTGGACCCAGACCGAACCCTTCGACCACCAGGGTGAACATTACCGGGTGGAAGACAACCTGACCCTGGTCAAACCGGTGGGCAAGCTGCCGATCTACTTCTCCGGCGCCTCCGACGCCGCCGTGGAGGTCGCCGCCAAGCACGCCGACGTGTACATGATGTGGGGCGAGCCGCTGGAGCAGGTGCGCGAGCGGATTGCCAAGGTCCGCAAGGCCGCCGCCCGCTACGGGCGCGAGAAGCACATCCGCTTCAGCCTGTCGCTGCGCCCGATCCTCGGCGCCACCGAGGACGAAGCCTGGGCCCGCGCCGAGCGCATTCTGGCCGATGCCAAGCAGCGTATCGGTATCCGCCAGGGCAACCGCCGCGAGAAGAACTTCGGCAAGAGCAACGTGGGTTCCGAACGGCTGGTGCAGCTGGCCGGCAAGGTGCACGACACCCGGCTGTGGACCGAGATCGCCGCGCTCGGCGGCGGTGCGGGCAACTCCACCTCGCTGGTGGGCACGCCGGATCAGGTGGCCGAGGCTGCGCACGCGTATTACGAGCTGGGGGTGAGTACCTTCTTGTTCCGGGGGTTCGATCAGTTGCGCGATGCGGTGGAGTATGGGCAGGCGTTGATTCCGCGGATCAAGGCGCTGGTTGCGCTGCGGGAAGGTGAGCGTAGCGCGCGTACGGCCTAGATCTTCATAACGGCAACGGCCCCTTCGCGGGGCAAGCCCGCTCCCACGAAAAGCACGACCGTTGTGCATCGCGTGGGAGCGGGCTTGCCCCGCGAAGGGGCCTTTTCGTGTTGCCACCAAATGAATGAAAAACACACTACAAAATACAAATTACGCATTTAACAAAACGAACATAATTATCAAATTACATAATTAACTTAGAACAAAAAAGCCTTTCACAACCCCCGTAAAGACCATTAAGTTCTGTAAACCGACCCCGACCTGGCGGAGGCAAATGGATTCGTGCCAACCGTCGTCGGGCCTCGCCATGCGTCCGCCTGCCCTGTTGCGCACATCCGAACCCAACTTCTCGGAGACCGCGACATGGGATTGTCCCGTAGAGATCTGATCGCCCGCCTCGCCGCCATCGGCGGCTATTCAGCGGCACTGGGCGCGCTGGGGCAGAACGCCCTGGCCGCCACCTTCGAACCCCTGCAACTGGCCGCCAACGGTGGCAATGGCAAGCGCGTGGTGATTGTCGGCGCCGGTATTTCCGGGCTGGTGTCGGCCTACGAGCTGCGCAAGGCAGGCTTCAACGTGACCGTGCTGGAGGCCCGCGAGCGGGTCGGCGGCCGGGTCTGGACCCTGCGCCAGGGCGACCGCATCGAACACAACGACGGCACCACGCAGCGCGTGGAATTCGACCAGGGCCAGTTCTTCAACGCCGGCGCCGCGCGCCTGCCCAGCCATCACCTGACCATCCTGGGTTACTGCCGCGAACTGGGCGTGGAGTTGCAGGTGCTGGTCAACAGCAGCCGCAACGCCCTGGCCCAACCCGACCTTGCCCGTCCACCGCTGCTGCTGCGCCAGGCGGTCAACGACACCCGTGGGCATTTCAGCGAACTGCTGGCGCGCAGCGTCAGCCGCAACAGCCTGGATGCCGAACTCAACAGTGGCCAGCGCAAGGCGCTGCTGGACTTCCTCAAGGTCTACGGTGACCTCGACAGCCAACAGCAGTACCGCGGCTCGGTGCGCGCCGGCTACACCCGCTTCGCCGGCGCCGGCGACCAGACGCCGATCCAGCGCCAACCCGTGCCGCTCGATCAGTTGCTGGACAGCAACCTGCTACTGCCGCTGGTGTTCGACGAGATCCCCGAGTTTTCCTCGACCATGTTCCAGCCAGTGGGCGGCATGGACCAGATCCCCAAGGCCTTCTACCGCCAGGTCCAGGACAGCGTACGCCTGGGCGCCGAGGTGCTCGGGGTCGAAACCGGCGAAACCGGCGCCAAGGTAGTGTGGCGTGATCGCAAGAGCGGCCAGCAGCACGTCGAACAGGCCGACTACGCCATCGTTACCCTGCCCTTGCCGCTGCTGGCCAAGTTGCCGAACAACTTCGACGCGCCGTTCAAGCAAGCCATCGCCAGCGCCGAAGGCGACAAGGCCAACAAGGTGGCCTGGCAGTCGCCGCGGTTCTGGGAAACGGATTTTCAGATCTACGGCGGCCTCAGCTACATCAACCACGAGGCGCGCACCCTGTGGTACCCCAGTGATCGTCTCAACAGCGCCCAGGGTGTGCTGGTGGCCACCTACAACACCGGTGGCGTGGCCCAGCAGTTCGCCGCCAAGCCATTGGCCGCGCAGATTGCCTCGTCGCGCCAGGCGGTGGAATCGCTGCACCCCGGTCACAGCCAGAAACTCGCCCGGCCGGTGGTGGTGAACTGGTCGAAGATCCCCTTCAGCGAGGCGCCTTGGATCGTCCACGACGAAGTCGCCCAGCCCGGCTACGACCGGCTCAACCAGCCCCAGGGCCGTACCTGGCTCGCCAGTGACGCCTTGGCCCATGGCGGGGTGGGCATCTGGCAGAACAGCGCCGCCGAATCTGCCCGCCGCGTGGTCAGCCTGATCGCCCAACACGCCAGCCAGACCACCCGCGGCGCTGCCGCCTGACCCTGCAGGAATCCTACCCATGCCTCGTCTTCTTCTGCTTGCCGGAGTGCTCATGTCCCTGACCCTCAACGCCCACGCCGACGGCATCAAGCGCGTCGCGCCACCTGGCTCGAACTTCCCCATCTCGCAACTGGTCACGGTGCCGGCCGGCAGCCAGCTGACCTTCATCAGCGGCACCCTGCCGGATGTAGCAGACCCCAAGGCGCCCAAGGGCAGCGTCGCGGCCCTGGGTAATACCGAAACACAGGCCCGTTCGGTGCTGAAAAAACTGCGCGCAGCCTTGCAGAGCCAAGGCCTGGACCTGGGCGACATCGTCCAGTTGCGGGTGTTCCTGGTGGGCGATCCGGCCAATGGCGGCAACCTCGATTTCGCCGGACTGCAAGCGGCCTACACCGAGTTCTTCGCCACCGCCGATCAACCCCGCACCCCGACCCGCACCGCCTTGCAGGTGGTGGCCCTGCCGTTGCCGGGCGCGCTGGTGGAAATCGACGCGATCGCGGCCAAGGCGCCCTGAGCGCGCCATCCCGCCCAACAAGGAACTGCGTGCATGAAGCAAGTCTTTACCTCTGCCTCGTTACTCCCCGTGGCCCTCGCCGCGGGGCTGCAAACTACCCCGACACTGGCCGATGAGCCCAGTGCCCAGGCCCTGGGCACGGTGATCGTCACCGGCAACCGTGGCGCCGAGAAGCGCACCGTCACCACAAGCCCCGTGCCGATCGACGTGATCAGCGCCAAGCAATTGCAGGAAACCGGCAAGCCCGGCCTGATGGAAGCCCTGAGCGCCAGCGTGCCCTCGCTCACCCTGCCGGAAAAGACCGGCTGGGACGCCAGCGGCATGGCCCGCGCGCCGAACCTGCGCGGGCTCAACGCCGCCCAGGTGCTGGTGCTGGTCAACGGCAAGCGCCGCCACACCAGCGCCACCCTGAACATCAGCGGCATCAACGCCGGTGCCGCGCCCAGCGACCTGGACCTGATCCCCATCAGCGCCATCGACCATGTCGAGGTGCTGCGCGACGGCGCCGCTGCCCAATACGGCTCGGACGCCATCGCCGGGGTGATCAACGTGATCCTCAAGGCCGACACCAGCGGCACCGCCGTGACCACGGCCGGCCAAGGCTACGACGGCAAGAAACAGACCGTGCAGCAAAGCCTGAACAAGGGTTTCGAGATCGGCCGTGACGGCATCCTGCAGCTGGCGCTGGATGCGCGCAGCCAGAACGACGACAACAAGGCCAGCGCCAACGGCTACAGCCAGGCCGAAGCGCTGGACCGCGCCGGCAAGGTCACCTACGGCGGCTACGGCACGCCGAAGATCAACCTGCTGACCCTGGGCTACAACGCCGAGCTGCCCCTGCAAGACGACCTGACCCTGTATTCGTTCAGCACCTGGTCGTACCGCAAGGCCGAGCAGGGCCAGAATTTCCGTCTGCCGACCATCGCCAACACCATCACCACCGGGCCCAACGGGCGACCGTCGGGCTACACGCCCACCTGGTACATCGAAGAGCACGACTACCAGGCCGCGTTCGGTGCCAAGGGCCTGGCCGGGGAATGGAACTGGGACCTGTCGAGCACCTACGGGCGCAACGAAGCCGCCCAGGGCACCTGGAACAACCAGAACCCGTCGCTGGGCGAGGCCACCCCCAACCACTTCGAGTCCGGCACCTGGGTCAGCTCGCAACTGACCAGCAACCTCGACCTGCACCGCAGCTTCGAGGTGGGGCTGAGCAAGCCGCTGGACTTCTCGTGGGGCCTTGAACAGCGCCGCGACACCTACCAGGTGCAAGCCGGCGACTGGGCCAGTTGGGCCGACGGCGGTTACTGCCCCACCCCAGGCAACTGCGCCGCCTCCGGCGCCCAGGTGACCAACGGCATCTCCCCGGCCGAGGCCACCAGCGCCAGCCGCAACAGCTACGCCGGCTACCTGGATGTGGGCTTCAACCCGTTGCCACAGTGGTACTGGGGCGCGGCTGTGCGCTACGAGCACTACGACCGCGGCATCGGCGCCACCCGCAGCGGCAAGCTCACCACCCGCTACGAGTTCACCCCGGAACTGGCACTGCGGGCTACGGTGAGCAACGGCTTCCGTGCACCATCACTGGCCAACAGCCTGTTCAGCGCGCGCTCCACCACCTACGGGGTGGTCGATGGCGTGTATCAGTCGATCAACTACGGCGTACTGCCGGTGGACTCGGCGGCGGCCAAGGCCTTGGGGGCCGAAGCGCTCAAGCCTGAAAAATCCACCAACTACAGCCTCGGCCTGACCTGGCAACCCACCGACCGCCTGGCCTTCACCGCCGATGCCTACCTGATCAACGTGCGCGACCGCATCACCCTCACCGGCACCCTGCTCGGCCCGGAAGTCACGCAGGCGTTGCTGGACAACGGCATCGACTCGACCTCCGGCGGACAGTACTTCACCAACGGCGCCGACACCCGCACCAAGGGCCTGGACCTGGTGGGCAGCTACGACCAGGATCTAGGCAGCGCCGGCACCGTGAAGTGGACCGCAGCGTTCAACTGGAACGACACCGAGATCCTCGATTACAAGCAAAGCGTGAACATTCTCGGCGCCCCCTACACGCTGATGGACCGCCAGGCCCGCAACCTGCTCACCGAGGTGCAGCCGCACACCAAGCTGATCCTGGGCGGCAACTGGCGGCTGGACCGCTACCGGGTCAACCTGGGGCTGACGCGCTATGGCTCGTGGCGCGAGGTCAACGCCGCCAACGACCGCTCACTGGACCGCGAGTACAAGGCGCGCTGGATCACCGACCTGGATGTGGGCTACCAGCTGACCAAGGACCTGGAGCTGGCGGTGGGTGCGCGCAATCTGTTCGATGTGTACCCCGAGCGCCAGGCGCCGAGCAGCAAGACCATGGTCAAGGGGTATGGGGTGTACTCGCCGTATGGTTTTACCGGGGGGTATTACTTTGGGCGGGTGACGTACAACTTCTGAAAAGGGGGGCTGCGTTGCAGCCCCGACGATCTACCGGCTAAACCGCGGAATCGCCAGCCCCAGGCTCTCGCGCAAGGTGCTGCCTTCATACGCCGTGCGATACACCCCACGCTCCTGCAACAGCGGCACCACCTCCTCGGTAAAGCGACGGAACTGCCTCGGATGCCCTATATAAATGTTGAACCCGTCCAAAGCCCGCGCCTCGAACCATTCGGCCATCTTCGCCGCCACCGTCTGCGCGGAACCGACGAACGCGCCGGGACGCAACTGGCGACCGAATTCCACCGCCTGTCGCAGGCTGAAGCCTTTGTCCCGGGCCAGGTCGGCGATGCGCTTGGCATTGGTGAAGAAGCTGCTGCGGGCATGCTCCAGGCTCTCTTGCGGGAATGGGGCGTCAAGCTCGTACTGGCTGAAGTCGTGCCAGCCGAAATTGCGCCCGAACTCCTTGAGCGCCAGCTCGAAGCTGTGATCGGCCTGGTGATAGTGCCGTTCGATCTCACGGGCGTGCTCGTCGGTATCCCCCACGTAGATCTCCGCGCCCGGCAGCACCAGCAGCTGCTCCGGATCACGCCCCAGGCGTGCCGCGCGGCCCTTGACATCACGGTAGAAGGCCTGGCCCTGCTCGATGCTGGCGGCATGGGTGAACACCACATCGGCGGTGGCCGCGCCCAGGTCGCGACCCTGCTCGGAGTCGCCGGCCTGGAAGATCACAGGCTGGCCCTGGGGCGAGCGCTGGATGTTCAGCGGCCCCACCACCGAAAAATGCTCGCCCTTGTGGCTCAGCCCATGCAGCTTGGCGGGGTCGAGGAAGCGGCCGCTGGCGCGGTCACGGGGGAAGGCGTCGTCCTCGTAGGAGTGCCACAGCCCCTGTACCACTTGCACATGCTCCTGGGCCCGGGCGTAGCGGGTGTCGTAGTCGTAGTGCTCGTCCAGCCCGTAGTTGCCGGCGGTGCCGGCATCACCACTGGTGACCACGTTCCAGCCGGCGCGGCCCTTGCTGATCAAGTCCAGCGAAGCGAGCCGGCGAGCAACATTGTACGGGGCGTTATAGGAGGTGGTGAGGGTACCGACAAGGCCGATATGGCGGGTGCTCACGGCCAGGGCCGACAGCAGGGTCAGCGGCTCCAGGCGGTTGAGGTAGTGCGAGGGGGAGCCAGGGGTGATGAACTGGCTGTCGACGATGAACATCAGGTCGAACAGCGCAGCCTCGGCCTGGCGGGCGATGTCGATGTACCAGTCGATGTTGACGCTGGCGTCCGCCGGCAGTTCGGGGTCCAGCCACAGGTTGTGCCGGCCGGGGCCGCCGCAGCCCATGGTCAGGGCGCCGAGTTTGATTTTGCGTTGGGACATGGGGGTGGTCCTTCGAAATCGGTGGAAGACCCTTCGCGGGTAAACCCGCTCCCACAGGGATTGTGGATGCCTGGACTGCCCCCAAGAAGTTGGACACCAATCCAACCCTTGGGGGATTTATGGGCAAATACTCAGAGCAGTTCAAGCTCACGGCGATCACGGCCTATCTGGAAGGCAGCAACGGCTTTCGCAAAGTGGCCCGACACTTGGGCATCGATTTCAGTTTGCTTCGGCGCTGGGTTGCCAGTTACCGATCCACCGCCAGCCTCAGTCCCCGCCCACATGGCCAGCGCTACACTGAGGACTTCAAACGGCAGGTACTCAAGCACATGCTTGAGCATCGACTCTCGCTGCGCCAAACAGC
>NZ_QKMQ01000016.1:124163-152092 GCF_003208145.1 Pseudomonas sp. RV120224-01b | reverse complement strand
GCGCCGGACAACCCGTACGTGGGCGCCAACGACCCGGTCGTGAAGTCGATCGCTTCGGTCAGCGGCACCGACGTCGGCAAGTTCGAGCAACTGACCCTGGACAAGGCGCCGGTGACCACTACCGTGACCGACGAACCAGGCTCGGGCACACCGGGTACGGGCAACCAGGGCGACGTCACCACGGTCGGCATCACCGGTACCACTTCGCTGACTGAAGGTGAAACTGGCCAGTACACGCTGACCCTGAGCAATGCGTCCAAGTCCGAAGTCACCATCACGCTCAGCTACAGTGGCACCGCCAAGAACGGTGAGGACTTCTCTGGTGTCACCACCGTGAAGATCCCGGCCAACAGCACAGGCACGACGTTCAACATCGCTACCATCGACGACAAGCTGGTCGAAAGTACTGAGAACTTCACCGTGAAGATCGAAACCGCCACCGGTGGTACCTTCGAGAACCTGCAAGTTGACAGCACCAAGTCGAGTGTGACCACTGCCATCCTCGACAACGACCACCTGCCGGTTTCGCCCGGTGGCGCGGTGTTTGGTGTGGAAGACACTGACTACGTGTTTGCATGGAGTGATTTCAAAACCACCGATGCCGATGGCAACACTGGCTTGTCCGTAACCATTACCTCGCTCCCGGCCGCTGGCACCCTGCAATTCTTCAACGGTACTGCATGGGTGAACGTGACGGTCAACCAGGTGATCAGCCAGGCCGACATCACTGCCAATAACCTGAAGTTTGTGCCGGCTCTCAACCAGTCGGGCGCGGACAACTATGGTGGCAACGGCGTAGGCAACAAGCAGGCCGACTACGCGCAGTTCAAGTTCAAGCCGAACGACGGCACCAACCTGGGCAGCGAAGTGACCATGAAGGTCGACATCAGCCCGGTTGCCGACAAGCCGACCCTGAGCTTCGGCAGCGCTGATATCGACTCCAAAGGCCTGACCAAGGAAGTCTGGAACACCCTGAAAAACTTGGGTACTGGTGGTAATGGCATTACCGGTGACGACCTGAAGACGGTCTTTGCCAACTCTGGCAGTGCCAACTCCAGCAGCACCATTACCAACGTGCAGTCCGATGGCAGCGTCACCGCTGGCACCGGTTCGAAGACCTCGGGCCTGATCTACCTGGAGGCTGGCAAGACCTATACCTTCAGCGGTACCGCTGACGACAGCTTCGTGCTCACCATCGGTGGCAACACTGTGGTCACGGCTACCTGGGGTGCTGGTGGCAAGATTTCGGGCACCTTTACCCCGACCACCAGCGGTTACTACCCGATCGAGGTCTACCATGCCAACCAGTCCGGTCCAGGCAGCTATGACCTGAACATCCAGGTAGGCTCGGGTACTGTTACCGACCTGAGCAGCTCGAACATCAAGATGTACCAGAACGTCACCGAGATGGCCAACGCTGGCCTGGGCGTGTCCGATCTGCACACCGTGAATGGTCAGAGCTACTACGACGGCTACAAGCTCAACGAAGGGCCGGAAGGTGGTTCGGTGAAACTGGTCGGTATCTCCACCGCCCTGACCGATACCGACGGTTCCGAAACCCTGAACGTAACCCTCAGCGGCATTCCGAAAGGGACCGTGCTGAGCGATGGTGCTGGCCATACCGTAACGGTAGGCAGTAGCCCGGTAGATGTGACGGGCTGGAAACTCAGCAGCCTGACACTGACTCCGCCGGCCTACTACAAAGGCTCGTTCGACATCACGGTCACCTCGACTGCCACAGAAAGCCTGGGCGGCTCGGCCATCACTACCGGCAATATCCCGGTGACGGTGTATGCCGCAACCTACAAGGCCAGCGTGGGTACCTCGGGTAACGACACGATGACCGGCAGCGAAGGCAACGACATCATCGTTGCTGACGTGGCGGGCCTGAACGTGGTTCAGGGCAAGAACTACAACATCGCCTTCATGGTCGACAGCTCGGGCAGTATGAGCGACAAGTCGATTGCCGACGCGAAGACGCAGCTGGCTTCGGTGTTCAATTCGCTCAAGGCCAGCCTGGGCTCCGACACCTCGGGTACCGTGAACATCTTCCTGGTCGACTTCGACACTCAGGTGAACAAGAACGTGGCGGTGAACCTTGCCGACCCGGATGCCCTGAGCAAGCTGCAGGCGGTACTGAACTCGATGGTGGGTGGCTACAACGGTGGCGGTACCAACTATGAAGACGCGTTCAAAACCACGTCCAACTTCTTCAACAGCACCATGGCCACCAGCAATAAAGGTGCGGAGAACCTGACCTACTTCATTACCGATGGTAAGCCGACGTATTACCAGAGCGGGGAGAACACCAACCCTAGCCTGTGGAAGAATGGCAAGAACCTGGACGATGTGGTCAACGTCAACAACTACAAGATGGGCGATACCTTCAGTGCCTGGGCCGACGCGACGCACAAGGTCGAGATCAGCAGCAGTGGCGTAGTCAAGGTGCTGACATACTCCGAGAACCGCTGGGGTACGCTGGTGCTTGACTCCACCAAGACGGTCGGCACCCTGCATGCACAGGGCGATGGCACCTACGAGTTCTCCAATCTGGACGGTACCGGCTACGCAGATTACTGGAACTATGTGGACTCGGCGGCAGGTTCCACGGCGAGTTTCGCTGTGCTGGGTGGCACCAGCGGCTTGAGCAAAGTCCAGGCTATCGGCCTGAACAGCGATGTCACGCTGAACGATTTGAAGCCATACGACAGCGCCGGCAAGCCGCAGACCAACATCGACCCGTCCGACCTGGCGAAGGCGATTCTCGGCCACTCCGAAGCAACGGTGCCAGGTGCCGACACCATCGATGGCGGCAACGGCAACGACATCATCTTCGGTGACTTGATCACCCTCAACGGTGTTGTCAGCGAGGGTTACCAGGCCCTGCAGACTTACGTCGCGCAGAAGAGCGGTGTCGAGGTCAGCTCCGTTACCACCAGCAATGTCCACCAGTACATCACCGAGCACTACACCGAGTTCGATATCTCCGGTGCCAAAGACGGCAACGACATCCTGTCGGGCGGCAATGGCAACGATATCCTCTTCGGTCAGGGTGGTAACGACACGCTCGATGGCGGCAAAGGTAATGACATCCTGCTGGGCGGTACCGGCAATGACACCCTGATCGGTGGCCAGGGCAACGATATCCTGATCGGTGGCAGCGGTGCCGACACCTTCGTGTGGAAGGCGGGCGACATCGGTAACGACGTGATCAAGGACTTCAAGGTGGCCGAGGGCGACCGTATCGACCTGAAGGACCTGCTCCAGGGCGAGAAGGGCAGCACCATCGACAACTACCTGAAGCTCACCACGGTGGAAGGCACGACGACGCTGCAAGTCAGCAGCGAAGGCAAGCTGAACGCCGAAGGTGGTATCGCCAACGCCGACGTGACCATCAAGCTGGAAGGGGTGAACTGGTCCAACACCACGATCAACTCGTTGATCAGTGGTGCCGACCCAACCATCATCATCCACAACAAAGACAGCTGATAGACCACCGGGGCCGCTTAGCGGCCCCGGCTCTTTCCTGCCATCTGCCAACAGCGCATACTCTTGCGCCGGGCCTGCGTGCCTGGCGATCTTTGCCTATGCTGCTGTCTACCAACAAGGAACCAACGTGACGAGGGACACCGCCATGTTCTACGTGCAACGCGACGCCGCTGGCCAGTTGCTGCGGGTAGAAGCAGCCGCTTTTGACCAGTTCACCGAAATGCTCCCCGCCGACCATGCCGATGTTCAGGAATGGTTCGCCGATGACGTTGTGGAAAACAGCCTGAACCAGCTCAAGCAAAGCGATCTGGACATGATCCGCGTGCTTGAAGACCTTATCGATGTGCTGACCGCCAAGGGCGTGTTCAAGATCACTGACTTGCCCCCAGGCGCGCAGGCCAAGCTGCTCAACCGCTCAACGGCACGCAAGGCGCTCAGCAGCCTGAACAACCTCATCGACGAAGAAGAGCAGGGCGGGCTGATCTGATCGCGGGCCGCCCCGCCCCCAGTGCTATGGTTATGCGTTAAAGGTATTTAAAATATTGCTCTTATGACTTTATAGTCACTTCCACTGCGTACCCGTCGACCAATCGATGCGCCGCACGACTTGAACCCACACGGGAAAACCCCGTGCGTTTCTGATCGTTGCGCGCCATTGAAGTCGCGCACTGCGTGGGAGTGAAAAATGTCAGCCGCCTTGAACGCCTTGTCGTCCATCGACAGCGCCCAGCCGCAAGTGTTTGAAATCCGCCCGTTCTCCGGTGCCGTAGGCGCCGAGATTATCGGCCTGGACCTGGCCAAACCGGTCAGCGCCGAGGATTTCACCCGTATCCACCGCGCCCACCTCGACCACCATGTGCTGGTGTTCCGCGACCAGCGCATCAGCCCGGAACAGCAGATCGCCTTCAGCCGCCGCTTCGGTGAGTTGCAGATCCATGTGCTCAAGCAGTTCCTGCTGACTGGCCACCCCGAGATACTGATTGTTTCCAACATCATCGAGAACGGCCAGAACATCGGCCTGGGTGATGCCGGCAAGTTCTGGCACTCGGACCTGTCGTACAAGGAGCTTCCAAGCCTCGGTTCCATGCTGCATGCCCAGGAACTGCCCAGTGAAGGTGGTGACACCTTGTTCGCCGACATGCACAAAGCCTGGGACGCTGTACCTGACGCCCTGCGCAAAGTGGTCGAGGGCCGCAGTGCCGCTCACTCCTACACCGCCCGCTACGCCGAGACCAAATTCGAAGGCAACTGGCGCCCGACCCTGACTGCCGAGCAACTGGCGCAGGTAAAGGAAGTCATTCACCCGGTAGTCCGCACTCACCCGGAAAACGGCCGCAAAGCCCTGTTCGTCAGTGAAGGCTTCACCACCCGCATCGTCGGCCTGCCAGACGACGAAAGCCGCGACGTGCTGCAGCAGCTGTATGCCCTTAGCGTGCTGGAGCAGAACATTTACCGCCACCAGTGGCAGCCCCATGACCTGGTGTTCTGGGACAACCGCTCACTGATCCACCTGGCCACCGGCTGCCCCGCGCACCTGCGGCGCAAGCTGTACCGCACCACCATCCAGGGCGATGCCCCGTTCTGACGACTGAGGAAACCATCATGCGCAAATCCATCAGCCGCCTGGCGGCAAGCATCGGCCTGGGCGCAAGCCTGGTCGTCGGCAGCCTGGCTGCCCCCGCCGTGGCCCAGGCCGAAGGCAAGATCCGCATTGCCGAACAATTCGGCATCGTCTACCTGCTGCTGAACGTGGTGCGTGACCAGCACCTGATTGAGAAACACGGCAAGGAGCAGGGCATCGACATCGAAGTCGACTGGGCGCAGCTGTCGGGTGGCTCGGCCATCAACGACGCACTGTTGTCCGGTTCGGTGGACATCGCCGGCGCTGGCGTCGGGCCACTGTTGACCGTCTGGGACCGCACCAAGGGCCGGCAGAACGTGAAGGCCGTGGCTTCGCTGGGCAACTTCCCGTACTACCTGGTCAGCAGCAACCCCAACGTGAAGACCATCGCCGACATCTCCGACAAAGACCGTATCGCCGTTCCGGCGGTAGGTGTTTCGGTGCAGTCGCGCTTCCTGCAGTACGCCGCTGCCCAGCAGTGGGGCGACAAGGAATACAACCGCCTCGACAAATACACCTTGGCCGTGCCGCACCCGGACGCCACCGCCGCGCTGCTGGCGGGCGGCACCGAGCTGAACGGGCACTTCTCCAACCCGCCGTTCCAGGACCAGGTGCTGGCCAACAAGGACGTGCACGTGGTGCTCAACAGCTACGACCTGCTCGGCCCCAACTCGCCGACCTTGCTGTTTGCTACCGAGAAGTTCCGCAAGGACAACCCCAAAACCTACAAGGCCTTCGTCGATGCTCTGGCCGAAGCTGCAGACTTCGCCCAGAAAGACAAGGCGGCTGCCGCCGACACCTATATCCGCGTAACCAAGGCCAAGATCGACCGCGACACGCTGATCAAGCTGATCGACAACCCACAGTACGAATTCACCGTTACGCCCAAGAACACCTACAAGCTGGCCGATTTCCTCTATCGGGTAGGCGCCATCAAGCACAAGCCGGAGTCGTGGAAGGACTACTTCTTCCAGGATGAACGCCCGCTGCAGGGGAGCTGACCGATCATGACCGCCCCATTGCCAGGCCACACGGCCAGCAACCTGAGCCGTGTCGCAACGCCGCCTTTGCTCAAGGTGGATAACCTCAGCCTCGAATACCGCACCGCGCAACGCGTGGTGCGGGCCACCCATCAGGTCAGCTTCGAAGTCGACCGCGCTGATCGTTTTGTACTGCTCGGCCCCTCCGGCTGTGGCAAGTCCACCCTGCTCAAAGCCGTGGCCGGTTTTATCCAGCCGCAAGAAGGGCAGATTCTGCTGCAGGGCCAGACAGTGCGTGGCCCAGGCCCCGACCGCATCGTGGTGTTTCAGGAGTTCGACCAGTTGCCACCGTGGAAAACGGTGAAGCAGAACGTCATGTTTCCGCTGCTGGTGTCTGGCCAGCTCAAGCGCGCAGAGGCGGAGGAACGGGCACTGCATTATCTGGAAAAGGTCGGTCTGGCCGCCTTTGCCGATGCTTATCCACACACGTTGTCCGGTGGTATGAAGGCACGTGTGGCAATTGCCCGGGCCTTGGCCACCCAGCCCAAGATCCTGTTGATGGATGAGCCGTTCGCTGCCCTGGATGCGCTGACCCGGCGCAAGATGCAGGAAGAGCTGTTGCTGCTGTGGGAGGAGGTGCGGTTCACCCTGTTGTTCGTCACCCACTCCATCGAAGAAGCACTGGTGGTTGGCAACCGTATCCTGCTGTTGTCGCCGCACCCGGGGCGGGTGCGTGCCGAAGTGCACAGCCACCAGTACAACCTGGGCAGCCTGGGTGGTAGCGACTTCCAGGCCAGTGCCCGGCGTATTCACCGTTTGCTGTTCGACGAGGCGGATACCCCGGAACAGGCTGACGACCTTGGCTTCAACGATATCCGCATCGCCTACTGACAGGAGCTTCAGCCATGACCACTACACCTGTACGCCAGGAATACGAGGTGCAGCTGGAGCCCTTGCTCAGTGTGCCTGTAGAACGCCAACTCCCCTTGGTGCAGCGCTTGTGGCAGCAAGGCTGGCTGCGCAAGGCGGTTATCCTGCTGGTAATCGCCATGCTGTGGGAGGCCGTAGCCCGTTATCAGGGTAACGACCTGCTGCTGCCAGGCTTCTTGCAAACCGCCGCCGCCCTGTGGGACGGCCTGGCCAGCGGTGAACTGCCCGCCAAAGTCGGGGTTTCGCTGGTGATACTGCTCAAGGGCTATGTGCTGGGTATCGTCCTGGCCTTTGGCCTGACCAGTCTGGCGGTTTCGACCCAGCTGGGCCGGGACCTGCTAGGTACGCTGACGTCGATGTTCAACCCGTTACCGGCCATTGCGCTGTTGCCACTGGCCTTGCTGTGGTTCGGGCTGGGCGACAACAGCCTGATCTTCGTGCTGGTGCATTCGGTGCTGTGGGCGTTGGCGCTCAATACCTACGCCGGTTTCCTTGGTGTGTCGGAAACGCTGCGCATGGCTGGCCGCAACTATGGCCTGAAAGGGCTGCGGCTGGTGTTGCACATCTTGGTGCCGGCGGCCTTGCCGTCGATCCTGTCGGGGCTGAAGATCGGCTGGGCGTTTGCCTGGCGTACCCTGATCGCTGCCGAACTGGTCTTTGGTGCCAGCAGCGGCAAGGGCGGGTTAGGCTGGTACATCTTCCAGAACCGTAACGAGCTGTATACCGACAAGGTGTTTGCCGGGTTGGCGGTGGTGATCCTGATCGGGTTGTTGGTGGAAGGGCTGGTGTTCAACACCCTGGAGCGGCTGACTGTGCGGCGTTGGGGAATGCAGCGTTGACCTGAACCGGCCCTATCGCCGGCAAGCCAGCTCCCACAGGAAAGCCAAAAACCTCAAGACCTGTGGAGTACCTGTGGGAGCTGGCTTGCCGGCGATAGGGCCAGTTCAGGCTATACAGTCTGGTACTGCGCAGCTGCATTACTGAGGATCTTGCCAATTTCCTCGCGCAACCCCGCAGGCTGCTCCACCACCACCCCATCCCCATGGCTCAACAGCCACCAGCGCAATGGCCAGCCATCGTTCACCGTGGCCCGCAACCGATGCCCATGCTCCAGCGCCGTCAGCTGCATATCGTTGCTCAACGGTGCAACCCGCAACTGCCGCGCCAGTGCGTCGCTGATCCGCGCCACCAGCTCCACACCTTCACCCTGCACCGGTTGCAACGCGTCCCCCCGCAGGTGCGTCAGCAAGTCGAAATTACCGCGCAATTCACCCACCGCACTTGCCGACCAGTGCCAGCCGAACGGGATGCTCTTGTCATTGCGTTCCAGCGGAAATATCAGCGAAAGCTCGTTGAGGTCACGCTCGACCGTGCGTTTGCTGACCGTGAAGCCCACGTCACGCAGGCGCCACACCAACTCGGCGCTGGTTATGCCTGGGGAGCGGCTGGGCAGCTGGCGCAGCAGTGCCCACTGTCGGCTGAGGGTGGCGCGGGTGGTGGCGAACGGCAAAAGATAACGTCCTTGTCTAGGCTTGCCGCAATAGGATGGCGGCACGCGAGGGGCATGGCAATTGGCCACAGCCTGCTCAGATCAAGGAAGTCGCATTTGGTTGCCTGGTACCGAATCGTTCGCGACAGGTTTTGACGTGACGTCACGCAGAATCACGCCTCATCACAGCCGAAGGTTGGGGTTGTGCGTCGTTCAATGAGGATGAACATGTCTGCTGCCAGCAATATCCATTCGCTGCTTGCCCGCCTTCTGCCCGAGCGGGTCATCGCTCCACCGACCCCCGTCGGGAGGCGGCTACCCCTGTTCGCCGGCGTGGGCTTGCCCAGCCAGCGCTCATTGCTGGTCAACCGCCTGGATGAGGCCAGTGATCTGCAGGCGGTATACGTCGACCTGCGCCGTCAGGCGTTGCAAGGCAGTGTGGCGGCGCTGAACGACCTCGGCTGGATCTGGCTCAACGGAAAGTACTGGCGCGCCGATACCGTGCTGGCCGGTCACCTGCTGCGCATGGCTGCTCTGCAGGGCAATGCCGCCGCCTGGTTCAATCTCGGGCAGCAGCATTATTTTGGCAAAGGCATCGACCCCTCCTATGTGCAGGCGGCGGAGTGCTACCGGCAGGCCTTCGAACGGGGCATGTTGCATGCGGCTGCAGCATTGGGTGACCTGTATGAGGAGGAAGTGTGCGATGGCGACCAGGATTGGCAGGTCGACCTGGTGCAGGCTTACCAGTGGTTCATGCGCGGGGCCGAGCGGGGTGAGGCACGCTGCCGTTTCGAGGTGGGTTACCGGCTGATGCACGGGCTGTATGTGGATGCCGACCTCAAGGCTGCGTTGTACTGGCTGGAGCTGGCGGCAGCGGCGGGGGTGGTACAGGCAGCCGAGGAGCTGGCGGTGCACTTCAGCAGCCGGGACGCGGTGCGCTACCAGGAGTGGCGGGACCGGGCGGTGCAGATGGGTAGTACATTGGCCCTGACCATGAAACTGGAAGATCAGATTCAGCCCTGAGTTTTCTGTAGCTTGTGCCGGCCTCTTCGCGGGCACGCCCGCTCCCACAGGAAAACCACAAGGCTCAGGATTTGTGGGGTACCTGTGGGAGCGGGCGTGCCCGCGAAAGGGCCAGCACAGGCTGGAAAATGAACAACAATTCATTCATGCCCCCCGTCGCCCCCTGTTGACGACAGGGGGAGGGCAAGGCGTATATTGATAGTTAGCAAACTATGAATATCCTTGGTTCCTTCCATGTCCCTTGATCTCCTGCGCCTGCAAGTCAGCAGCGGCATGGTGGTTGCCGCCCGCCACTGGCGGCGCATCTGCCACACCGCCCTGACCGGTTACGGTATTTCCGAGGCCTGCGCCGCGCCTCTGCTGATGATCGTGCGCCTGGGTGATGGCGTGCATCAGGTGGCTGTTGCCCAGGCTGCCGGCCTCGAAAGCCCGTCGCTGGTGCGCCTGCTCGACCAACTGTGCAAGGCCGGCCTGGTATGCCGCAGCGAGGACCCACTGGACCGCCGCGCCAAAGCCCTGAGCCTGACCGCCGAAGGCCGCGCCCTGGCCGAAGCCATTGAAGCCGAGCTGGTGCGCCTGCGTCGCGATGTGCTGAACGGCATCGACCAGGCCGACCTGGAAGCTGCCTTGCGCGTGCTGCGTGCCTTCGAAGCGGCCGGCCTGGGCAGCACGGGCGGGGCGGCATGAACGGTTTCTTCAGCTCAGTCCCCCCGGCGCGTGACTGGTTCTACGGCGTGCGTACCTTCGCGGCCTCCATGATCGCCCTGTACATTGCGCTGCTCATGCAGTTGCCACGTCCCTATTGGGCGATGGCCACGGTGTACATCGTCTCTAGCCCGTTCGTCGGCCCGACCAGTTCCAAGGCCCTGTACCGCGCCGTGGGCACACTGTTGGGGGCCGGTGGCGCGATTTTCCTGGTGCCACCACTGGTGCAGTCGCCGTTGTTGCTGAGTATCGCCATTGCCTTGTGGACGGGCACCTTGCTGTTCCTGTCGCTGAACCTGCGTACGGCCAACAACTACGTGCTGATGCTGGCCGGTTATACCCTGCCGATGATTGCGCTGGCGGTTGTGGATAACCCGCTGGCAGTGTTCGACGTGGCATCGTCCCGGGCGCAGGAAATCTGCCTGGGTATCGTCTGCGCGGCAGTGGTCGGTGCCATTTTCTGGCCGCGCCGGCTTGCCCCTGTGGTGGTTGGCGCCACCGGTAGCTGGTTCACCGAAGCGATCCGCTACAGCGACACCTACCTGGCCCGCGAAGTCAGTGCCGACAAGGTTGGTGGCATGCGCGGGGCGATGGTCGCCACCTTCAACTCGCTGGAGCTGATGATCGGCCAGCTCGGCCATGAAGGCGCCGGCCCGCATACGCTGAAAAACGCCCGTGAGTTGCGCGGGCGCATGATTCACCTGCTGCCAGTGATCGACGCCCTTGATGACGCACTGGTTGCCCTGGAAGGCCGCGCCCCGGCGCAGTTCGTTCAGCTTCAGCCAGTGCTTGAGGCTGCCCGCGAATGGCTCAAAGGCACTGCCGAAAGTGCTTCGGTCGCACGCTGGACCGCACTGCATGAACAGATCGATCGCCTGCAGCCCGGCGCTGCTGCCCTCGACCAACGTGCCGAGCTGCTGCTGTCCAACGCCCTGTACCGTCTGAGCGAATGGGCTGACCTGTGGCAGGACTGCTGTACCCTGCAACATGCCCTGCGTACCGACGATGCCAAGCCTTGGCGCGCGGTGTACCGCCACTGGCGCCTAGGCCGCCTGACGGCGTTCTTCGACCGTGGCCTGATGCTGTATTCAGTGGCCTCCACCGTACTGGCGATCGTTGTCGCCTGCGGCCTGTGGATCGGCCTGGGCTGGAACGACGGCGCCAGCGCGGTGATCCTCGCCGCTGTGTCGTGCAGCTTCTTTGCCGCCATGGACGACCCGGCACCGCAGATCTACCGGTTCTTCTTCTGGACGCTGATGTCGGTCATCTTCTCCAGCCTGTACCTGTTCCTGGTGCTGCCCAACCTGCACGACTTCCCGATGCTGGTGCTGGCCTTCGCCGTGCCGTTCATCTGCGTCGGCACCCTGACCGTGCAGCCGCGCTTCTACCTGGGTACCTTGTTGACCATCGTCAACACCTCGACCTTCATCAGCATCCAGGGCGCCTACGACGCCGACTTCTTCACCTTCCTCAACTCCAACCTGGCCGGCCCCGTGGGCCTGTTGTTCGCGTTCATCTGGACCTTGGTAATGCGCCCGTTCGGGGTGGAACTGGCGGCCAAACGCATGACCCGCTTCGCCTGGCGCGACATCGTAGAAATGACCGAACCCGCCACCCTGGCCGAGCACCGCCAGGTGGGTGTGCAAATGCTCGACCGCCTGATGCAGCACCTGCCGCGGCTGTCGCAAACCGGCCAGGACAGCGGCGTGGCACTGCGCGACCTGCGCGTAGGGCTAAACCTGCTCGACTTGCTCGCCTACATGCCGCGTGCCGGCCAGCAAGCCCGCGAACGCCTGAACACGGTGGTCGAGGAAGTTGGCGCACACTACGCCGCCTGCCTGCGTGCCGGTGAACGCCTGCATGCCCCGGCCGCACTGCTGCGCAACATGGAGCGCGCACGCCTGGCGCTGAACCTGGATGAACTGTACGAGCGCGGCGATGCCCGCACCCACCTGCTGCATGCCCTGAGCGGCTTGCGACTGGCGCTGCTGCCGGGTGTGGAAGTGATGCTCGAACCCGCCGAACAACCGCAACTGCCCCCCGGCCTCGACGGAGCGCCCCTGTGATTGGTGAACTGGATATCAGCGGGGTGTTCCTGCCCACGCTGCTGGTGATGATGTTTGGCACCTACCTGTTGTTCCTGGGGGTGCATGCGGTGCTGGTGCGCCTGCACTTCTACCGCCTGGTCTGGCACCGGGCGTTGTTCAACGTTGCCCTGTATGCCGTGCTGCTTGGCGCGGTGGACCACTTTTGCCGAAACCTGATGCTGCCATGAAAAAACCTTTGCTGACCTTGGGCCGTGTGGTCCTGACCTTGCTGGTAGTGACCTTCGCCGCCGTGCTCGTGTGGCAGATGGTGGTGTACTACATGTTTGCCCCCTGGACCCGCGACGGCCACATTCGCGCCGACGTGATCCAGATAGCCCCGGATGTGTCCGGGTTGATCCAGAAGGTCGAGGTGCGCGACAACCAGACCGTCAAACGCGGCGACGTGCTGTTCACCATCGACCAGGACCGCTTCACCCTGGCCCTGCGCCAGGCCAAGGCCACCCTCGGCGAGCGCCAGGAGACCCTGGCCCAGGCCTCGCGCGAAGCGCAGCGCAACCGCAAGCTGGGCAACCTGGTGGCCGCCGAGCAACTGGAAGAAAGCCAGTCCCGCGAGGCCCGCGCCCGCTCGGCTGTGAGCGAGGCTCAGGTGGCGGTCGATACCGCCCAGCTCAACCTCGACCGCTCGGTGGTGCGCAGCCCGGTTGACGGCTACCTCAACGACCGCGCCCCGCGTAACCACGAATTCGTCACCGCCGGCCGCCCGGTGCTGTCGGTGGTCGACAGCGCTTCGTACCACGTCGATGGCTACTTTGAAGAAACCAAGCTGGGCGGTATCCAGATCGGTGATGCCGTGGACATCCGCGTGATGGGTGACAACACCCGCCTGCGCGGCCATGTGCAAAGCTTCGCTGCCGGCATTGAAGACCGCGACCGTAGCAGCGGCGCCAACCTGCTGCCCAACGTCAACCCGGCGTTCAGCTGGGTGCGCCTGGCCCAGCGTATTCCGGTGCGCATCGCCTTCGACGAAGTGCCGGCAGACTTCCGCATGATTGCCGGGCGCACCGCCACGGTGTCGATCATCGAGGGCCAGCACCCATGAAACAGCTGATCCTGGCCGGCCTGTGCCTGTCGCTGGGGGCCTGCATGATGGTGGGCCCGGACTATGAGGTGCCGAAGGACGCGGCGGTACAACGCAGCGACCTTAACGGCCCGTTGCGCCAGGATGCCGACAGCGTGGTCTCGGCACCGGTGCCTGAGGACTGGTGGCAGCTGTATCAGGATCAGCGGCTGAACGAACTGGTGCGCCAGGCTTTGAGTGCCAACACCGAATTGCGCGTAGCCGCCGCCAACATCGCCAAGGCCCGCGCGCAGGTCGAAGTGGCCGAATCGCAAGGTGGCTTCAACGGCGGCGTCAAACTGGGTGCCCAGCGCCTGCAGGAGTCGGGTGAAGCCTTCCTGCTGCCCGAGAAGGTGCCGGTGGCCAACATCGGCGAGGCCATCATCAGCTCTTCGTACCAGTTCGACCTGTGGGGCACTTTCAAGCGCGGTACCGAGGCTGCCAAGGCCAATGCCGACGCAGTGCAGGCCGCTGCCGACACTGCCCGCATCACCCTGGTGGCGGATGTGGTCAAGGCTTATACCCAAGTGTGCTCGGCCAACGAGGAATACCACATCGCCCGCGAGTCGCTCGATTTGCAGGAGCAGAGCGTGAAGCTGAACCAGCGCCTGCGCGATGCCGGCCGTGGTGATGAAACCCAGGTCACCCGGTCGCAAACCCAGTTCAAATCGTTGCGTGCCGAACTGCCGCGTTTCAAGGCCGAGCGCGAGACCGGCATGTATACCCTGGCGGCTCTGCTGGCCAAGCCTGTTGACCAGTTGCCTGCCGGCACCGCCGATTGTGCCGAGCTGCCGCACCTGAACCAGCTGGTGCCAGTGGGCGATGGCGCCGCGTTGCTCAAGCGCCGTCCCGATGTGCGTCAGGCTGAACGTCAACTGGCCGCAGCCACCGCTTACATCGGCGTTGCCACTGGCGCGCTGTACCCGGATATCAGCATCGGCGCCCAGGTCGGCACCATCGGCATCCTGGAGAACCTGGGTGAGCCCGCGACCAACCGCTGGGGCGTCGGCCCGCAGATCAGCTGGACCATCCCTACCAACGGCACCCGTGCGCGCATTCGCATGGCCGAAGCCTCTACCCAAGCGGCCTTGGCGAACTTTGATGGCGTGGTGCTGAACGCCATTCGCGAAACCCAGACCCGCCTGGCGCAATACAGCGCGCTGCTGGACCGGCGCGATGCGCTGGCCGAGGCAGAAAAATCGGCCAAGGAAGCGGCGGACCAGACGCACCGGTATTACCAGGCGGGGCGTGAGTCGTTCCTGGCGGATTTGCAGGCGACGCGTACCTATACCGATATGCGCGCGCAGTTGGCGACGGCCAACAGCCAGGTGGCGATGGGGCAGATTGGGGTGTTCCTTGCCCTCGGTGGTGGCTGGAAGGATACCGCCAGGCCTTGAGGCCCAATCGCCGGCAAGCCAGCTCACAAGTCCTGTGTATCTCCGCTCCATCAGATTTGTAGCAAGATTTTTCATGAAATCCGCCCAGCACCCTTGAGGGAAGCCAAGTCGGAGTGAACAATGTTCTCTTTCGCATTCCCTCCGAGACTGGCCATGAAAACCCGTTCCCGTCTGCTTGCCTGGCTTCTGTGGCCGGTGCTGGCGCTGTGCAGCACCATGGCGATGGCCGAAGCCCCCGCCGAGGCCGCCAAGGCCTTGCACCTGCTCGATTACATCGGCGCCGACTACCCGCCGACTGTGCGCGATGGCAAGGTGATCGACGATGGCGAATACCGTGAACAACAGGAGTTCAGCACGGTATTGGCCGACCTGGTGAAGGCCTTGCCGGCAAACGCCGAGCAAGCGGGCCTGGAGCAGGGCGTCCAGGCGTTGAGGTTGGCTATCGACCAGCGCCAGGACGGCGCGTCCGTCGCCAGGCAGGCCCGGCAGTTGGGTGCTCGCCTGGCAGTTGCTTATGAAGTCAGCCAGGCTCCGGTGATCACCCCGGACCCGGCCCGCGGTGCTGCCCTTTATGCGCAAAACTGCTCAATCTGCCACGGCGACACAGGCGCAGGCGATGGCCCAGCGGGCGTAGGATTGGAACCTGCCCCGGCCAACCTGCGTGATGCCGCCCGCCTCGACCAGTTGAGCCTGTTCGACCTCTACAACACCCTGGCCCTCGGCATCGACGGCACCGAAATGCCGTCCTTTGCCGATCAGCTTGACGACCGTCAGCGTTGGGATGTGGCCGCCTACATCGCCAGCTTCTCGGCCAACCCGCAGGCTGCCAAAAGCGACAAGACCTGGAACATCGCCGATCTGGCCCGCCAGACTCCGGCCGAAGTCGCTGCAAACGAAGGCGCGGCGGTGCTGGAGGCGTTCCGCGCCCAGCGTGCCCAGCCGCCGCAGGTCAAGCGTGGCCCGGCGCAATTGCTGGAGTACACCGCCAGCACCTTGGACAAGAGCCTGACCGCCTACCGCGCAGGTGACCATGACCAAGCCTATGACCTGTCGGTGGCAGCCTACCTGGAAGGCTTTGAGCTGGTAGAAAGCTCGCTGGACAACATTGACACTCAGGTGCGCAAGGACACTGAAAAATCCCTGATGGCCTATCGCCAATCGCTGCAGGACGGGCTGCCCGTGGTCCAGGCCGAGCAACGGCTGGCCGAAGCCAAGACCAAGCTCGACCAGGCCGCGAAGCTGTTGGGCAGCGATGGCTTGAGCTGGTCGCTGAGCTTTATCTCCGGTTTGCTGATTCTTCTGCGCGAAGGCCTTGAAGCCATTCTGGTTCTGGCGGCGATCCTGGCCTTCCTGCGCAACACCGGCCAGCAGTCGGCGGTGCGCAGCGTCAACATTGGCTGGGGCCTGGCGCTGGTTGCCGGCTTTGCCACCTGGGCGCTGGCCGCTTACGTGATCGATGTGGGTGGGGCCCAGCGTGAGTTGCTGGAAGGTTGCACGGCGTTGTTCGCTGCAGTGATGGTGCTGTGGCTCGGCGTGTGGATGCATGACCGACGCCACGCCGCAGCCTGGCAGAACTACATCAAGAGCAGCCTGGTCAGTGGCGGGGGGCGTTTCGGCTTCGCCTTGCTGGCGTTTTTCTCGGTGTACCGCGAACTGTTCGAAGTGATTCTGTTCTACGAAACCCTGTGGCTGCAGGCAGGCCCTGCCGGGCACCAGGCGGTGCTGGCGGGTGGCGCCACGGCGCTGGTGCTGTTGGTGGGATTGGCCTGGGTGATTCTGCGTGGCTCGGCCAAGTTGCCGCTTTCACTGTTCTTCAGCATCAACGCCGCGCTGCTGTGCGCGCTGTCGGTGGTGTTTGCCGGGCATGGCGTGAAAGCGCTGCAAGAGGCCGGTGTACTGGGTACGCGGCCGGTGGCGTTCTTCGAGTTCGACTGGCTTGGTATTCATGCCGATGCCTACTCGCTGTCGGCGCAGGCGGTGGCCTTGCTGGCCATCATGTTCCTGTATGGGCGCTCGCGGTTGGCGGAAAAGCGCAGGGCGGCGGCCAACTGAGGCCGCCATCCTGAGAAACCTATTTGATCAGGCAGGTTGTGGTGCCTTGAGAATGTTCTGCAGCAGCTGGACACTTTCAACGGCGTCATGACCCAGGCTGGTCAGGTAGCCGCCATCGGGTTGATCGGTCAGCCCTTTTTCATGCAGGCGTTGCGCAGCCGCGATCAGGGCAGGGGCGGCGGTGCTGGTTATCTTGATGCCTTCCTGGCTGCTGTCGTGTTTGAACAGCGCGAGTACTTCCAGTTCGTCGATCAGATCGGGGGTAAAAGGCATGGCGGCTCCTGACTTCCAGACAAGGATGGCGGCACCGTCAGCGGTGCCTGACCTTGGAGTGTAGTCGGATTATTCGTCCTCGCTTTGATCCATCTCAGGCGGCAGTTCAGGCAGCGCCCGCAAAGCGTTCTCATACCACTCGCCGTTGAACGCGCGGTCTTCTACCAGCATGTTGTCGATCTCGAAGGCCAGCACATGGGCCATCAGGTTGAGGATGTCCTCGCGCTCGTAGCCAACCAGGGTCAGCTTGTTGAACGTGGCCTTGGCGGCTGGCGGCTCGCCGCTTTCGATCTGGTTCTCGATGGCCTGGGTCAGCGTTGCCTCGGCGAAGGCTTCGTCGTCGTCATTATCGATGTCGGTGGGCTCGCTCATGGCGGTACTCCTGTGATGGGATGCACAGTGTGCCACGCCTGTGGCGGCAATGCCCGGGCATTGACGGGGTGCATGACGCTGGTCAGGGGCGGGCGTACGGTCTATAAAACCCGGGCCAACCCCTTACGGCCTGGAGGCTGTTACCTCATGCTCAAGCTTTACGGATTCTCGGTCAGCAACTACTACAACATGGTCAAGCTGGCCCTGCTGGAAAAAGGCCTGCCCTTCGAGGAAGTCGCATTCTATGGCGGCCAGGCGCCACAGGCGTTGGCAGTGAGCCCACGCGGCAAGGTGCCAGTGCTTGAAACCGAACACGGCTTCCTGAGTGAAACCAGTGTGATCCTCGACTATATCGAACAGACCCAAGGCGGCAAGGCACTGCTGCCGGCCGACCCGTTCGGGCAGGCCAAGGTGCGTGAGCTGCTCAAGGAAATCGAGCTGTATATCGAGCTGCCAGCGCGTACTTGCTATGCCGAATCGTTCTTCAGCATGTCGGTTGAGCCGCTGGTCAAAGAGAAAGCCCGGGCCGATTTGCTGGCCGGATTCGCAACCCTCAAGCGTAACGGTCGCTTTGCGCCGTTTGTAGCAGGCGAGCAACTGACGCTGGCAGACCTGATGTTCTGCTTCTCGGTCGACCTGGCTTATGCCGTGGGCAAAAAGGTGCTGAACATCGACTTCCTTGCGGACTTTCCGCAGGGCAAGGCGTTGCTGCAACTGATGGGCGAGAACCCACACATGGCGCGGATCGTGGCGGACAAGGAGGCGGCGATGCCAGCCTTCATGGAGATGATTCGAAGCGGTAAACGCTAAAAGCAGGGGCTGCTTCGCAGCCCATCGCCGGCAAGCCAGCTCCCACAGGTACAGTGCAACTTTCAAGGAAAGTGCCGTCCCTGTGGGAGCTGGCTTGCCGGCGATCGAGGGCAAAGCCCTCGCAATGGGCCTTAGCGCGAAGCCAGCAGGCTCTTGCCGCGCACAACCGCCGCACGCACCTGCGCCGGCGCCGTACCACCAATGTGGTCACGGGCATTCACCGACCCTTCCAGGGTCAGCACGGCAAACACGTCCTGCTCGATCTGGTCGCTGAACTGGCGCAGTTCGTCCAGGCTCATCTCGGCCAGGTCCTTGCCGGTGTCCACGCCATACTTCACCGCGTGACCAACGATTTCGTGGCAGTCACGGAACGGCAGGCCACGGCGCACCAGGTAGTCGGCGAGGTCGGTGGCGGTGGAGAAGCCGCGCAGGGCCGCTTCACGCATGATGGCATGCTTGGGCTTGATCGCCGGGATCATGTCGGCAAAGGCACGCAGCGAGTCACGCAGGGTGTCGGCGGCGTCGAACAGCGGCTCCTTGTCTTCCTGGTTGTCCTTGTTGTAGGCCAGCGGCTGGCCTTTCATCAGGGTCAGCAGGCCGGTCAGGGCGCCGAACACGCGGCCGCTCTTGCCACGTACCAGCTCTGGTACGTCCGGGTTCTTTTTCTGCGGCATGATCGAGCTGCCGGTGCAGAAGCGGTCCGGCAGGTCGATGAACTGGAACTGCGCGCTGGTCCACAGCACCAGCTCTTCGGAGAAGCGTGACAGGTGCATCATCGCCACGCTGGCAGCGGCGCAGAATTCGATGGCGAAGTCGCGGTCCGACACGCCGTCCAGCGAGTTGCCGGCCACGGCTTCGAAGCCCAGCAGCTTGCAGGTGAGTTCGCGGTCGATCGGGTAGGTGGTGCCCGCCAGCGCGGCGCTGCCCAGGGGCATGCGGTTGGTGCGCTTGCGGCAGTCGACCAGGCGCTCGTAGTCGCGGCTGAGCATTTCGAACCAGGCCAGCAGGTGGTGGCCGAAGGTGACCGGCTGGGCCGTCTGCAGGTGGGTGAAACCAGGCATGATGGTTTCGGCTTCACGCTCGGCCTGCTCCAGCAGGCCCTGCTGCAGGCGGGTGATTTCGGCCAGGATCAGGTCGATTTCATCGCGCAGCCACAGGCGGATATCGGTGGCCACCTGGTCGTTGCGGCTACGGCCGGTGTGCAGCTTCTTGCCGGTGATGCCGATACGGTCGGTCAGGCGTGCTTCGATGTTCATGTGCACGTCTTCGAGGTCGACGCGCCAATCGAAGTTGCCAGCCTCGATCTCGCCCTGGATGGTTTTCAGGCCATCGATGATGGTGTCGCGCTCGGCATCGCTGAGCACGCCGACCTGCGCCAGCATGGTGGCATGGGCGATCGAACCCATGATGTCGTGGCGGTACAGGCGCTTGTCGAAATCGACCGAGGCGGTGAAACGGGCGACGAAGGCGTCGACGGGCTCACTGAAGCGGCCGCCCCAGGACTGATTGGTCTTGTCGGTGCTCATGGATTCACTCATTGCAGGCGTGAACGAAAAAGTGGCGCCGATGATAGCAGGGTTGGGCTGGCCGCCGCAGGGCGCTGGTCGAGAGAAATGCCCGGAAAATGGTGGTGAACGATTTTAAGGAATGAACGGCAGTGTTCCACGGACCGTCTACAGTTGGACAGAGGACTGGCAGTGAATCTGCCGGCCGAGTGAATCTTTGGCCATCGCACCGGTCTAGAGCGTGACCGCAGTGTCGCTCGAACCACACCTGTCTACGCTATACCTGTGCGAGACTCATTCAGGAATCCAGCGCAATTATGAATGTCCTGATCGTTGATGACGAACCCCAAGGCCGTGAACGGCTTAGCCGGCTGCTCGGCGAACTGGAGGGTTACACCGTGCTGGAGCCTAGCGCCACCAACGGCGAGGAGGCCCTGGCGCTGATCGAAAGCCTCAAGCCCGATGTGGTCCTGCTGGACATCGGCATGCCAGGCCTGGATGGCCTGCAGGTTGCCGCACGCTTGTGCGAACGCGAGGCGCCGCCGGCGGTGGTGTTTTGCACCGGGGATGATGAATACGGTGCCGAGGCATTCAAGGACAGTACCCTCAGCCATGTGACCAAGCCGTTCCAGGCCCAGGCGTTGCGCGATGCCTTGCGCAAGGCCGAAAAACCCAACCGCGCCCAGTTGGCGGCGCTTACCCGGCCGGCCAATGAAGGTGGCGGCCCGCGTAGCCACATCAGTGCCCGCACGCGCAAAGGTATCGAACTGATTCCTTTGCCCCAGGTGATCTATTTCATTGCCGACCATAAATACGTGACCTTGCGCCATGAGGCCGGGGAGGTGCTGCTCGACGAGCCGCTCAAGGCCCTGGAAGACGAGTTTGGCGAACGCTTCGTGCGGATCCACCGCAATGCGCTGGTGGCCCGTGAACGTATCGAGCGCTTGCAGCGCACCCCGCTGGGGCATTTTCAGTTGTACCTGAAAGGCCTGGACGGTGATGCCCTGACCGTCAGCCGTCGGCATGTGGCTGGCGTGCGCAAGATGATGCAAACCCTCTGATTCGGCGCCCGCATGGCAAGGGCTGCGCCCTTGTTCGCGGCTAAAGCCGCTCCTACAGGTACGGTGCCGCTCCGAAGGCGGTGATTAGCCTGTGGGAGCGGGTTTACCCGCGAAGGGGCCCTCAGCTGATCCACATCTGCTAGCGATACCGGCGATGCTGTTATCATCGGCGGTATTTCTCTGGATCGGTGCGTTTCATGTCCACTCGCGAAATCCGCATTGCCACCCGTAAAAGTGCCTTGGCCCTGTGGCAGGCCGAATACGTCAAAGCCCGCCTCGAGCAGGCTCATCCCGGTCTGCTGGTGACCCTGGTGCCCATGGTCAGCCGTGGTGACAAGCTGCTCGATGCGCCGCTGGCCAAAATCGGCGGCAAGGGCCTGTTCGTCAAGGAACTGGAAACTGCCCTGCTGGACAACGAAGCCGACATCGCCGTGCATTCGATGAAGGACGTGCCTATGGACTTCCCCGAAGGCCTGGGCCTGTACTGCATCTGCGAGCGCGAAGACCCACGCGATGCCTTCGTTTCCAATACCTTCGACAGCCTTGAAGCGCTGCCTGCCGGCAGCATCGTCGGCACCTCCAGCCTGCGCCGCCAGGCCCAGTTGCTGGCGCGCCGCCCAGACCTGCAAATCCGCTTCCTGCGAGGCAACGTCAACACCCGCCTGGCCAAGCTGGATGCTGGCGAGTACGACGCCATCATTCTCGCTGCAGCCGGCCTGATCCGCCTGGGCTTTGAAGACCGCATCACCTCCACCATCAGCGTCGATGACAGCCTGCCGGCTGGCGGGCAGGGTGCGGTGGGTATCGAATGCCGCAGCGCCGACGTCGAGATCCACGCGCTGCTGGCGCCACTGCACCATGCCGACACCGCCGACCGGGTAGTGGCCGAACGTGCCCTGAACAAACGCCTGAATGGCGGCTGCCAGGTGCCGATCGCCTGCTACGCGGTGCTCGAAGGCGACCAGCTGTGGCTGCGTGGCCTGGTCGGTCAGCCTAGCGGCGGTACTTTGTTGGTGGCCGATGCCCGCGCCCCCCGCTCTGCCGCTGAAACGCTCGGCGTACAGGTAGCCGAAGACCTGCTGGGTCAGGGCGCCGAGGCCATCCTCAAGGAAGTCTACGGCGAGGCCGGCCACCCGTGAGCCAATGGCGCCTGTTGCTGACCCGCCCTGCCGAGGACTGCGCAGCACTGGCGCAAAGCCTGGCGGCAGCGGGGGTGGGCAGCAGCTGCATGCCGCTGCTGGAGATAGAGCCCGTCACCGTGCCGGCCCGGCAACGCCTGTTGCTGGAAGGCCTGCATGGCTTCCAGGCGATCATCGTGGTCAGCAAACCTGCCGCCCGGCTGTTGCTTGAGCAACTGGCCGAGGCCGGTTTGCAGCCGCCACGGCAAGGCTGGTTCACCGTGGGCGAGGCCACTGCCGCAGTGTTGCAGGAGAAAGGCCTGGGGGTGAGCTGCCCGCCGCGTGGCGATGACAGCGAAGCCTTGCTGGCGCTCCCGGCCCTGCGCCAGGCCGTTGCCATGCCTGCGCCGCGTGTGTTGATCGTTCGCGGCGTCGGAGGTCGCGAACTGCTGGCAGAGCGTCTTGCAGAGCAAGGTGCTAGTGTCGAATATCTGGAACTGTATCGTCGCTGCCTGCCGGCTTATCCGGCGGGCACCCTGAAGCGTCGCATCGAAGCGGAACGCCTCAATGGCCTGGTGGTCAGCAGTGGGCAGGGTTTTGAACATTTGCAGCAGCTGGCCGGCGCCGATTGGCCGCAGTTGGCACAGTTGCCGCTGTTCGTGCCCAGCCCCAGGGTCGCCGAGCAGGCCAGGGCCGCCGGGGCCCAACAGGTTGTGGATTGCCGTGGCGCCAGTGCCACGGCCTTGCTGGCAGCCGTGCAGCGCAGCGCTGCACCTGCCTCTTAAGGCGCTAAGCTGAACGCGATGCGCCCCCATGCAAAGGATGGATACGTGAGCGAGACTGTCTTGTCCAATAACGATCAGCCGTCGGCACAGGCGCCGTCGGAACCCGTCACCGCCCCACCCGCCAAGCGCTCCGGCAGTGGCCTGGCAGCGCTGGCCTTGCTGCTGGGTGCAGCCGGGGTGGCGGTAGGTGGCTGGGGTGTCTGGCAGGTACGCCAACTGCAAGGCAGTGAGTTCAACCAGGGCCAGCACATCGAAGCGCTGAACCAGCGCGCCGAAGCCCTGCAACAGCGCGAACAGCAAATCAGCGCGCAATTGGCCAGCCTGCCGGCTGCCAGCGAACTGGAAGACCGCCGCCGCCTGGTGGCGCAGTTGCAAGGTGACCAGCAACGCCTCAGCCAGCGCCTGGAAACCGTACTTGGCGAGAGCCGCAAGGAATGGCGCCTGGCCGAGGCCGAGCACTTGCTGCGCCTGGCCACCCTGCGCCTGTCGGCGCTACAGGACATCACCAGCGCCAAGGCCCTGGTCGAGGGCGCTGACGAAATTCTGCGCGAACAGAGCGACCCGGGTGCCTTCGCCGCCCGCGAACAACTGGCACGCAGCCTGGCCACGCTCAACAGCACCCAGCAGCCAGACCGTACCGGCCTGTTCCTGAAGCTGGCCGCTCAGCGCGAGCTGGTGCAGCAGCTCAGTGCCCAGTCCCCCGAGTTTGCCAGCAACGCCGATGCACTCGGCGCCCTGACTGCCGACGGTGATGGTGCCAGTCGCCTGTCGCAGTGGTGGGCAGAAATCTCCAAGTACTTCCAGATCGACTTCAATGCCGATGACAACGTGCGGCCGTTGCTGGCCGGGCAGCAACTGAACCAGCTGCGCCTGGCCCTGAGCCTGACCATCGAGCAGGCCCAGTGGGCCGCACTCAATGGTGATGCCAAGGTTTACACCCAGGCGCTGGACGACGCCCGTAGCGTACTGTTGGCCAACTTCAACGCCGACAACCCACAAAGCAAGGCCATGCTCGACAGCCTGAATGCCCTGGCCGATCAGCCGGTGTCGGTGGTTACCCCCGACCTCAGCGAGAGCCTGGCGGCCGTGCAGGCTTACATTCAGCGCCGCCACTTGCCGGCCGAGGCTGAAGGGGGCAAGCCATGAAGCGTGTCTACCTGCTGGCTGTGCTGGCGATTGTGGTCGCTGCGGCGTTGGGGATCGCAGTCGCCAAGCACAGCGGCTACGTGCTGATTTCCTATGGTGGCTTCCGCTATCAGTCGGGGCTGTGGGCGGCCTTGGCCGGCCTGCTGGCCGTGGTCGCACTGCTGTGGTTGTTGCGTTACCTGGTTGGCCTGGTGCTGACCTCCAGCGGCGTGGTCAACCCGTGGTCGCGGCGCAACCGTAGCCGGCGCATTCGCGTGGCCATCGAGCAGGGCCAGCTGGACCTCGCCGAAGGCCGCTGGGCCAGCGCCCAGCGCCACTTGCACCGTGCCGCCGAGGCCGAGCGTCAACCGCTGCTGTATTACCTTGGTGCAGCGCGTGCCGCCAACGAGCAAGGCCGCACCGAAGACAGCGACAACCTGCTGGAGCGGGCGCTGGAGCGCCAGCCGCAAGCGGAACTGGCCATTGCCCTGACGCATGCCCAGTTGCAGATGGACCGTGGCGAAAGTGACGGGGCCCTGGAAACCCTGCTGGCCATGCAGGAGCGTCACCCGCACAACACCCAGGTGCTGCGCCTGCTGCAACGTCTGCACCTGGAACGTGGTGACTGGTCGGCCCTCATCCGCCTTTTGCCCGACCTACGCAAGGGCAAGGTACTGCCGCCCGCCGAGCTGGCTGCCCTTGAACAACGCGCCTGGGGCCAGAACCTGAGCCTGGCCACCACCCGTGGCGAAGATGCACAAAGTGCGCGTCAGGCCCTGGAGCGAGCGTGGCAGCAATTGACCGCAGCCCAGCGTCAGGAGCCACAGCTGGTGCTGGCATACGCCGAGCAATTGCGCCAAGTGGGCGCGCAGAGCGAGGCCGAACAGGTGCTGCGCACTGCGCTCAAGCGTGAATACGAAAGCCACCTGGCCCGCTTGTACGGGTTGGTGCGCGGTGATGACCCGGCGCGCCAGCTGCAAGCCGCCGAAGGCTGGCTCAAGGCTCATCCGCAAGACGCCAGCCTGCTGCTGACCCTGGGCCGCCTGAGCCTGCAGAACCGCCTGTGGGGCAAGGCACGTGACTATCTGGAAAGCAGCCTGCGCATGGAGCGCAACCCCGAGGCCTGTGCCGAACTGGCCCGCCTGCTTGCTGGCCTGGGCGAGACCGAGCGCAGCAACCAGCTGTTCCAGGAGGGCCTCGGCCTGCTGGACGAACGCCTGCTGGCCCTGCCGTTGCCAGAAGGCGTACGCGCCTGACCCACCCCAAAGCCCGCGCCAAGGTGCGGGCTTTGGAGGTTGGTAATTTATCTACGCCTGCACGTTGGCGCTGCAATCCCTTTCTTCAGTCACCTCCTACCACCACTCTGGAAATTTCCTACACGATTCAGCGACTTGTCGTTGCTGTCGCGCCTTGAAACAAAGCGCGTCTTTCCTCTACCGTTTCAAGCCACTCCATCTTCCCCGGGACCTTCACCGCCCATGCTGCCGGCCCGTTTGCGCTCCTTTTTCCTTCCTGCCTGCCTGGCCGCACTGGCGGTGCTGGCTGCGTCTTTCCAACTGGAAAACATGCCAGGGCTGGTGCCGTGCCCCTTGTGCTTCAGCCAGCGTTTGCTGCTCGCGGCGTACGCGTTGCTGTGCCTGGGGGCTGTGCTGCAGGCGCCAGGCTTGCAGGGCATCCGCCAGTACGCGCGGGCGACGCTGGGCTGCTCGCTGGCCGGTGCGTTGCTGGCGGCGCGGCATGTCTGGTTGCAGGGCGCTGGTGCGGTCATCCATGTATGCCCGGTGCCGATTGGGCGGGTGTTCGAGCAATCCTGGGGCGAGGCGGCGCGGCAACTGTTGCTGGGTGGCCCGGATTGCAACTCGCTGACCTGGAGCTTTCTCGACCTGACGCTGCCCGAGTGGAGCCTGCTGGCCTTCCTGCTGCTGGCGACGCTGCCCTTGAGTTGCCTGCTGGCGTATCGTTTCCGCACCCTGGCAAGAACTTGACCTGGCGCAAGGTTGCGTCATGAGTACGACCAATGGCGATGTAACGGGGTATTAAACACTTGTATGAACTTTGTGTGCTGCGTACCTTGATGGGCAGCACGCGCGGGAATAATCTCGCAGCACGTATACCGAAAACACAACTGCTCGATGCCGTCCTGCTGATGTCACCTTTGTGCTGCGCGGTCGTGGTGCGAGGTGCAGCGGCATCTACCCAGAAGGGAAGAGATCGCCATGCTCGATAGTTGTCAGAATGCTCAGGAACGCTGGGGTGGGGTTCACAAGCTGATCGACCGTTGGCTGGAGGAGCGCCAGGAACTGGTGCAGGCTTTCCGCGCCCTGCGCGATGTGAAGCCGGCCTTCGCCGACAAGGATACGCACGGGGACTTCTGCGCACTCCTTGTCGACTACGTTTCGGCGTGGCACTTCGAGGTCAGCGAACAGTTGGTCAGCGAAGCCAAGGCGTTTGGCGATACGCGCGGCCTGGAGCTGGCTACGCAGATCAATCCCCGTATTGATGACAGCACCCAGATTGCGCTGGCCTTCAACGACCATTGTGCAAAGGCCGAGTGCTCGGACCCGGAACGATTCGCCGAGAAGCTGGCGAAGTTGGGCGCCTTGCTGCACGAGCGCTTCGAACTTGAAGACTGCCTGATCGAAGTGCTGCACACCGCGCACAAGGAAGAGGGCGCAGTCGAGGCCTGAAGGTTGGCGTCAGTCGCCAACCGCCAGCAGCTCGATCTCGAATACCAGAGGTGTATAGGGTGCGATCAGGTCACCCGCTCCTTCGGCGCCATAGGCTTGCGCTGAAGGAATCACCAGGCGCCATTTGGCGCCCGCGTGCATCTGCGGCAGGGCCACCTGCCAGCCTTCGATTACCGAATCCAGGTTGAACCACTGGGGTGTCTGGTTCTGGTCGAACACCGAGCCATCCGGCAACCTGCCCACATAGCGAACCTGCACTTTGCCGCCTGCTTTGGGCTGCGCGCCCGTGCCTGCCTGCAGTTCACTGTAGAGCACACCCTCCGGTAGTTCGTGTACACCATAACGCCCACGCTCATTGGCCATGAAGCGTGTTTCGGCTGCCCGCAGTTTCTGCGTGTCGGCATCACCTGCCTGTGCTTCATGCTGCTGGAGTACAGCCTGCATGCGTGCCTTGTCCAGCTTCAGTGGTTGGCCCTGATAGGACTGCTTCAGGCCTTCGACCAGTGCATCCAGTTGCAAGCCCGGCATCTCTTGGCGTAACCGCTCACCCAGGCTTGCGCCCAGGCTGTAGGCCAGGTCGTGCTCGTCACTGTCGGCCATGGCGATGGGGGCCAGCAGGCATAAACCTAATACAAGATATCGAGGCAACACCCTGGCTCCCAAAGATCAGCAATGATTAATTCAGCAACTACACTTTCACGCAGCTGCAAGATAACAACTTTGCCCAGGCATGCAACGCGGCGTCACTATTACGGTCAACATGCCCTAGCGGCGGTAGCAGCAGAAGCATAGTATGAGCCGCAATCTCGTCAGCCAGGAGGTAAACCATGTCGGCCAAAAAGAAGCCAGTAAGTACGCCGTTACACCTGCTCCAGCAACTTTCGGGCAGCCTGCTCGAACACTTGGAAGAGGCCTGCTCGCAAGCGCTGGCTGATGCGGAAAAACTGCTGGCCAAGTTGGAAAAGCAGCGTGGCAAAGCGCAGGAAAAACTGCACAACGGCCGCCTGAAATTGCAGGATGCCGCGAAGGCAGGTAAAGCCAAGGCGCAGACCAAAGCGCAAAAAGCCATCGGCGAACTTGAAGAGCTGCTCGATTCCCTCAAGGAACGCCAAACCCAGACCCGCTCTTATATTCAGCAACTCAAGCGTGACGCTCAAGACAGCCTCAAGCTGGCCCAGGGCGTAGGCAAGGTTCGCGAGGCCGCAGCCAAAGCGCTGGATTCGCGTGCTGCCAAAACCAGCAAGCCGGCTGCAGCCAAACCTGCGGCGAAGCCAGCTGCCAAAGCGACTGCTGCTGCCAAGCCTGCGGCGAAGCCAGCCGCCAAAGCGACTGCTGCTGCCAA
>NZ_QKMQ01000016.1:0-124058 GCF_003208145.1 Pseudomonas sp. RV120224-01b | reverse complement strand
GCTGCTGCCAAGCCTGCGGCGAAGCCAGCTGCCAAAGCGACCGCTGCCGCCAAACCTGCGGCGAAGCCAGCCGCCAAAGCGACTGCTGCAGCCAAACCTGCGGCGAAGCCAGCTGCCAAAGCGACTGCTGCTGCCAAACCCGCAGCCAAGCCAGCCGCGAAACCAGCTGCCGCCAAAGCCCCGGCACGCAGGGCCGCCAAGCCAGCTGCCGCCAAACCTGTTGCCAGCAAACCAGCCGAAGCCAAACCGGCTACGCCTGCCGCCAGCACCCCGGCTGCTGCAACCAACTCGGCCACCCCGGCTGCTTCGGTAGCATCGTCGACACCCGCCAGCACTTCGGCTCAGGCGCCGTCTTCGGCGTCCTGAAGCGTAGCCGCTGCGGCGCGCAAATGATCAAGCGCGTCGTGGCGGCGGGCAGGCTCCGGCGCCAGCCGGGCCAGCCAGTCGTCCGTGAGCCCATGCGAGTCCGTGGGCCACTGTCGCGAGCACTCCTGCAAACGCTCAAGCAAGGTCTTTTCGGCCTGCAACTCCAGCCCCTTCACTTGTTCACGCAACGCCGCCAGTTGCGCATCACCCGATGCCGCTGCTCGCCATTGTTGGCGAAGGCCGCGTAACGGGGCGACCACGTCACGCTGCCAGGCCCCGGCTATTTCGGTTAACGCCTGCACGCGCTCATCCAGCACCGCCACGCCTCGTGCTTGCAGCCAGGTCGCGCACAACAGCAGGCAGACATCGCCACCCAGTGCCTGTAGCTCAAGGCAGGCCGCTTCCGCGCCGGGCCTGGCATACAGGGCCAGGGCGTGATTCCACAGGTCGGTGTGCATGGTTCCACTCGCGCTATGGGCCGAGGAAGCTGGTAGACTCCGCGACCATCATGATCAGACTATCCAACCTCACTTTACAGCGTGGTCCGCAGCGCTTGCTAGAAGGCGCCGAGATGACCCTGCACGCCGGTCACAAGGCCGGCCTGATCGGCGCCAACGGTGCCGGAAAATCCAGCCTGTTCGCCTTGCTGCGCGGTGAGCTGTCACCCGATGCCGGTGACTGCCAACTGCCCGGCGACTGGCGCATCGCCCACATGCGCCAGGAGGTCGATACCCTCGACCGCCTGGCCGTGGACTATGTGCTCGACGGCGACGTGCGCCTGCGCAAGGTCCAGGCCGAACTGGCCGCCGCCGAGCAGGCCCACGACGGCACTGCCCTGGCGCGCCTGCACAGTGAGCTGGAAAGTGCCGACGGCTATACCGCCGATGCCCGCGCGCGCAAGCTGCTGGCCGGCCTGGGCTTCACCAACGAGCAGATGGATCGCCGCGTCGGTGACTTCTCGGGTGGCTGGCGAATGCGCCTGAACCTGGCTCAGGCGCTGATGTGCCCGTCCGACCTGCTGCTGCTCGACGAGCCCACCAACCACCTCGACCTGGACGCCATCCTGTGGCTGGAAGACTGGCTCAAGGGCTACCCCGGCACGCTGTTACTGATCTCCCACGACCGCGACTTCCTCGACGCTGTGGTCGACCATGTGCTGCACGTCGAGCAGCGTAAGCTGAACCTGTACAAAGGTGGCTACACCGCCTTCGAGCGCACCCGTGCCGAGCGCCTGGCGCAGCAGCAGCAAGCCTACGAGAAGCAGCAGGCGCAGCGCGCGCACATGGAAAAATACATCGCCCGCTTCAAGGCCCAGGCCACCAAGGCTCGCCAGGCGCAAAGCCGGATCAAGGCCCTGGAGCGCATGGAAGAGCTGTCGGCGGCGCATGTGGATTCACCGTTCGACTTCGTCTTCCGCGAATCGCAGAAAATCTCCAGCCCGTTGCTGAGCCTGTCCGAAGGCCGGCTGGGGTATGGCGACAAGGCCATCCTCGACAAGGTCAAGTTGCAGCTCACCCCGGGCGCGCGTATCGGTTTGCTTGGGCCTAACGGCGCGGGCAAGTCGACGCTGATCAAGAACCTTGCGGGTGAACTGGAACCGTTGTCTGGCCGCCTGGTACGGGGCGAAAACCTGGCCGTTGGCTACTTCGCCCAGCACCAGCTCGACTCGCTGGACGACAAGGCCAGCCCGCTGCTGCACCTGCAGCGCATCGCGCCCACCGAGCGTGAGCAGACCCTGCGCGACTTCCTGGGCGGTTTCGACTTCCATGGCGCTCGTTGCGACGAGCCGGTCGTGAACTTCTCTGGTGGCGAAAAGGCCCGCCTGGCGCTGGCGCTGATCGCCTGGGAACGGCCGAACCTGCTGCTGCTCGACGAACCGACCAACCACCTCGACCTGGAAATGCGCCTGGCGCTGACCATGGCCTTGCAGGAGTTTGCCGGTGCCGTGGTGGTGGTATCCCACGATCGACATTTGCTCAAGAGCACCACCGACGACTTCCTGCTGGTGGCCGATGGCAAGGTAGACGCCTTCGACGGTGACCTGGACGACTACAGCCGTTGGCTGGTCGAGTACCGCCAGCGCAGCGCGCCGGCCAGTAGCGCCCCGGTCAACCCGGACAAGACCGACAAAAAAGCCCAACGCCAGGCTGCCGCCGCTTTGCGTCAGCAGCTTGCCCCGCACAAGAAGGCCGCCGACAAGCTGGAAACCGAGCTTAACCAGGTGCATGCGCAACTGGCCGAGATCGAGACCGCACTGGGCGACGGTGGCCTCTACGAGGCCGCGCGCAAGGATGAGCTGCGTGACCTTCTGGCGCGCCAGACCAAGCTCAAACAACGCGAAGGCGAGCTGGAAGAAGCCTGGATGGAAGCGCTGGAAACGCTCGAGGGCATGCAGGCCGAGCTCGAGGCGCTGTCCTGATGGAGGAACTGCGTTCGCTGCTGCCAGGGCAATGGATGGACACCTTCTGGCTGGGCTTGCAGATCCTGTTGATCCTGGTGGCAGCCTTCGTCCTGCAGCGCATCGTCGCCCGCGGGTTGAGCCGCCTGGGTCAGCGTTACCCGTTGCCACCGGAGCTGCTGGTGCCGGTGCGGGGCGGCTTGCGCTGGCTGATCATGGGCAGCGCGCTGTTGTTCGTGCTGGAGCGGTTGGGCGTTTCCGCAACGGTGCTGTGGACTGCACTGTCCGGCTTCGTCGCGGTGGCGGCAGTGGCCTTCTTCGCCATGTGGAGCGTGCTGTCCAACCTGTTGTGCGCGGTGCTGATTTTCACGGTGGGGCCGTTTCGCATCGGCGATGTGGTCGAGCTGGTCGACACCCTGGACAAGCCGGGCGTAAAAGGCCGGGTGATCGCCATCAACCTGCTGTTCACCACGCTGATGGAGCTGCCCGAGGCGGGTGGGGCGCTGGTGCAGGTGCCCAATAGCCAGTTCTTCCAGAAGTCGGTGCGGCGCTGGCGTGGGGCTGAAGTGCAGGCGATGCACAAAGATCCGACGGTCGAGGCAGATTAAACCTGAAGAATTTGCTGGTTATTTTTTCACCAACACCTTAGCTTAACGTTTTGCAACATATGTTCGAGCGAGGTGTGTGATGTCGATGGAAGTATGGTTGGGCTTCTTTGCCGCCTGTTGGGTGATCAGCCTTTCACCCGGTGCCGGGGCGATTGCCTCGATGTCCAGCGGCCTGCAATACGGCTTCTGGCGTGGTTACTGGAATGCTCTGGGCCTGCAACTGGGCCTGATCGTACAGATCGCCATCATCGCCGCCGGCGTCGGTGCCATCCTTGCCGCCTCGGCCACGGCTTTCCAGATCATCAAATGGTTTGGCGTCGCCTACCTCGTCTATCTGGCCTACAAGCAATGGCGTGCCTTGCCGATGGACATGGCCGATGAGTCTGGCGTGCGCCCGATCGGCAAACCGCTGAGCCTGGTGTTCCGCGGTTTCCTGGTCAACGTCAGCAACCCCAAGGCACTGGTGTTCATGCTGGCGGTGCTGCCGCAGTTCCTTAACCCGCATGCGCCGTTGCTGCCACAATATGTGGCGATCACCGTGACCATGATCAGTGTGGACATGTTGGTGATGGCGGGCTACACCGGGTTGGCTTCGCGGGTGTTGCGTCTGCTGCGTACGCCCAAACAGCAGAAGCGCCTGAACCGTACCTTTGCCGGGTTGTTCATTGGGGCGGCCACCTTCCTGGCCACGTTGCGCCGCGCACCTCTCTGATAGCCAGCTGGGGCCTTGTAGAGGCCCCAGCTATTTCTGTTTGTCCACCAATCCCTTGAGCAGATCTACCGGCAACGGGAAGACAATGGTCGAGCTCTTGTCCCCGGCAATCGTCCCCAGCGTCTGCATGTAGCGCAACTGCATCGCCCCCGGCTCCTTGCTCAGCATCTGTGCCGCCTGCATCAGCTTCTCCGACGCCTGCAACTCGCCCTCGGCATGAATGACCTTGGCCCGCCGTTCACGTTCGGCCTCGGCCTGCCGGGCGATGGCACGCACCATCGATTCGTTCAGGTCGACATGCTTGATCTCGACATTGGCCACCTTGATGCCCCAGGCATCGGTCTGCGCATCCAGCACCTGGCGGATGTCCAGGTTCAACTGCTCGCGTTCGGCCAGCAACTCGTCCAGTTCATGTTTGCCCAGCACAGCGCGCAATGTGGTCTGGGCCAACTGGCTGGTCGCCACCAGAAAATCCTCGACCTGGATAATCGCCTTCTGCGGATCCAGCACGCGGAAGTACACCACCGCGTTGACCTTGACCGACACGTTGTCGCGTGTGATCACGTCCTGCGGCGGCACATCCAGCACCACGGTGCGCAGGTCGACCCGTACCATCTGCTGGACCACCGGAATCAACAGGATCAGCCCCGGCCCCTTGACCTGCCAGAAGCGGCCCAGCTGGAACACCACGCCGCGCTCGTATTCGCGCAGGATGCGAAACGCCGATAGCAACAGCATCGTCAGCACGATCAGCACCGCGCCGAAACCCACTTGCATGAACATGCTCATTCTCCTTGCGCCGCAGGCGTGGCGGCGCTCACTTCCAGCATCACGCCATGGCGCGCGGTCACCCGCACGTTCTGGCCAGCTTGCAGCGGCGTTGCGCATTGCACTTGCCATTGCTCGCCCTGGGCCAGCACCACGCCACAGAACGGGTTGCCTGGCATTACCTGGGTGACGGTGGCCAGGCTGCCGACCAGGCCGGCGTCGCCGCTCACCAGCGCCCGCCGTCGTGCCTTCAGGGCCATGCCCAGCACGCCACCGATCAGCAGCGCCGAAAGCACGGCCAAGGTACCGATCAAGGTCAGCGGGATACCGAAGCCTGGGGCATCGGTGTCGATCAGGATCAACGCGCCGACCACGAAGGCGACGATGCCGCCAAAGCCGACCACGCCGAAGCTGGGCAGGAAGGCTTCGGCGATCATGAAGGCGATGCCCAGCAGGATCAGCGCCATCCCGGCGAAACTCACCGGTAGCAGTTGCAGGGCATACAACGCCAACAGCAGGCAAATGCCGCCGACCACACCGCCCACCGCGGAGCCGGGGTTCATGAACTCGAACAACAGGCCATACACGCCGATCATGATCAGGATCAGTGCTACGCCGGGATTGGTAATCACGGCCAGCACCCGTGTGCGCCAGTCCGGCAGGTGCTCGACCAGGCTGGCGCCGACAGTCTGCAGCGGGTGCGGTTGGCCGGCGACCTGCAGCGTTTTGCCATCCAGCTTGCGCAAAAGGTCGGGCAGGTCATCGGCTATCAGGTCGATCACATTCAGCCGCAAGGCTTCGCTGGCGGGCAGGCTGACGGCCTCGCGCACGGCCTTCTCCGCCCACTCGGCATTGCGCCCACGCAGTTGCGCCAGGCTGCGGATGTAGGCCGCGGCGTCGTTGACCTGCTTGCGTGCCAGGGTTTCATCATCGCTGCCCTTGGTCTTGTCGTCCTTGGGGGCACCTGGGGGGCCGCCGATCTGTACGGGGGTGGCGGCGCCCAGGTTGGTCCCGGGCGCCATTGCGGCAACATGGCTGGCGCAAAGGATATAGGTGCCTGCGCTGGCGGCGCGGGCACCGCTGGGCGCAACGTAGGTGGCCACTGGCACGGGACTGGCGAGAATCGCCTTGATCATCTGGCGCATGGCGCTGTCCAGCCCGCCTGGGGTATCCATGCGGATGACCACAAGCTGCGCGCCCTGTGCCCGGGCCTGGTCGAGGCTGCGTACCAGGTAATCGGCGCTGGCAGGGCCGATGGCATCGTCGATGCCCAGCACCCACACTGCGCCGGGCGCTGCCTGACCGCCGGGCGTAATGCCAAGCAGCAACAGCAGCAACAGCCAGCGCCAGCAGCGGGCGATCACCTGTCGTCACCTCGTTTGCCTCTATTGCACAAGTTTAGCCCTGCCTGCCGCTGCCAGGCCTAAAATTGGAGATTGGGGGGCGAAACCGGAGGTGCATCATGCGTATGGCTAAAACCCTGCAGGCCCGCCTGGACAAGGCCAACTGCGATTACGACATCATTCCCCATCCCCATTCGGCCACCAGCCTGGAGTCGGCCCGTACGGCCGGCGTGCCCGCCGAGCGGGTCGCCAAGTCGGTGATGCTCGATGACCGTCATGGCAACTACATCATGGCCGTGCTACCGGCCAACCGGCACCTGGACATGACCAAGGTGCGCATGTCCGGGGCCTGGCAACTCACCCGGGAAAGCGGCTTGCCTAGCCTGTTCAGTGACTGCGAGCGCGGCGCCGTGCCGGCCCTTGGTGATGCCTACCAGATAAAAATGCTGCTCGACCCGAGCCTTACCCGCCAAGGCGATGTCTACCTGGAGGCGGGTGACCACGATCACTTGATCCACATGAGCATGGAGCAGTACATGAAACTGGTGCCGCACGCCGAAGTGCGCGAGCTGTGCTGATGTTTTCACACCACTGCCAGGCGGGCGTCGTGGACGGCTTGCCTGGCACCGAGGAGGAACCATGGAAGCGCCGATTCATCGCTTTGCCGACCTGTTCAAACAGCTGGGCCTGCCCGACGATCCCGAGAGTATCGATCAGTTCATCACCAGCCATTCACCGCTGAAGAACGAAATCAAGCTGGTGGATGCGCCGTTCTGGACCGACTCCCAGCGTGCCTTTCTCAAGGACAGCATCATTGAGGATGCCGATTGGGCGGAGCCTTTCGATCAACTCAACGAAGCGTTGCGCCGCCCCCGAAAATAAAGCGCCGAGCGGCACCTGACGAGTGATTGGCCGTTGCTATGCTCAGGAAAACAATAAGGGGATAGCGCGATGAAAGATCCCTACGCACCAGGCTTCTGGTGCTCCGTGACGATCCTGGGCACCCTGACGGCCAGTTACTTCTACGGCATCAGGCAGACGCAACAGATGAATCAGGCAGTGCATTTTTTGTATGCCGCTGCCGCTGTCACTGTGGCGGTTGCACTGGTGGCCCTGACGTGGATTGCCTGGCAGCAGTTGCACCTGAACAAGCGTGAAGTGATCCAGGGGCGAACGTTGCTGACCATCTGGAACACCAAGGTGGCCTTACGCCGTGTCGAGACGGTGTTCGACCGCTACTTCTGGGGTAGCTACTGGCATTCGGGGCGCACCTTCGAAGAGGTCATGGGCGAACTCAAGGGCACGCCGCTGGAGCAGAGCCTGGATGCCCTGAAGCGCCAGTGCCGAGCACTGGACCGTGAAATCCATGACCACCATCACCACTGGCTGGCCAACGCCCGCGACCTGTCCAGCGTGGCCCAGGCCATGGCCCGTGAACGCTACCAGCTGGACCTGGGCGAGCCCACCTGCAGTGGCCATGGCAATACTGCCGTGCTCAACCGTGACCTTGAGGTGCTGGTGTACACGTGGTCGGCGCGCCTGCGCAGCTTCGACCATCAGCTGGACGAGCTGGAGCGCGCCTACCATTGAGAGGCGTCATTCTCCGCGGATGTATTGCTCCAGTTGCAGGATCAGGCTGGCCTGTTCGGTGATGGTTTCCTTGACCAAGTCACCGATCGACAACAGGCCAAGCAGTTTGCCATTGTCGACCACCGGCAGGTGACGCAGGTGGCGATCGGTCATCAGGTTCATGCAGAAATCGAGCTTCTGCTTGGGCTCCACGGTGACCACTGGAGCACTCATGATTTCGCGCACGGGGGTGGCGGCGGACGAGCGGCCCTTCAGCACCAGTTTGCGCGCATAGTCCCGTTCACTGACGATACCCACCACCTGGTTGCCCTCGACCACGGGCAGCGCACCGACGTTTTTCTCCGCCAGCATTTTCAGGGCGTCGAGCACCGAGTCATCCGGGCCGATGGTGTACACGGTCTGGTGCTGGGACTTGGTCTTGAGGATTTGTTCGACGGTCTTCATACGGGCCTCTGCGGGTGAAAAAAGCGCTGTCTCGGAGTAACTAAAGCATCCGGCACGGCGCTCTGCACGGCAATGCAGGAAACGGCATGGAGTCGATTGAAAAACGTCATGGGTTGAATGCCTGTTCCGGCTTCTTCGCGGCTGAAGCCGCTCCCACAGGAATTGCACCACCTTTGAATTCTGTGTGGTTCACACTGTGGGAGCGGGCAAGCCCGCGAAGCAGGCAATGCGATAGATGGCACCGGCTGCGCCGGTGTTCGCGGGCACGCCCGCTCCCACAAGTACAGCGCAAACCTCAGGCATATGCTGTACCTGTGGGAGCGGCTTTAGCCGCGAAGAGGCCGGTACTGCCAATCAGAGCTTCGGCATCTGCCCGAGCCGCGCCACCATCTCGCTCACGATCTGCAGGTCCAGCATGAACTGCTCCACCGTCTTGAACTCGTTGTCGTTGTGCCCGGTGTACTTCACATCCGGCATGGCCAGGCCGAACTGCACGCCGTTGGGCAGGTCGTGCACCGAGGTTGCGCCGGCCGAGGTGCCGAACTCATGCTTCATGCCCAGGTTCTCGGTGGCCACCGCGAGCAGGGCCTTGACCCATTCGCCCTCGGGGTTGCGGTACATCGGCTCGTCCAGGCTGTAGTCGAAGGCTACCGAGGTGTGGCTTTGGCGGGTCCACTTGCCCAGTTTGTCAGCCAGTTCGTCCTTGATCGTGGCGATCGGCTTGCCCTTCGGAATACGCAGGTTCACCGCCAGTTTCAGGCCTTTGTCATCCACCCCGACAAACGTCAGCGAGGCAGTCAGCGGGCCCATGAATGCGTCCTTGAACGCCACGCCGAGTTTGTTGCCCAGGTAGTCCAGGCCCCAGTTGTCGGCGGCGTAGCGGGCGGCGTCGGTGAAGTGGTTGTGCTTGAGCGGAACCTGCTTGTCCACGCCGTTGATGAAGTCGAGCATGCGGGCCACCGGGTTCACCCCGGACTCCGGCTCCGAAGAGTGGGCGGAAACACCGGTCACCGTGAGCAGCACGTTCTTGCCCTCAGCTTTGGCGTCGATGCTGAAGTCGCCGCCATGCTGCTTCACGTACTTGGCACCGGCTTGCTGCAACTGTTTGGCCAACTGCGTCGGGTTGTCTGAAACCAGGGTCGCTACCGAGGTGGTCGGGATCTGGTTGGTGGCCAGGCCGCCAGTCAGGTTGACGATTTCTGCGCCCTTGCCAGTGCCCGCCCGCTTGCTGAAGCTGGCCATGACCGTGCCGTAGCCTTTCTCGGCGATCACCACCGGGTAGCCGCCGTCGAGGGCCAGGTTGTAGTCGGGCGTGGGGTTGCGCTCGAAGTAGTAAGGGATGGCGTCACCGCTGGTTTCTTCGGTGGTGTCGATCAGCAGCTTGAACTGCCGGGCCAGCGGCAGGTTCTCGTCCTTGGCCACTTTCAGCGCGTACATCGCCACCACGATGCCGTTCTTGTCGTCTTCGGTGCCACGGCCGTACATGCGGTCGCCAACCAGAGTGACCTTGAACGGGTCCAGGCGTGTGCCGTCGGCCAGCTTCCAGTTGTCCGGGTTGACCGGCACGACGTCGGCATGGGCATGGATGCCGATTACTTCCTTGCCGCTGCCGAGCGAAATCTCGTACACGCGGTTGTCGATGTTGCGGAAGGCCAGGCCAAAGCTGTCGGCCAGGGCCTTGATCTTGTCGGCAATCTTGAGGAACTCGGGGTTCTGGTACTGCGGCGTACCCTCGACATTGAAGGTGGGGATGGCCACCAGCTCGCGCAGGGTTTCGGTGGCGGCCTTGCCATACTTGATGCGGGTATACAGGCCGAGCAGGCGGTTGATCTCGTCTTGCTGCTCGGCGGCCAGTGGCTTGCCGGCCAGGTAGGCGTCGAGGGTTGCCCCGAGGTTGTCGGCCTTGGCAAGGTCGCTGCCTTTGAGCTTGTCGAGGAACTGCTTGAAGTCGCTTGGGTTGCTGCCGTCGAAGGCTTTGACGATGGCAGCGGACTGCTGCTGGGTGAGGTTGGCCTGGGCCGGCTGGGTGAACAGGCCGATGCTGGCCAGCAGCAGGGTGGTGGCGGTGAGTTTTTTCAGGTGCATGGTTGCGTGCATTCCTTCGCCAATCATTGTTGTGGGTTACCCGTTCGAAAAACGGGAAGACGCCCACGCTAACACCAATGACCTATGGCACGGGAGTGCCAGAAACGCGACATGTCGCACAAACGAAAAAGCCCCGGGCTCAGGCCCAGGGCTTTTTTGATATGGCGCACTCGGCGGGATTCGAACCCACGACCCCTGCCTTCGGAGGGCAGTACTCTATCCAGCTGAGCTACGAGTGCAACGCGCACGCATGATACCCATCTGAATCGGTGGCGTCCATCGCCTTGATCTGTAGCTGTTTTTACCTGCCAAGTCACTCCGGCTGGGCGTTCAACCCGATCAGAGCGCGATCAGTTCTGGCCTTAGCCCTTCCACGCGGCGTACTGGCGGCAGGTAACCGCCAGTTCCAGTAATCTGGTGCAGCACCTTCTCGCGCAGGCCATGCAGCGCAACGCCGGTGCGCAACCGTGGGTGCGGCAGGTCGATTTCCACCACCGACTTGATCCTGCCTGGGCGTGGCTCCAGCACCACGACCCGGTCCGCCAGGTACGTCGCCTCTTCGGCATCGTGAGTGACCAGCAAGGTGGTGATGCCGGCACGTTCGCGAATGGCCAGCAACTCGTCCTGCAGCTGCTGGCGGGTCAGCGCATCCAGCGCGCCGAATGGCTCGTCGAGCAGCAGGATCCGAGGGCTGGCGACCAGGCCACGGGCGATAGCCACGCGCTGTGCCATGCCGCCGGACAGCTGGTGCGGGTAAGCCGATTCGAAGCCCACCAGCCCCACCAGTTGCACGAACTCATGCACGCGCCGCGCACGTTCACCTTGCGTCAGCGACTCATTGACCAGGCCCAGGGCAATGTTCTGTTCCACGGTCAGCCATGGGAACAGACGATGCTCCTGGAACACGATGCCGCGCTCACCACCAATGCCTTTCACGGTATGGCCGTCGACGCGAATGCTGCCGCTGTAGTCGGTATCCAGCCCAACCAGCATGCGCAGCAAGGTGGACTTGCCACAACCGGATGCGCCGACAATGGCGATGAACTCGCCTTCGTTGATCGACAGGTTGAAGTTGCGGATGGCCTCGAACGGTTGGCCGTCCACGGTGAACACCTTGCCGACCCCTTCGAAGCTGACCAGGGGCGGGGTGGTGTCGGGCTGGTTGGCCGCGTGCAGGTGCGAGGTGTTGAAGGCGTTCATGCGGTTCTCCAGCGCGTGGCGCGCGATTCGAGGCGTTGTCCAAGGTTGCCGAGCAGGGCGCCGACCAGGCCGATCAGGACCATGGCGGCCATTACCTGGTCCATGCGGAACAGTTGCTGGGCGCCGATCATCAGGCTGGCGATGCCGCCGTCCGAAGGCATGAAGTATTCGGCGCCGATGGTGCCCAGCCAGGCGTAGATCAGCGACAGGCGCAGGCCGGCGAAAATCGCCGGGGCCGCACCGGGCAGTACCAGCAGACGCAAGCGTTGCCACAGGTTCAGGCGCAGCGTGCGGGCGGCTTCGCCCAGCTGTGGCGAGAGGCTGGCGATACCGCGTTGGGTAGCGATCAGCAGCGGGAAGAACGCGGCCAGGGCTACGAAAACGTGCTTGGCCCCTTCACCCAGGCCGAACCAGGCGGTGAGCAGCGGCACCCAGGCGAACAGCGCCACCTGGCGCAAGGCCGAAAGGCTTGGCCCGAAAAGGCGTTCTGCGTGGTTTGAAAGCCCTAGCAGCAACCCGGTCAGCAGGCCGGCGCCACCCCCCAGCAGCAGGCCGGTGAGGGTGCGTTCCAGGCTCAGCAGCAAGGCCTGCGGCAGCGACCCATCGGCCAAACCGACCAGCAGCGTGCGCAGTACCTCAAGTGGTGAGGTGAGAATGTTCGGGTCAACCCAGCCAAAGCTGCTGCTGGCTTGCCACACTGCCAGCAGTGCCAGCGGCAACAGCAGGCTTTGCCAGCCCCGTGGCACTGGCCCGCGCTGCTGTTCGCCGGTGGCCGGTTGCGGCCAGAACAGCACGTGCTTTTCCAGGATAGAGAAGCTGCGCTCCAGCACGGCACCGACCAGGCCAATCACCAGGATGCACAACAGCACAAGGTCGAGCATGAACAGCTGCCGACCCCACACCATCAGGTAGCCGATCCCTTCGCTGGAGGCCAGCAACTCGACCGCCAGCAGCGAGGTCCAACCGGTGGCAAGGGCCAGACGCACGCCGGTGAGAAACGCGGGCAGGGCAGCCGGCAGCAGCAGGCGCAGGAACAGCAAGTGCCGGGGCAGGCGCAGGGCCAATGCGGCTTCACGCAGTTTGGGCTGGGCATCGCGCACACCTACCAGCGTGTGCAAGGTGACGGGAACCACCACGGCCTTTACCAGCACCACGAGCTTCAACAGTTCGCCGATGCCGAAGAACAGCATGAACAACGGAATCCAGGCCAGCGTAGGAATCTGTGCCAGTGCCACGAAGGTTGGCAGCACCAGTGTCTGTGCCCGCTGCGAAGCGCCCAGCCATACGCCCAGCAGCAAGCCGCTGCCGATACCTACCGCCAGCCCCCAGAACAACCGTTGCAAGCTTATCCACAGGTGCCCCCAAAGCTCGCCGGAGCCAAACTCCACCGCGCTCTGCCACACCAGCGCTGGCGCCGGCAGAATCTGCTCGCTCATCCAGTGCTGCCGGCTGGCTATCACCCAGAGCACGGCAACTACCGCAGGCACGAGGTACGCAAGGCCCCTGTAGGAGCGGCCTTGTGTCGCGATCGGGCCGCGCAGCGGCCCTCGAAGCCACCTCCGATTCCTGCTCAGAACTCCATTCATCGGCCATCTCTCGAAGCGTTGTTATGTTATTCACTTATGGAATTAGAAATTCTCAAAAGCACATTTCAAGAGATAAGAGCATGCGTCCCCTGCATACGGAAGCCCCCCGCCGTTGCGTTTTCCTCATATTTTCCATGCGCTTTTCGCAAGCCTGGCGCAGGCCCGCATGCCGCCTGATTTATGCTTTTCAGTTACTAAAAAATGAAGTTTTGATCTTTGTAGGTTCTAACCAGACCTGCCTAGCTTCTGGCCAAAGCGCCGGCCATCGCCGGTGGCAGCCTGCCAAGGAGCCTTGCCATGAAAACCCCGTTGCGCCACCTCGTCACCGCCCTTGGGCTGGCCTTCACCCTCAGCGCCCAGGCGGCCGAGCCCGCCAAGCCTGAAAGCATCCGCATCGCCGTACCCGACCTCAGCGCCGGCAGCAAGCCCAGCGCGGGCGGCGTAGTCGATGTATTGCGTGACCAGCAGTTGCTGGAGAAGGAATTCGCCAAGGATGGCATCCGCATCGACTGGCACTTCTTCAAGGGGGCCGGCCCCGTGGTGAACGAGGCGTTGGCCAATGGCCAGGCCGACTTTGCCTACCTGGGTGACCTGGCCGCGATCGTTGGCAAGGCCAATGGCCTGGATACCCGCGTGCTGACGGCGGGCGTGCGTGGGGTCAAGAGCTACCTGGGCGTGGTGCCTGGCTCTGGCATCAAGACCCTGCACGACCTCAAGGGCAAGCGCGTAGCGGTGTTCCGCGGCACAGCCAACCAGCTGTCGTTCGCCAGCGCCCTGGCCAGCCAAGGGCTGACCGAGCGTGAGCTGAAGGTGATCAACCTGGACTTCAACGCCGCCAACGCTGCGCTGGCGGCCAAGCAGATAGACGCCACCTGGGGTCTGTCCAACCTGCTGTCGCTGCGTGAACGCGGACTGGTCGAGCTGCCGGTCAACTCGCGGGACCTCGAAGGCGCCGGCAGTACCCAGGCAGTGCTGCTGGGCACGGGTGACTTCATCCGCAAGTACCCCGAACTGGTCCAGCGGCTGGTCAACGCCCAAGAGCAGGCCAGTACCTGGCTGCGTGACGAACATAACCGCGACGCCTACATCAACCTGGTGGCCAACAACGCCAACTGGCCACGCAGCATCCTCAGCGATGACCTGGCCAAGGAAGACCTCGCCCACTACTTCGACCCACGCCTGGACGCCGAATTCGTCGGCCAGTTGCAGCAGGGCGTCGACCTGGCAGCCAAGGAGCGGCTTATCCGCCGTGGCTTCCAGGTTGCCGACTGGATCGAACCGCGCTTTCTCGATGCCGCGCTGAAACAGGAACAGGCCGTGCAGGCCGCCCGCTGAAGCCGAACAACCCGACAACAACCGCAAGGACCACGACCATGAGCAATGCCGCCCTGGCCACCGCGCCACAAACCCTCGAACTCGACATTCACCCGGTTGCCGGCCGTATCGGCGCCGAAATCCGCGGTGTGCAACTGTCTGCCGACCTCGATGCCGCCACCCTGGACGCCATTCAGGCGGCGCTGGTGAAGCACAAGGTGATCTTCTTCCGTGGCCAGACCCACCTGGATGATCAGAGCCAGGAAGCCTTCGCCAAGCTGCTTGGCGAGCCGGTCGCCCACCCCACCGTGCCGGTGGTGGACGGCACCAGCTACCTGCTGCAACTCGATGGCGCCGAAGGCCAGCGGGCAAACTCCTGGCACACTGACGTGACCTTCGTCGACGCCTACCCCAAGGCCTCGATCCTGCGCAGCGTGGTGGCGCCGGCTTCGGGTGGCGATACCGTGTGGGCCAACACCGCTGCGGCCTATCAGGAGTTGCCCGAGCCGCTGCGTGAGCTGGCCGACAAGCTGTGGGCGGTGCACAGCAACGAATACGACTACGCCAGCATCAAGCCCGATGTGGACCCGGCCAAGCTGGAGCGCTATCGCAAGGTATTCACATCGACCGTTTACGAGACCGAGCACCCGGTGGTGCGCGTGCACCCGATCAGTGGCGAGCGGGCGCTGCAACTGGGGCATTTCGTGAAGCGCATCAAGGGTTATTCGCTGGCGGATTCGCAGCACCTGTTTGCGGTGTTGCAGGGGCATGTGACGCGCCTGGAGAACACCGTGCGCTGGCGCTGGCAGGCGGGGGATGTGGCGATCTGGGATAACCGGGCGACGCAGCATTATGCGGTGGATGATTACGGGACCCAGCCACGGGTGGTGCGCCGGGTGACGTTGGCGGGTGAGGTGCCGGTGGGGGTTGATGGGCAGTTGAGCCGAACTACGCGTAAAGGCTGATATCGCCGGGGGCCGCTTTGCGGCCCTTTCGCGACACAAGGCCGCTCCCACAAAAGCACGGCGTACGCCGGTCCATTGTGGGAGCGGCCTTGTGTCGCGAAACGGGGGCAAAGCCCCCGCCAGCTACAACTCGGTATCACAGGCAATCAGCTGCCTGACCAGCCCTTGAGCCAATGGCGATAGCCCATACCCCACCCGGCTCACCACCCCATAGCGGGTATAGAACGTCTCCTCCTGCTCCGCTGTCAGGTCCGCCAGCTTCAGCGCCACCAGTCCCCGCTCCATCTGATACGGCCGCAAATTGGCATTGCAGGCAATGCCAATGGTGTCCGAATGCATCACCACATTCAGCAACGCATAGCCATGCTCGCACTCCACTGATGGCAGGAAATCCTGCCGCCCGCTCAGGTCGCTGAGGATTTTGCGGATATTCGGCGGCCTGAAGGTCGTGGCCAGCGGGTAGTCGAACAGGTCACGCGCCTGCACGCTCTCCTGTTCGGTCAGCGGGTGCCCGGCGCGGCAGCAGAAATGCCAGCGTTGCGGGGCCAGCTTGTGCACCTGGTAATCCGGGTCGGACTCGAACTGGCGGGTGTCGGCAACAAAGAACTCGATCTCTTCGGCAACCAGCTTGCGGTTCAGCGCCTGCCAGTTGTCCACCTGAAAGCACGTGCGCGCCGCCGGGTACTCGGCCACGAAGCGCGCCACCGCTCGTGGCACCAACCCTCCGGCCGGTGCCGGGCCGGAGCCGAAACGCACCACGCCCGTGGTGGCGCCGTTGAACTGGTGGATTTCGTTGACCAGGTTGTGCGCCCCATGCACCAGCCGCCGCGAATGCTCCAGCACCAACAGGCCTTGGCGGGTGGGTGCCAGCTCTTTGCTGGCGCGGTCCACCAGGCGGCAGCCAATGTTGTGCTCCAGGGTCTGGATGCTGCGGCTGAACGCCGATTGCGACAGGTTCACGGCAGCCGCAGCGGCCACGAAACTGCGGTGCTCGACAAGGGCGATGTAGTGGCGCAACTGACGCAGATCGATATGCATTTTCTACATTAAAACCTTCGGTCAAATGCAATTGCTGACAAGGGTGAGTCCCCTTATAAAGGGAGTTGCTTATTCCACTAAATATGAATTACAAATATTTATATCACTTAAAAGAATATAAGCCCAACTGACCGCGATTCGGTTCCGCCAACGGAAATGCTCGCCAGGGCCCATGCCTCAAGGAGCATTTGCATGTCCGGACTTTCCCGTTGGCCTGCGCGCGCGTCGCGTTTCACCTTGCAACCCTTGGCCGCTGGCGTGCTGCTGGCGGCGTCCGCTGGCAGCTTCGCCGAAGAGCCGGTCAGTGCCACCCCGGCAGTGGAACAGGAAGCCAAGCTTGGCACCGTCACGGTCAATGCCCGCCGCCGCGAAGAAACCGCGCAAAGTGTGCCCACACCAATCAGCGTGCTCGACAGCGAGACATTGGAAACCCAGCGCATCTACCGTGTGCAGGATCTGCAACAGCTGGTGCCCAGCACCAACGTCGCCTACGTGCATGCCCGCCAGTCGAGCATCTCGATCCGCGGCCTGGGCAACAACCCGGCCAGCGATGGTTTGGAGGGCAGCGTCGGCATCTACCTGGATAACGTCTACCTCGGTCGCCCCGGCATGGCGGTGTTCGACCTGCTGGACGTGGAGCAACTGGAGGTGCTGCGCGGCCCGCAGGGCACGCTGTTTGGCAAGAACACCACGGCCGGGGTGCTCAACATCACCACGCGCAAACCCACCTTCCACCGCGAGGGCAGCATCCAGCAGTCGATTGGCGAAGACGGCTACCTGCAAACGCAAGGCAGCTTCTCGGGGCCGATCAGCGAGACCTTGGCCGGGCGTATCAGTGCCTACCGCACCGAAGACGATGGCTATGTGAAGAACATCCACAACGGCGACGACCTCAACGGCGGCAAGCGCCAGGGCTTTCGTACGCAGTTGCTGTTCAAGCCCAGCGACACCTTCAACCTGCGCTGGATCGGCGAGTACAACGAGGAGGACTCCAACAATGGCATCCTCAGCCTGTACAGCACCGGCCCCACCATCAATGGCGTCAACCGCTACGAAAGCCTGGCCGCCCAGGCGGGCGCGACGCTGGTGTCGGGCAAGGACCGCAAGGTCAATTTCGACGCCGACCAGCAGGTAACGGTGTTCCAGGGTGGCACCTCGGTGGAGGCCAACTGGACGTTGCCCAACGACTTCACCCTGACTTCGATCACCGCCTACCGCTGGTGGGACTTCACCCCGCGCAACGACGATGGCCTGAACGTGCCGGTGTTCTACAGCGCCGGGGTATCGGTGCGTGACAAGCAGTACTCGCAGGAAATCCGCCTGGCTTCGCCCACCGGTGGCGCCTTCGACTATGTGCTGGGGGCGTACTACTTCAAGCAGGACCTGGACAACAAGTCCTTCACTTATTACGGACCGCAGGCGGATGTCTGGAACCTGACGCCCGTCGGTGCCTTGAACAATGTCGACACCATCGGCAACGGCCACATCGACACCGACAGCTACGCGCTGTTCGCCCAGGGCACCTGGCATGTCACCGACCGCCTGGATTTCACTGCCGGCATTCGCGGTACCTATGAGGAGAAGAGCGCCTGGGTAACCCGCGATGCACCAAGCGGCGGTGCGGCTGTAACGGGTGCTGCTGCAGCGGCGCGGCAGGCCCGGATAGGTGCCTACGATTCGGGCGACCTCAACCAGTACAGCTTCAGCCCCTCCGGCCTGCTGGGCCTGAGCTACCGCTTCAACGAGCAGCTGCTGGGCTACGCCACCCTGACTCACGGCGAGAAGTCTGGCGGCGTCAACCTCACTGTCGGCGCTGCGCCACGGCTGGGCACCGACTCGCTGCTGGTCGGTACCGAGCGGGTCAATAATGCCGAGCTGGGCTTGAAAAGCACCCTGTTAGACGGCCGCCTGCAACTCAACAGCAACCTGTTCTGGGCCGAAGTACATGGCTACCAGGCCAACGTCTACGACCAGATCAACCGCGTGCAATACCTGGCCAACGCCGGCCGCGTACGCTCGCGAGGCCTGGAGTTCGAGGCCACGGCGCTGCCGATCCGCGGCCTTACCGTCAACTTCAACGGGTCGTGGAACGATGTGCGCTACACCGAGTACAAGGATGCCCCGTGCCCACCTGAGGTGAGCCTGGCTAATGCCACCGCCACCTGCGACTTGTCCGGCCACCAGGTGGTCGGTGCCTCCAAGTACATCGCCAACCTCAACACCCAATACAAATGGCAGGCCACCGAGCACGTAGAACCCTACGTCACTGCCAGCTACGCCTTCCGCTCGAAGGCGGTGGGCACCATCGACGATTCCGATTTCGGCCAGATCCCCAGCTACGCGCTGGTCAACCTTTCCGCCGGAGTGCGCCTGGACCAGGGCGACGGCGTAGTCGACCTGTCGCTGTGGGTGAAAAACGCCGGCGACAAAACCTATTTCACCAGCCTGTGGAACTCCGCCAACGGTGGCTATGCCGGTGTACTCGGCACCCCGCGCACCTTCGGCGCAACTGCCCGTTACGACTTCTGAGCACAAGGAGCTTTGCCATGAATGCCAAGACTGAAACCCCTGCATTGCCTGAGGGCGCCTGCCTGACCGCGAAAGTGCCGGAGCGCGACGAAGCGCTGCTGGGGGACGTGGTCGTCAACCCGTACCGCCTGGCGCCGTTGACCGCGATCATCCGGGACGGTGGCCGCAGCCTGAGTGACGCGCATGTGCGCGTATTGGGGCGCGGCGAGCGCGGTGTGGACATTGCCTATGAAGTGTCTGACCGCTCGTTGTGGACCTACGGCGGTATCCCCGTGTTCGGTTTGTACCCGGACTACGTCAATCAGGTGGAAGTGACCTATAAGCTCGACGGCGAGCGTATTCGCCAGCAATACCAGATCTACGCCCCGGCCGTGCGCCTGCCGGTGGTGGCGAAGCAGACCGCTGCGTTGCCGGAAGTGGAGCCGATCAAGGTGGCGCCGGGCTTTGAAAAGCGCCTTTACCTGTTCAACCACTTGCAGGGCGATATTCCTGGGGGCCGTGCCTTCAAATGGAACGCACTGGGCGGTGCGGCGGAATGGGACCAGGTGGGCAACAACTGGATCGCCGACAGCAACGGCGATGTGCGCTGGTACCTGGACATCGAGCAGATCCACGATTCCAACCGCCGCGATGGCCTGGGCGGCACCATGGGCTTCCAGCAGACCCGCGACGGCAAGCTGATCTGGGGCCAGGGCCAGACCTATTCCAAGTACGACTTGCTGGGGCGGCGTATCTGGCAGCGCACGCTGCCCGACAAGTTCGCCGATTTCTCCCATGAAATTCGCGAGACTACCAATGGCACTTATCTGCTGCGGGTGGGTACCAGCGACTATCGCCGCCCGGACGGTAAGCGCGTACGTTCGATCCGCGACCACATCATCGAGGTTAACGAGGCCGGGGATGTGCTGGACTTCTGGGACCTCAACCAGATCCTCGATCCGTATCGAGGCGACTTGCTGGAAACCTTGGGCAAGGCCGCCATTCAGTTGCCGGAAGGGGTGCAGAAGCAAGACGAGCGGCTGGCAAATGAACTGGCCGAAGGTGATTTGCCCTTTGGTGACACCCCCGGCGTGGGCACCGGGCGCAACTGGGCGCACGTCAATGCCATCGACTACGACGCCGATGACGACAGCATCATCGTTTCAGCACGGCACCAGGGCGTGGCGAAGATCGGCCGCGACAAGCAGGTGAAATGGATTCTTGCCTCGCCCCAAGGCTGGCCGCAGCATCTGCGTGAGAAGGTGCTGAATCCGGTCGAGCGCGAAGGTTTTGACTGGTCGTGGACCCAGCACACCGCCTGGCTGACCGGCAAGGGCACGCTGACCGTGTTCGACAACGGCTGGGGCCGCGACTTTGCACCGACCAAACTGAGCGGCAACTACAGCCGGGCGGTGGAATACCGCATCGACGAAGCCAAGGGCACCGTCGAGCAGGTGTGGGAGTACGGCAAGGAGCGCGGCGACGAGTGGTACAGCCCGGTAACATCGGTGGTGGCCTACCGGCCCGAGACCGACACCCAGTTCATTTACTCGGCCTCGGTTAATTTCCTGACCCCCGAAAAACTGACCACGACCGTGCTCAACGAGGTACGGCGCGGGACCCAGGAGGTGCTGGTGGAGCTGAAGGTGCACAGCCGACAGCCGGGCAGTGTCGGCTACCGGGCACTGGTGATCGACCTGGCCAAGGCCTTCTGACACATCCCTGCCGGGAGGGCCGTCGGTCCTCCCTTCACATTTCTTTCAGCTTGTTCGTCTAACCTGTACCGGCCCTATCGCCGGCAAGCCAGCTCCCACAGGGACCCCACAAAATTCAGCACCTGTGCAGTCCCTGTGGGAGCTGGCTTGCCGGCGATAGGGCCAGTTGCCACAGCACAAAATTGTGAAATTTCCGCCCGGCTGTTCAACCATTCGTTCTTTTTTTCGAACAGCCTATTGTCCAACACCCCAGCAGCCGCTTAGCATTCGTTTGAGATTTCAAACGCTCGATGCCCTGCCTTGGGCGCTTTTCAACAATCAACAATTCGGGAAGCCGACATGCAGCTCAAAGACGCTCAGTTGTTCCGCCAGCAAGCCTATATCAATGGTGAGTGGCTGGATGCGGACAACGGCCAGACCATCAAGGTGACCAACCCGGCCACCGGTGAAGTCATCGGTACCGTGCCGAAGATGGGCACCGCGGAAACCCGCCGCGCCATCGAAGCCGCCGACAAGGCCCTGCCGGCCTGGCGTGCCCTGACCGCCAAGGAGCGTTCGGCCAAGCTGCGTCGCTGGTTCGAACTGATGATCGAGAACCAGGACGACCTGGCTCGCCTGATGACCACCGAGCAAGGCAAGCCACTGGCCGAAGCCAAGGGCGAAATCGCCTACGCTGCCTCGTTCATCGAGTGGTTCGCCGAAGAAGCCAAGCGCGTCTACGGTGACACCATCCCTGGCCACCAGCCAGACAAGCGTCTGATCGTCATCAAGCAGCCAATCGGCGTTACCGCGGCCATCACCCCGTGGAACTTCCCGGCCGCCATGATCACCCGTAAAGCCGGCCCGGCCCTGGCCGCTGGCTGCACCATGGTGCTCAAGCCTGCTTCGCAAACCCCATACTCCGCCCTGGCCCTGGTCGAGCTGGCCCACCGTGCCGGTATCCCGGCTGGCGTGCTGAGCGTCGTGACCGGCAGCGCTGGCGAAGTTGGCGGCGAGCTGACTGGCAACTCCCTGGTACGCAAGCTGTCCTTCACCGGCTCGACCGAAATCGGTCGCCAGCTGATGGAAGAATGCGCCAAGGACATCAAGAAGGTTTCCCTGGAGCTGGGTGGCAACGCCCCGTTCATCGTGTTCGACGACGCCGATCTGGACAAGGCGGTCGAGGGCGCGATCATCTCCAAGTACCGTAACAACGGCCAGACCTGCGTCTGTGCCAACCGTATCTACGTGCAGGACGGCGTCTACGACGCGTTTGCCCAGAAGCTGGCCGCCGCTGTTGCCAAGCTGAAGATCGGTAACGGCCTGGAAGAAGGCACCACCACTGGCCCGCTGATCGACGGTAAAGCTGTCGCCAAGGTTCAGGAACACATCGAAGACGCCGTTGGCAAAGGCGCCAAGGTGCTGTCCGGTGGCAAGATCATCGAAGGCAACTTCTTCGAGCCGACCATCCTGGTTGACGTACCGAAGACCGCTGCCGTCGCCAAGGAAGAGACCTTCGGCCCACTGGCGCCGCTGTTCCGCTTCAAAGACGAAGCCGAAGTCATCGCCATGTCCAACGACACCGAGTTCGGCCTGGCTTCGTACTTCTACGCCCGCGACATGAGCCGTGTATTCCGTGTTGCCGAAGCCCTGGAATACGGCATGGTAGGTATCAACACCGGCCTGATCTCCAACGAAGTGGCACCGTTCGGTGGCATCAAGGCTTCGGGCCTGGGCCGCGAAGGTTCCAAGTACGGTATCGAGGACTACCTCGAAATCAAATACCTGTGCATCAGCGTCTGATAGCACGGTAAAGGCTTTACCTCTGCCAGCGGGGCGCGAGAGCGACGTCTCGCTGGCCTTTTTTACATCGCAGTACCTGGTGGCCAGGGCGTTTGCGGCAGTCGATCAACGAATACTGTTCGCGAGCACTCCCAGCCACCCCCGAATAAAAGCGCCATTCCTGTCGGCGCAATGAGGGCATTATGAGCAAGACCAACGAATCCTTGATGCAACGTCGTGTAGCTGCCGTCCCACGTGGCGTCGGCCAAATCCACCCGATCTTCGTCGACACCGCGAAGAACTCGACCGTGATCGACGTTGAAGGCCGCGAACTGATCGACTTCGCCGGCGGCATCGCAGTACTGAACACCGGCCACCTGCACCCGAAAGTGGTTGCAGCCGTGCAAGATCAGCTGACCAAAGTCAGCCACACCTGCTTCCAGGTGCTGGCCTACGAACCCTACGTAGAACTGTGCGAAAAGATCAACAAGCTGGTACCAGGCGACTTCGACAAGAAGACCCTGCTGGTCACCACCGGCTCCGAAGCCGTTGAAAACGCCGTAAAAATCGCCCGTGCCGCCACTGGCCGCGCTGGCGTCATCGCCTTCACCGGCGGCTACCACGGCCGTACCATGATGACCCTGGGCCTGACCGGCAAGGTCGTGCCGTACTCCGCTGGCATGGGCCTGATGCCAGGCGGCATCTTCCGCGCCCTGTTCCCGAGCGAACTGCACGGTATCAGCGTTGACGACGCCATCGCCTCGGTCGAGCGCATCTTCAAGAACGACGCCGAGCCACGCGACATCGCCGCGATCATCCTCGAGCCAGTACAAGGCGAAGGCGGCTTCCTGCCAGCGCCGAAAGAGCTGATGAAGCGCCTGCGCGAGCTGTGCGACAAGCACGGTATCCTGCTGATCGCCGACGAAGTACAGACCGGCGCTGGCCGTACCGGTACCTTCTTCGCCATGGAACAGATGGGCGTTGCGCCTGACCTGACCACCTTCGCCAAGTCCATCGCTGGCGGCTTCCCGCTGGCCGGTGTGTGCGGCAAGGCCGAGTACATGGATGCCATCGCGCCAGGCGGCCTGGGCGGCACCTACGCCGGTTCGCCGATCGCTTGCGCCGCGGCCTTGGCCGTGATCGAAGTGTTCGAAGAAGAGAAACTGCTGGACCGCAGCAAGGCTGTGGGTGAGCGCCTGACCACTGGCCTGCGCGAAATCCAGAAGAAGTTCCCGATCATCGGCGACGTCCGTGGTCTGGGCTCGATGATTGCTGTCGAAGTCTTCGAGAAAGGCACTCACACCCCGAACGCTGCTGCTGTTGGCCAGGTTGTTGCCAAGGCACGCGACAAGGGTCTGATCCTGCTGTCCTGCGGCACCTACGGCAACGTCCTGCGTATCCTGGTACCGCTGACTGCCGAAGACGCCCTGCTGGACAAAGGCCTGGCCATCATCGAAGAGTGCTTCGCTGAACTCGCTTGATGTGACACGCTTCAGAAAAAACCCGCCTCGGCGGGTTTTTTTTGTGCCCAGAAAAGCCATGGGGCGCTATCGTTAGCGGAGGATTTGCTTTGGAAGCTGCGACGGACTGTGTGTCAGGCTAATCAGGAGCTGTTGGCGATGAGCGCTGCAAACCCCACCGCACCAAACGTACTGATTGTCGAGGGCGATCCTTGGGTACGTGACATGCTCAGCGAAATGCTGCTCAGCGTACGCTGTGATGCCCGGTTGCATGTATGCGCCGACGGTTCGCAGGCACTCAACCTGTTGGCCAACAAACCTGACCTGATCATCGCCGCCCGCGAGCTGGCCGGTGTCGACGGCCTGGACCTGTTGCGCAAGGTCCGCGCCAAAGGGCCGGAGTTGCCGTTCATCCTCATGAGCAACCGCAGCGACAGCGCCAGCGTGCGCGAAACATTGCCGCTGCACCCTACCGCCTACCTGAGCAAGCCGCTGAACCTGGACAACCTGCGCAAGCGCCTGGAAGAGCTGCTGGTGGCGGTTGGCGAGGAAATCGCCTGCCCGGTCCCTGCCTTGCAGCCCGGTGCCAGCCTGCCGGCCTACCTTGAGCAACGCCGCGCTACTGCCGATGGTGGGCCGTTGCTGGCGGATGTGCAGGTAGCGATCAAGCGCGCGCTCAACCCTCAGGGCCTGAACCTGAAGGTGCTCGAAGAGGAAGTGCGTAACGACCCTCAGGTTACCGCTGTGTTGATTGCCGCCGCCAACAGCGCCGCGCTGCACCGTGACGCCCCGGTACAAACGTTGCTGCAGGCCTTGAACAAGCTTGGCAGTACCCAGAGCATGAACCTGATCCTGGGCATGACCCTCAAGCGCAGCGCACGCCTCAGCGACCCGTTGCTGGCGGAACATGCCGCCCGTTACTGGGACCTGTCGCTGCACACTGCCGAATATGGCCGTACCTTGGCGCGCATGCTCGAACTGGACGAAGGGCGTTGTTATTGCGCGGGTTTGCTGCATTGCCTGGGTGACCTGGCGGTGTTGCGTTGCCTGCAGGAGTGGCGCCTGGCCGGCGGCGAGCTGGACGAGGGCAAGGTGCAGCTGTCGCTTGACGAATTTGGTGCTGCGTTCGGCTCGGCGCTGCGTACCCGCTGGCGCTTGCCGTTGGCGCTGCGGGAGTTGATCGCGGCCATTTACCAGCTTGGCGGTGGCGTGTATTCGCGGGAGATTCTGGCCATGAACCTGGCTGGGCAGTTGTCGCGGCTGCCGGCCGAACAGGGAATGGAGAAGGTGGCCAGTGGCAAGACGGCGCGGTTACTCAAGCTTGGGTTGCCAGAGCTGAACCGGCTGCGCAAGGTGGAAAACCCGGAGTTGAAGCCGCAGCAAGAGCCGCCTGTGGCTGAGACTGAAGTGTCCAACTGAGATTTTGGGGCCGCTTTGCGGCCCATCGCCGGCAAGCCAGGCTCCCACAGGTACAGCGCAATGCCTGAGGGGTGCACCGTACCTGTGGGAGCCTGGCTTGCCGGCGATGGGCTGCGCAGCAGCCCCATTTATTCTCGGCATCGCCTGAGTCGCGGGTAATGCGTCAGCCGCGGACTATCTGGTTCTTGCCCTGCCGCTTTGCCTGGTACATCGCCGCGTCAGCCCGGGCATACAGGCTATCCAGCGTCACATCTTCATCCGTCAGCGCAGTTAGCCCCTGGCTCACCGTCACCCCGTACACCTGCTCTTCATGGCTAAAGCTCAAACGCTGGATCGCCCGCTGCAAGCGCTCGGCAATCTGTTCTGCCGCGTGGGCATCGCAACCCGGGAACACCGCCGCAAATTCCTCGCCACCAATACGCCCGAACAAGTCGCCACGGCGTAGCACGGCCTTGCCGCTGTCGGCGATGCGTTGCAGCACCTGGTCGCCTTCCTGGTGGCCGTAGCTGTCGTTGATGCGCTTGAAATCATCGATATCCAGCAACAGGAAGGCCAGCGGCGTACCGGCTTCGCGGGCGTTGTCGAAGGCTTGCTGGGCACACTCGAAAAAGTGCCTGCGGTTGCTGCTCTGGGTCAGCACGTCAGTGGTGGCCAGGCGTTGCAACTCGCCTTCAAGCTGCTTCTTTTCGGTGATGTCTTCGGCGATGCCGACAATGATCACCCGGTCGCCGTCGTGCTGCTGGTTGATGTAGCACTTGTCGCTCAGCCAGCGCAGTTGGCCGTCGGCATTGAGAATGCGGTATTCGCGGTCTTCCACCGAGCCCTTGAGCAGCACCTGGGCCAGGCTGCGCTCGGCGTACTCCAGGTCGTCGGGGTAGATGCTGTCGCGCCATTCGTTGTAGTCGGCCAGCACCAGGCTGACCGGGCGGCCGAAGATTCGCTCGTAGGCGGGGCTGACGTACAGCACCTGGCGGGTTTCCCAGTCGAAAGCCCAGAGCACCGCATTGACGCTGTCGAGCAGTGAACTGAACAGTTGCTCGCGTTCGCTCAGGCGGGCGACTTCGCCTTGGGCGTGGAGCAAGGCCAGCAGGGTCTGGGCGGCTTCAGGAGGCGGGGTACCGGGCAGGATCGTGGGGATGTTCTTGGCCATGTGCACGAATCAGGTCTCGACTTGAAAGCGTGCGGCCAGCATCCTGCCCGCCACGCGGGCGATGTGCGAGTTTGAGTGGTGGCGAGGGGGCGAAGTTCCGAACGGCATGCCCCGAAAGGGGGCATGCCGACTAACGGCGGTCAGGCGCCGGAGGGGCGTAGGGAATAGGTTTTCAGCTGCGCTGCGAAGTCGCGCAGGGCATGAATGCCGCTGGTTTCGGCCTCGTGTACCCAGTCCTTCATGGCCGCTAGCATGTCGTGCCCGTTGGCGCTGGTACGCGCCCAGATCTGCTGCAGGGCCAGGCGCTTTTCGTAAATGGTCTTCAACGCCTGGCTGTGCGCAAGCATGGACTCGATGCGCATGTGGTGGCGGTCTTCCAGCAGGCTGGTTTCACGCGACAGCAGGCGCTTGGCGCGGCGGAAGTGGTGACTTACCGAGGCGTCTACCCGGGCCAGCTCCTGCTTGACCAGCGGGCCGATCACCAGCTTGCGGTACTGCGCCATGATCTGGAAGCGGTTGTTGAGGATGGCCATGGCGGTGTCCATGTCCAGGCTGGCCTTGCCCGCCACCCGGTGAGCGATCGGCGCCACACGCTGCACCTTGGCCAGGCGCAACAGGCAGAACAGGCGTATCCAGGCCCAGCCCATGTCGAATTCCCAGCGTTTGACCGACAGCTTGGCCGAGTTGGGGTAGGTGTGGTGGTTGTTGTGCAGTTCTTCACCTCCAATGACGATGCCCCAAGGCACCAGGTTGGTGGCTGCATCGCGGCATTCGAAGTTGCGATAACCCAGTGCGTGGCCCAGGCCGTTGACCACGCCGGCTGCCCAGAACGGAATCCACATCATCTGCACGGCCCAGATGGTGATACCGATGGTGCCGAACAGCAGCAGGTCGATGACGGCCATCAATGCAATACCGCCCAGCTTGTAGCGCGAATAGAGGTTGCGCTCGATCCAGTCCTCCGGGCAGTTCTTGCCATAAATGCGCAGGGTTTCGGGGTTGCGCGCCTCTTCCCGGTACAGCTCGGCACCCTTGCGCAATACCGTGCTCAGGCCTTTGTGAACAGGGCTGTGCGGGTCGTCGGGGGTTTCGCATTTGGCGTGGTGTTTGCGGTGGACAGCGGTCCACTCGCGTGTGTTCTGCGCCGTGGTCAGCCACAGCCAGAAGCGGAAGAAGTGCTTGAGCGCGCCGTTGAGCTCCAGAGCCCGGTGCGCGGAGTAGCGATGCAGGTAGACCGTGACGCTGACGATGGTCACATGGGTCATCAACAGAGTGATGCCGACCAGTTGCCAGGCCGACAAGTCGAGCAGGCCGTTGTACCACATAGGTGTAAAAACCCTCGGAATGCAGGAGGAGGGGCTGATTATCCCCCGGGAGGGAAATAAAACCAGTCACCCGTTCAGATAGGAGGTCACGACATGTTTCAGCCTTTATACTGCCCCATTATTTCTGATGGGCTATCCCACCCGACATGTCTGTTTCCGTTCGCGACGCCTTGCGCATGGCTGCGCTGTATGTGGTGCTCTCGATCCTCTGGCTGGTGCTGGCCGAGGTGGTGCTGCACGGCATGACTGACGATCCCCTCGCATTGACCGTGGGGCGGCAGATCAATGTGGTGCTGTGGGTGCTGTTCAGTGCCTTGCTGATTTACGTGTCGCGGGTGCGCCTGCTCAATTTCATCGGCCGTGGTGCCCGCTTGCGTTGCGAAGACCGTGAGCGGCTGCGCATGGCGGCTGCGGTGTTCGACAGCACACTCGAAGGGGTGTTGGTCACCGACCGCCAGGGCCTGATCGTGCACGTCAACCGCGCGTTCATGCGCATCACCGGCTACCAGCAGGATGAGGTCATCGGGCAGCGCCCGAACAAGTTCAAGTCAGGCCGCCATGGGTTGCCGTTCTACGAGCAGATCTTCGCCACGCTGGCCGATAAGGGCGAGTGGAGCGGGGAAATCTGGAACCGGCGCAAAAGCGGCGAAATCTACCCGCAATGGCAGACCATTTGCGCCATTCGCGACGACGATGGCGAACTGAGCCATTACGTGGCGGTATTCAGTGATATCAGCGCAATCAAGCATTCGGAGCAGGAACTGGCCTACCTGGCCCACCACGACCCGCTGACCGGTCTGCCCAACCGGCTGCTGTTCACCGACCGCGTCGAGCAGGCTTTGGCGTCGGCCCAGGCCAACAAGCGCGGTTGTGCCCTGTTGCTGCTGGACCTGGACCACTTTCAAAGCATCAACGACGGCCTGGGCCACACCATCGGTGACCAGTTGCTGAAGCTGGTGGGCGAGCGCCTGGGTGAGGTACTGGGTACAGGCGTGACCTTGGCGCGCCTGGGCGGCGACGAATTTGGCGTGCTGGCGGAGAACTGCCAGCAGGTCGGCCAGGCGGGCAAGCTGGCGCAGTGCATCATCGAGCGTATGCGCGAGCCGTTCCAGTTCGATGGCCATCGCCTGTTCATCAGTGTCAGTGCGGGCATCAGCCTGTTCCCCAGCGATGCGTTGAGTGCCGAACAACTGCTGCGCAATGCCGATTCGGCGCTGTTCAAAGCCAAGAGCAACGGGCGGGCGTGCTATGCGCTGTATACCGAAGAACTGACCGCCCATGCCCAGCACCGGGTAGAGACCGCCGGTGAGCTGCGCCGGGCCCTGGAGCAGGATGAGCTGCGGGTGTACTTCCAGCCGGTACATGACCTGGCTTCAGGCCGACAAGTCGGGGTCGAAACGCTGGTGCGCTGGCAGCACCCCCAGCGCGGCCTGGTGCCGCCGGGCGAGTTCATCCCGATTGCCGAGCGCACGGGGCTGATTGCCGAGATCGACACCTGGGTGCTGCGCCAGGCCTGCCGGCAAATGGTGCAATGGCAGGCCGAAGGCCGGCAGCTGGCGTTCGTGGCGGTAAACATCTCCAGCCGCCTGTTTGGCCAGCACGAGTTGTACCGGCAGGTGGCCGAAGTGCTGCACGAGACGGGCCTGGCCCCGGCCCTGCTGGAACTCGAAGTAACCGAAAGCGCAGTGATGGAAGACCCGGAAGTGGCACTGGAGCAGTTGCACCGATTGCGTGAGTTGGGGGTGACCTTGGCCATCGATGACTTTGGCACCGGGTATTCATCGCTGCTGCGGCTCAAGCGTTTGCCGGTGCAGAAGCTGAAAATCGACCAGGGCTTCGTGGCCGGTTTGCCGCATGATGAAGACGACATCGCGATCGTGCGGGTGATCATCGCCCTGGCCCACAGCATGGGTATGCAGGTGCATGCCGAGGGCATCGAGCAGGCAGAGCAGGCCAGCTTCCTGTTGCAGGAGCAGTGTCAGCTGGGGCAGGGCTATTGGTTCGGGCGGCCGGTGCCGGCTGGGGATCTTCGCTGGGATTGAGATCTTGGGGCCGCTTTGTGGCCCATCGCCGGCAAGCCAGCTCCCACAGGTACAGCATAAGGCTGGAGGGCTGCGCGGTAGTTGTGGGAGCTGGCTTGCCGGCGATGGGCGCAAAGCGCCCCCTATCTATCGCTTGTTCAAGCCCTTCGCCAAGCGGTCCCCGCCCAGCTGGATCAACGCCACCAACGCCACCAGCATGGCGATCACGGTCAGCATGATCTGGCTGTCGAAACGCTGGTAGCCATACCGGTAGGCAATATCCCCCAACCCTCCCGCACCAATCGCGCCGGCCATGGCCGAAGAGTTGATCAGGGTTACCAGGGTAATGGTGAAGCCGCCGACAATGCCGGGCAGCGCCTCAGGCAAAAGCACATGCCAGACGATGTGCCAGCGTCGGCAGCCCATGGCCTGCGCAGCTTCCACCAGGCCATGGTCCACTTCGCGCAGGCTGACCTCGGCAATCCGCGCGAAGAACGGTGTGGCGGCAATGGTCAGCGGCACCACCGCCGCCCATACGCCGTAAGTGGTGCCTACCACCAGGCGGGTGAAGGGGATCAGCGCGACCATCAGGATCAGGAACGGGATCGAGCGGAACAGGTTGACGAAGGCGCCCAGCACGCGATTAAGCAGCGGTGCTTCGAAGATGCCACCCTTGTCACTGGTGACCAGCAGCACCGCCATCGGCACCCCTACCAGCAGGGCGATCAGCGACGACACGCCGACCATCAGCAGGGTATCGAGCAAACCTTCCAGCAGGCGATCAAACCACATGGCCCAGTACCTCCACGTCCTCGGCCCAGCGGCGGGCGCGCTCCAGTAATTGATGCGTGTCATGCGGCGAGTGCCGCACCGACAGGATCAGCTGGCCCAAGGCATGTTCGCCAATGGTCTCCACGCCGCCCTGCAGCAGGCGCACACGCCCGCCCAGTTCGTTGAACAGGGCAGACAGTTCAGGCTCGCCCAGCACCGTCAGTTTCAACACCACGGCACTGTCGCGGCTCGCCGGGCTGGCTTGCAGGCCGGCTTGCAGCGCGGCAGGCAGCCTGGCCTGCAGTGGCGCAAGCAAGGTGCGGGTGACCTCGTGGCGAGGCGAACCGAACACCCGCCAGACCTCGCCCTGTTCGACCACTTCGCCACGTTCGAGCACCACCACCCGCTGGCAGATATCGCGGATCACGGCCATTTCGTGGGTGATCAGCACGATGGTCAGCCCCAGGCGCTGGTTGATGTCGCGCAGCAGCTCAAGGATCGAGGCCGTGGTTTCCGGGTCCAGCGCGGAGGTGGCTTCGTCGCACAGCAGAATCTCGGGGTCGTGTACCAGCGCCCGGGCAATACCGACGCGCTGCTTTTGCCCGCCGGACAGCTGCGCCGGGTAGACGTGGTGTTTTTCCTGCAGACCAACCAGCTCCAGCAGTTCACGCACCTTGCGCTGGCGCTCGGCCTTGGCCACGCCGGCCACTTTCAATGGCAACTCGACGTTCTGCCACACGGTTTTGGCCGACATCAGGTTGAAGTGCTGGAAGATCATGCCGATGCGCCGACGCAGCGCCACCAGGCGGTCTTCGTCGAAGGGGGCGATGTCCACCTGATCGATCAGCACCCGGCCCTGGCTGGGTTGCTCCAGCCGGTTGATGGTGCGCAACAGCGATGACTTGCCGGCCCCGCTGCGGCCGATGATGCCGAAGATCTCGCCATGGCGGATGTTCAGGTCGATGCCTCGCAAGGCCGGTTGTGCCTGGCCAGGGTAGGTCTTGCCCAGGCCGATGAAGCGCACATGGGCTTCATTGACCTCCGGGCGCAGGGCCTGTTCCTTGACCGTTGGCGGCAATGGTTGGGGGGTAGGCGCCCTGAGCGCGCTGGCCTGGCTCATGTCAGCCTTCCCAGCCGGCTTGATAGAGCTTGCCGTGGGCTTTGTCGAGCGCTGCACGCACGGCTGGCGAGTGCTGGTAGATGTCAACAAACTTGGCCAGGCGCGGGTCGTCCTTGCTCTGTGGGCGAATGACGAACTGGATCACGTATTCCTTGTTCTCCAGGCCGTCGAACAGCAGCGCAGAGCCTGCGTCGAAGCTGTTGGCCAGGCGGATGTAGGCCGGGTAACCCTGCACCAGGTCGGCGTCATCGTAGGCGCGGACCAGCTGAACCGCCTCGACCTGAAGGATTTTCAGCTTTTTCGGGTTGGCGACGATGTCGTCCTCGGTGGCCTTGTAGCCAACGCCCGGCTTGAGGGTAATCAGCCCGGCCTTGGCCAGCAGTTGCAGGCCACGGCCGCTGTTGATCGGGTCGTTGGCAATGGCCACGCTGGCGCCCTCAGGCAGCTCGGCAAAGCTTTTGTACGTTTTCGAGTACAGGCCAACGTTGTTGATGATGCCGGGTGCGTAAGGCACCAGGTTGAAGCCGGCAGCTGCCTTGGCGTTTTCCAGGAACGGGATGTGCTGGAAGTAGTTCACGTCGATGTCGCCGCTGTTGAGGCTGACGTTGGGTGCGATCCAGTCGCTGAACTCGATGAGCTTCACTTCCAGGCCTTGCTTGTGCGCTTCTTCCACGGCGGCTTCCAGCGGGATCGCAAAGGCCGAGGTGGTGCCGATCTTCAGTGGGTCGGCTGCCAGGGCGTGGGCGGACAGGCCAAGGGTGAGGGCAATGGCCGCGACGGGCCGGAACAGTTTCTCAAGCATGGTGCGGGACTCCAGTCGGGGCAGGGGAAGGGACAAAGCGATAGGCCGAACCAGGGTGATCGGCGGGCAAGTGCGGGTGGTCGGCCTGGAACAGCTTCTCGCGCAGGGTGCCTTCGGCGTAGGCCGTCTTGTAGCGGCCACGCTGCTGCAGTTGCGGGACGACCAGGTCGATGAAGTCTTCGAAGCTTTCCGGGGTGACGGTGCGGGTCAGGTTGAAACCGTCCAGGCCGGTTTCATCAATCCACGCGATCAACTGCTCGGCCACCTGGTCAGGTGAGCCGACCAAGGTTACGTAGCGGCCACCGAGGGCGTGCTGCTCAAGCAGACGGCGGCGGGTCCAGGCGTTGTCTTGTAACTGGCGCGTGGCGGACTGAATGGCGTTGCCCTGGCTGAAGCCGATTGGCTCGTCCAGTTCATAGGCCGCAAAGTCTATGCCGGTGGATGCTGCGAAGTGCGCGACGCCGGCTTCAGGGCTTGCATGGCGCAAGTACTCGGCATGCTTGGCCTGGGCCTCTTGCTCGGTGGCTGCCACGATCACTGTGATACCCATGAACACCTTGATTGCCTGCGGGTCGCGGCCAGCGGCCTGTGCAGCGGCGCGCACCTTGTCGACCTGGGCGCGGGTGGCGGCTTTGTCCTGGCCACTGATGAACACGCATTCGGCATGATTGCCGGCAAAGGCCAGGCCGCGCTGCGAGCTGCCGGCCTGGAACAGCACCGGCGTGCGCTGTGGCGAGGGTTCGCTCAGGTGATAGCCCTCGACGTTGTAGAACTCGCCGTGGTGGCTGACTTTGCGCACCTTGTCGGGCTGGGCGTACACGCGCTGCTGGCGGTCGGCGACCACCGCATCGTCGGCCCAGCTGCCTTCCAGCAGCTTGTACAGCACCTGCAGGTATTCGTCGGCCTGGTCGTAGCGGCGGTCATGCTCCGGTTGCTGCGCCAGGCCCATGGCCCGGGCGGCGCTGTCGAGGTAGCCGGTGACGATGTTCCAGCCCACCCGGCCATTGCTCAGGTGGTCGAGGGTGGAAAGGCGCCGGGCGAACAGGTACGGCGCCTCGTAGGTGAGGTTGGCGGTAAGGCCGAAACCCAGGTGGCGGGTAACTGCTGCCATGGCCGAAACCAGCAGCAGCGGGTCGTTGACCGGCAGCTGGATCGACTCCTTGAGGGTGACGTCCAGCGACTGACCGTAGATGTCGTAGGTACCCACGATGTCGGCAATGAACAGCCCATCGAACAGGCCGCGTTCCAGCAGGCGTGCCAGGTTGGTCCAGTAGTCCAGGGTCTTGTACCGGGTCGAAGTGTCCCGTGGGTGGGTCCACAGCCCATGGTTGATGTGCCCGATGCAGTTCATGTTGAAGGCATTGAGCAGGAGCTGCTTGGCCATCAGATGGTCCCCCGGCGTGGCGGGTTGGCATCGTTGAGGTAGTAATTGCCGATGGCGTGGTACTTCCAGCGCACCGGGTCGTGCAGGGTGTGCACGCGGGCGTTGCGCCAGTGGCGGTCGAGGTTGTGTTCGGCCAGGGTGGCCTGGCTGCCGCCCAGTTCGAACAGGGCGGTACCGGCGGCAAGGGAAATCTCGGTGCTGATGGCCCGTGCTTCGGCCACGGCGATGGAGGCGGCGGCCACATTGTCGGCGGTGCTGTCGTCGCGGGCGCGGTCGAGGTATTCACCGGCGCGTTCCAGCAGGGCCTCGGCGGCGTGCAGGCGGATGGCCAGGTGGCCGAAGCTTTTGAGGGTCAGCGGGTCGTCCGTGGCTTTGTCCAGGCCGGAGTCGACCCACGGGCGGCTGCGGGTACGCACGAAGTGCAGGGCATCTTCATAAGCGGCGCGGGCGATGCCGGTGTCGATGGCGGCATGAAGGATCTGCGCCAGCGGGCCGACCGGGGTAGGGCGCTCGAAGGCGCTCTGGAACGGCACCACGTCGGCAGCGCTGACGTACACGTTGTCGAACACCACCGAGCCACTGCCGGTGGTACGCTGGCCGAAACCGCTCCAGTCGTCGATCACTTGCAGGCCCTGGCTGTCGGCCGGGACGAAGGCCAGCTGCTGTACGCCTTGGTCATCAACGACCGAAGTCGGGATGCGCTGGGCATAAATGGCGCCAGTCGAATAGAACTTGCGGCCGTTGATGCGGAAACCATCACCCTCACGGCTCAGGCGAGTGGTGCGCTCGTTGGCGGTCTTGGTGCCCAGTTCGGCCAGGGCGTTGCCGAAGCGGCTGCCGGCCAGCACTTCGGCGTACAGGCGTTGTTGCTGCTCGGGTGTACCGTTTACCCGTAGCACTTCCAGACCGTAGAAGTGGTTTTGCGGGATTTGCCCGAGCGAGCCGTCGGCCTGGGCGATACGGGCAATGACCTTGGCCAGGGTGACGTTGGACACACCAGCGCCGCCGAAGGCCTTGGGTACGCTGATGGCCCACAGGCCGGAGCGGGTGAACAGCTCCAGTTCGGCGTGGGGCAGGCGGCGCTCGCGGTCGCGCAGGGCGCTGTCGCGGCGCAGTTGCTGGGCGATGTCTTCGGCGACGGCCAGGGCTTGGGCGTCGCTGGTGATGATTCTTGTAGTCATGTTTTTTCTCCGGGGCCCTAGGGGCCGCTTCGCGCCCCAATCGCCGGCAAGCCAGCTCCCACAGGGACCGCACAGGTCTTGAGGTCAGTGCGGTCCCTGTGGGAGCTGGCTTGCCGGCGATTGGGCTGCAAAGCAGCCCCCAAGGCCTGAAAATCAGATCCAGGAATGCCGCGCAGGCAGGGTGCCGTTGAGGTGGTAAGCGCCCACCGCGTGGTACTTCCAGCGCACCGGGTCATGCAGGGTGTGCACCCGGGCATTGCGCCAGTGGCGGTCGAGGTTGAACTCGGCAAGGGTGGCGCGGCTGCCAGCCAGCTCGAACAGCTTCTCGCTGGCTTGCAGGGAAATCTCGGTGGTCAGCACCTTGGCCTCGGCCACGGCAATCGAGGCTCGCGCCGCGCTGGCTGCGTCGATTGGCGCGGCATTGACCTCGTCCAGTACCCGCGCAGCCTTGCGCAGCAGCGCTTCGGCGGCGTGTAGCTCAAGCTTCAGGCGCCCGATGTCGGCGATGACATACGGGTCGTCGCTGGCGCGGTCCACGTTGGCTTCGATCCACGGGCGAGACTTTTCGCGCACGAAGGTGATCGCATCATCAATTGCTGCTTCGGCGATGCCGGCATCAATTGCCGCCTGGATCAGCTGTGAAGCCGCACCCTGGATGTTGGGGATATCACGCTGGCGCCAGTTGTCGATCACCAGCTCCGCGTCGACCGGCACCTGGTCCAGCAGCACGGTGCCGCTGGCAGTGGTGCGTTGGCCGAACCCGGACCAGTCATCGACGATGCGCAGCCCCGGGCTGCCACGGCGCACGAACGCAAGGCGCTGACGTCCTTCGTCGTCCAGTGCCTTGACGGCCACCCAGTGGGCGAACAGGGCGCCGGTGGAATAGAACTTCTCGCCGCTGATGCGATAGCTGTCGCCAGCGCGAGTGATCCGGGCCTTGAGGGTGAGGGTGTCTTTGGTGCCGCGCTCGGGGCCGGCATTGCCGATGCGCCAACCGTCGAGCACGCTGCGGAAGATCAGCGCCTGTTGCGCCTCGGTGGCTGTCAGGCGAATCAGTTGCAGCATGCCGAACTGGTTCTGCGGGATCTGCCCCAGGGCCGGGTCGGCGGCGCTGATCACGCGGAACACTTCGGCAACGGTTTCGAACGACACGTCGGGTCCGCCGTGGGCCTTGGGTACGCTGATGCTGCCCAGGCCGCTGCGGGTGAACAGTTCGATCTCGGCCCAAGGCAGTTTGCGTTGCTGGTCGCGGCGGGCGGCCTGCTCGCGGGCGACCTCGGCCAGTTCGCGGGCCGCTTGCAGGGCTTCGGCGTCGTTACGCAGTACCTTGGCCGGCAGCAGCAGGGGCGAGCTGTCGAGATCGCTGTGGAATTGGGTATTTGGCTGGCTGGACATCAGTACCGCTCCTTGGCTGCACTCAATGCCCTGGCGATACGCACTGGGGTGATTGTGATCCTGACCATTCCTGACCTCACAAAAAAGTTGTGCCGCTACAGCTGATCGCGACAGATATGTGCTGGTCCGGTGGTCCGGTTTATATACCCTAATGCTTTATAAAAAGTTTATGAACTAACTCTTTGGAATATGTATAGAAGGAGGGATTTACAGCGGATGTGCCGGCCCTTTCGCGGGTAAACCCGCGAAGAGGCCGTAACAGGTTTACTCGGAGGCGGCAGTACCCAGGAACTTGCGCAAGAACTGCCGGGTACGCTCTTCCTTTGGCGCCGCAAACAGTGCCTTGGCTTCCCCTTGCTCCACGATCACGCCCTTGTCGAAGAAGATCACCCGGTTCGCCACATCCCGGGCAAAGCTCATTTCGTGCGTGACGATGATCATGGTGCGCTTCTCCTCGGCCAGGCCGCGGATGGTCGCCAGCACTTCACCCACCAGCTCCGGGTCCAGTGCCGAGGTGGGTTCGTCGAACAGGATCACCTCCGGCTCCATGGCCAGGGCACGGGCGATAGCCACCCGTTGCTGCTGACCACCGGACAAGCGCCGGGGGTAGGCGTCTTCCTTGCCTGCCAGGCCAACCTTGGCCAGCAGGCGCCGGCCAAGGTCGATGGCCTGCTCGCGGGGCGTCTTCTTGACGATCACCGGCCCCTCGATCACGTTCTCCAGGGCGGTGCGGTGCGGGAACAGGTTGAAGTTCTGGAACACGAACCCTGCTTGCTGGCGCAATCGGCGAATCGCACTTTGCTGCCCGCCCAGCGGGCGGTTGGCATCGATGCTGATAGCGCCGATCTGGATCTGCCCGGCATCCGGGGTTTCCAGCAGGTTGAGGCAGCGCAGGAAGGTGGTCTTGCCCGAGCCGCTGGGGCCGATGATGGCCACCACTTCGCCGGGCTGTACGGTCAGGTCGATACCGTTGAGCACGGTCTGGCCCTTGAACCGCTTGGTCAGGCCTTTGACTTCAATCATGCTCAGTGCTCCTGGTCATGCTGGTTGACCCGCGCTTCCATGCGGTTCTGGAAGTGCGCGAGGATGCTGCACAGCACCCAGTAGATGACCGCGACCGCCACGTACATGGTGAACACTTCGAAGGTGCGTGCGGTAATCAGCTGCGCCTGGCGGAACAGTTCGGGCACCTGGATGGTGGCCGCCAGGGCGGTGTCCTTGACCAGCGAAATGAAGCTGTTGCCCAGCGGTGGCAGGGCAGTGCGCAAGGCTTGTGGCAGGATCGCCCGGCGCATGGCCTGGACGCGGGTCATGCCGATGCTGGCGGCCGCTTCCCACTGGCCACGGTCGATCGAGGAGATGGCTGCGCGCAGGATCTCGCAGATGTAGGCCGCCATGTTCAACGACAGGCCGATCAGCGAGGCGGGGATGGGGTCGAGTTCGATGCCGATCTGCGGCATGCCGAAATAGATCACGAACAGCTGCACCAGCAGCGGCGTGCCGCGGAAAAACGATACGTAGATCCGCGCCAGCCAGTTCAGCGGCAAGATCTTCGACAGCCGCATCAGCGCCAGGGCAAAGCCCAGCACCAGGCCGAAGAACATGCCGCCAACGCTGAGCAGCACCGTATAACCCGCGCCCTTCAGCAGGAAGGGCGTGGAGTCGACAACGAGTTGCAGGCTTTCAGCGATCATTTGGTGACATCAGCACCGAAGTATTTCTCGGACAGCTTGGCCAGCGTGCCGTCAGCCTTGAGCTTGTCGATGGCCTTGTTGATGGCAGCCAGCAGCTCTGGCTCGCCCTTGCGAAGGGCCACGCCGCTTTCCAGGCGCGAGAAGGCATCGCCGGCCAGCTCCGTGTCCTTGGCTTTTTGCGCGTATTCCAGCGCGGCCAGGCGGTCGATCAGGATGGCGTCGATGCGGCCGTTACGCAGGTCGGCGAACTTGCTCGGGTCGTCTTCATAGGTGCGCACATCGGCTTGCGGCACGTCTTTTTTCACCCACTGTTCGTAGTTGGTGCCCAGGCCCACGCCCACTTTCTTGCCGGCCAGGTCGGCGGCCTTGTGGATGTTCAACTGCTCGGCCTTCTTCTTCAGGATCAGCGCCTGGATGCCGGAGATGGTGTAGGGCTCGGAGAAGTCGTACTTCTTCTTGCGCTCTTCGGAAATGGTCACCTGGTTGATGACTACGTCCAGGCGCTTGGACTCCAGCGCAGCAAGGATGCCGTCCCACTTGGTCGGCTGGACCTTGGCCTTGACCCCCAGCTCCTTGGCCAGCAGCTCGGACAGCTCCACTTCGAAGCCAGTCAGCTTGCCGTTTTCGTCCTGGAAGCTGAACGGTGGGTAGGTGCCTTCCAGGCCGACGTTGATCACGCCTTTTTCCTGGATGGTCTTCAGCTGCTCGCCCGCGAAGGCCTGGCTGAGCAGGCCGGTACCCAGCAGAACAGCCAGGGTAGCATTGAGTAGCGGTTTGGCGAATTTCGACATGTCAGAGCCCCGCGCTTGTTGTGTAAGTAGTGAGGTGGCGACTATAGGGTTGGCTGCTTAGGCCAGGAAATACTAAAAAATTATTTTGTTATTTCCATTTTGATTGGTGCCAGGAGCTGGCTGCTTTGAGGGTAGGCGAGGATGCCTGTGCCGTCATCGCGGCTTATGCCTGACTTAGCGCAGGATGGAATAAAGCGTTGTTTTTTCCAAGGGGCTGATTTGCCGTAGAGTGGATCGCATGTAGGCAGGCCCAGCCTCTTCACGGGCCTGGCGACACCATTAGATGGCCTATACGGCAGGAGAAAACCGTGAGCGAACAACCTTCATCCGCGCACTGGCAGTTGCAGAGCATCGTCAGTGGTCTGCGCGGCGCCCGTGAGCAATGGCGCACCCGTAATGGCCGCAGCATTGGCGAGCAGGGTGGGCGCGAGTTGCCGTCGCGCGAGGCGATGCGGCAGATTCTGGAGCAACTGTGCGGCGCGCTGTTCCCCATGCGCCTTGGCCCGGTCGATTTGCGCGAAGAGAGCGAAGATTTCTACGTCGGCCATACCCTGGATGCCGCGCTGACCGCCTTGCTTGCCCAGGCTCGCCTTGAACTGCGCTATGCGGCACGGCAAAGCAAGGCTGAGCTGGCTGGCGTCGATGCCCATGCGCTGAGCCTGATCCAGGGTTTTGCAGCTGCGCTACCGGAACTGCGCGTACTGCTCGACACCGACGTGCTGGCCGCCTACCACGGCGACCCGGCAGCGCGCAGCGTGGATGAAGTGCTGCTGTGCTACCCGGGTATCCTGGGGATCATCCACCACCGCCTGGCGCACCACCTGTACCAGGCCGGCTTGCCGCTGCTGGCGCGGATCAGCTCGGAGCTGGCGCATTCGGCCACCGGTATCGACATTCACCCTGGCGCGCAGATTGGCCCGAGCTTCTTCATCGACCACGGGACCGGTGTGGTGATTGGCGAAACCGCGATCATCGGCGAGCGCGTGCGCATCTACCAGGCCGTGACCCTGGGCGCCAAGCGCTTCCCGAGCGATGAGTCGGGGACCCTGCACAAAGGCCTGCCACGGCACCCGATTGTCGAGGACGATGTGGTGATCTATGCCGGGGCCACGGTGCTGGGGCGCATTACCATCGGCAAAGGTTCGACCATTGGCGGCAATGTGTGGCTGACCCGCAGTGTGCCGGCTGAAAGCAACATTACCCAGGCCAACCTGCAGCTGGATTGCCAGGACAAGAACTGATCTAACCTTGCGGTAGGCCGCGACGAGGCTGGAACGAGAGGGCGCCAATCGGCGCCCCGGTTCGCAATGAAATTCGATCCATGTTTAACTTGAACGCTTGTTCAATGAAAAACGCTGGTCCGCTGCCGGTGTTCAACAGGAGGATTCCTTTGCTGAACCCGTTCATTCCGAACCTCACGTCATTCGACGAGGTGCATACCTCATGAGTGCGCCGATCCCTTCCAACAGCACGATCCGCATGAACCCTCCGGTGTTCTACTTCGCGGCAAGTTTCATCCTTATTTTTGGCCTGGTAGTCATTTCCAACCCGCAAGCGGCAGGTGACTGGTTGCTGGCAGCGCAGAACTGGGCGGCCAACACGGTCGGCTGGTACTACATGCTGGCCATGACGCTGTACCTGGTCTTCGTGGTGGTCACCGCCTTGTCCGGCTACGGCAAGATCAAGCTCGGTGCCGACCACGACGAACCCGAGTTCAGTTACCTGTCGTGGGCCGGCATGCTGTTTGCCGCCGGTATCAGCATCACGTTGTTCTTCTTCTGTGTTTCCGAACCGCTGACCCACATGCTGCAGCCGCCCCAGGGCGAAGCGGGCACGGCAGAGGCCGGGCGCCAGGCGATGCAGATTCTGTTCCTGCACTGGGGCCTGCATGGCTGGGGGGTGTTCGCCTTCGTCGGCATGGCCCTGGCCTATTTCGCCTACCGGCACAACCTGCCGCTGGCGTTGCGTTCGGCGCTGTACCCGCTGATCGGAAAGCGCATCAACGGGCCGATCGGCTACGCAGTGGATGGCTTCGGCATCATCGCCACGGTGTTCGGCCTGGGGGCCGACATGGGCTTTGGCGTGCTGCACCTGAACGCGGGCCTGGACTACCTGTTCGGCATCAGCCACAGCCAGTGGGTGCAGGTGATCCTCATCACCCTGATGATGGGCGCGGCGGTAGCCGTGGCTGTTGCCGGGGTGGAGAAGGGCGTGCGGGTGATGAGCGACATCAACCTGTTCCTGGCCTGCGCACTGCTGCTGTTCGTGCTGTTCGCCGGGCCGACCCAGCACCTGTTCAATACGCTGATCCAGAACCTTGGCGACTATCTGGGCGCTTTGCCACGCAAGAGTTTCGATGTGTATGCCTACGGCGAAAACCGTGACTGGCTGGGTGGCTGGACGGTGTTCTACTGGGCCTGGTGGATTGCCTGGGCACCGTTCGTGGGCCTGTTCATCGCCCGTATCTCCCGTGGCCGCACCATCCGCGAGTTCGTCTTTGGCGTGCTGCTGATTCCGTTGGGGTTCACCCTGGCGTGGATGTCGATCTTCGGCAACAGCGCGCTGGACCAGGTGATCAACCATGGCATGACCGCACTGGGCCAGTCGGCACTGGATAACCCGTCGATGAGCCTGTACCTGCTGCTGGAGACCTACCCCTGGAGCAAGGCGGTGATCGCCACCACGGTGTTCATCAGCTTCGTGTTTTTCGTCACGTCGGCCGACTCGGGCACCGTGGTGCTGTCGACCTTGTCGGCCAAGGGGGGTGAAGCCGATGAGGACGGGCCGAACTGGCTGCGCATCTTCTGGGGCGCGATGACCGCGTTGATCACCAGTGCGCTGTTGTTCGCGGGCAGCATCGACTCGCTGAAGTCGGCGGTGGTGCTGACCTCGCTGCCGTTCTCGCTGATTCTGTTGTGCATGATGTGGGGGCTGCACAAGGCGTTCTACCTGGAGTCGCAACGGCAGATCGCGCAGATGCACTCGCTGGCCCCGTTCGCCCAGTCACGTCGCGGTCGAGGTGGCTGGCGCCAGCGCCTGAGCCAGGCCGTGCATTTTCCGTCGCGTGATGAGGTGTACCGCTTCATGGATGACGTAGTGCGCCCGGCGATTGCCGAGGTGCGTGAGGTGTTCGAGCAGAAGGGCCTGGTGCTGATTACCCAGGATGACCCGAGCCACGACAACGTCAGCCTGAAGATTGGCCATGGCGAGGAGCAGCCGTTCATCTACCAGGTGCAGATGCGTGGGTATTTCACGCCGTCGTTCGCCTTGGGTGGGCTGGGCACGCAGGAGTTGAAGAACCGCCGTTATTACCGGGCGGAGGTGCACCTGTGCGAAGGCAGCCAGAACTATGACCTGGTGGGCTACAGCAAGGAGCAGATCATCAACGACATTTTGGACCAGTACGAACGGCACATGCAGTACCTGCATCTGGTCCGCTGACCGAGCACTCCTGGCATGGCCTCTTCGCGGGCTTGCCCGCTCCCACAAGTACGGCACCGGTTTCAAAACCTGTGGTGTGCCTGTGGGAGCGGGCGAGCCCGCGAAGAGGCCGGCACAGGAAACTACTAGAAGGGTGCATCCCCCAGGATGGTCGCCCGATGCATCACCCGCCGGTTCGGCCGGTAGTCATCCACCGCAAAATGCTGGGTCACGCGGTTGTCCCAGAACGCCACGTCATTCTCCTGCCAACGCCAGCGAATGCTGAACTCCGGCCGCGTCGCATGGGCGAACAGCAGCTTCAACAGCGCTTCGCTTTCCAGCTCGCTCAGCTCATTGATGCGCGTAGTGAACCCTTCATTGACGAACAGCGCCTTACGCCCGCTCACCGGATGCGTGCGCACCACCGGGTGTGACAGCGGCGGGTTGTTGCGCCGTGTCGCCTCCCAGCGCGCCAGGTCTTCCGGCGTGGTGCCGAACCGCTCCAGCGGAAACGACTTGGTGAAGTCGTGGGTGGCGGTCAGCCCGTCGAGCATTGCGCGCAACGGCGCCGACAAGGCTTCGAAGGCCGCAATGCCGCTGGCCCACAGGGTATCGCCACCGTAAGCCGGCAACTGCTTGGCGCTGAGCACCGCGCCCAGTGCCGGGGTTGGCAAGAACGTCACGTCGGTGTGCCACACGGCGTTGTCGCGCACATCGGTCACCGCCGTGTCGAGCACCAGCACCTGCGGGGTTTCCGGCACGTTGGGGTAGATCGGGTGAATGTGCAGGTCGCCGAAGCGGGCGGCAAAGCGCGCTTGCTGTTCCGGGTTGATCGGCTGGTCGCGGAAGAACAGCACCTGATGCTTGAGCAGCGCCTGCTCGATGGCATCGCGCTGTTCGGCCGAGATCTCGCGGCTGATATCCACGCCGCTGATCTGAGCACCGAGGGCCGGGCTGAGGGGGGTAACGGTCAGGCTCATGTCTTTTCTCGTTCTAGGCGCCGGGTTGCCGGCGTGGTCAGTCGGCAATCAGTGGCTCTGCCCGTGCCAGGGCACCAGTTTGCGTTGCAGGGCACGCAGGCCCATTTCCAGGGCGAAGGCGATCAGGGCGATCAGCAGGATGCCCAGCACCACCACATCGGTGACCAGAAACTGCGCCGCCGACTGCACCATGAAGCCCAGGCCGCTGGTGGCGGCAATCAGTTCGGCGGCCACCAGGGTCGACCAGCCGACCCCCAGGCCGATGCGGATGCCGGTAAGGATGTCGGGCAGTGCACTGGGCAGGATCACATGGCGGATCAGCTGGGCCTTGGTGGCGCCCAGCGACTGCGCTGCACGCAGCTTGGCGGGGTCGACCGTGCGCACGCCGGTGGCGGTGGCAATGGCGATGGGGGCGAAGATCGCGAGGTAAATCAGCAGCACCTTCGACAGCTCGCCGATGCCGCACCAGATGACGATCAGCGGCAGGTATGCAAGCGGTGGTATTGGCCGGTAGAACTCGATCAGCGGGTCGAGGATGCCACGGGCCACGCGGTTGTAGCCGATCGCGATGCCCACCGGGATCGCGGTCAGGGTCGCGGCAACCAGCGCCAGGCCGATGCGGCCCAGGCTTGCGCCCAGGTGCTGCCACAGGCTGGCATCCATGTAGCCTTGGCTCAGCAGGGTCCAGGCCTTGGCCAGGATGTCGCCGGGCGAAGGCAGGAACAGCGGCTCGATCCAGCCGGCGGCGGTCACCAGCCACCAGACCAGCAGCAGGCTGGCCAGGGTCAGGGTACTGATCCAGCGGGTAGAGAGTTGGCGGCGTGCTGTTGCAACAGGCCGGGTTTGGGCGTCGTGCTTGCCGGCAACCGGCAGGTCCAGGCTGCTCATGCGCGCTCCTGCAGGCTTTGGCGTTGGGAGAACACCCGCGCCAGCACATGCTCGCGGGTTTCGATGAAGCGTGGGTCGGATTTGATTGCCCGGGCCGATTCGCCAGCGGCATAGCGCTGGCCGAAGTCCAGCTGCAGGCGCTCCACTACACGGCCCGGGTTGGGGGCCAGTAGCACCAGCTCGCTGGCGAGGAACACCGCTTCTTCAATGTCGTGGGTAATCAGGAATACCGGTTTGGCGGTGCGTTGCCAGACCTGCAGCAGCAGTTCCTGCATCTGTTCGCGGGTGAAGGCGTCGAGGGCGCCGAATGGTTCATCCATCAGCAACACCCGTGGGTCGGCTGCCAGTGCACGGGCCAGGCCTACGCGCTGCTTCTGGCCACCGGACAACTGCCAGATGCGTCGCTCGCCAAAGCCATCCAGGTCGACGAGTGCGAGCATTTCACGGGCCTTGGCTTCACGCTGGGTGCGAGGCACGCCAGCCAGTTCGAGGCCGAAGGCGACATTGCCCAGCACGTTCTGCCATGGCAGCAGGGCATCGTCCTGGAACACCACGCCGCGCTCGGCACCCGGGCCTTGCACCGGTACGCCATCGAGGGTGATTCGCCCGCCACTGGGGGCGACGAAGCCGGCGATCAGGTTGAGCAGCGAGGTCTTGCCGCTGCCGGACGGCCCCAGGGCCACCAGCAGCTGGCGCGGGCCCAGGCTCAGGTTGATGTCGGCCAGCACCGGGGTGCTGGCGCCAGGGTACTGTGCGCTGATGCGCTCCAGTTCAAGCAAGGCCATGACGGGCTCCGGATCAGTTTGGAAGGAACTTGGCGCTGACGTACGGCGAGTAGTCCGGCAGTACGGCGTCGACCTTGCCTTGCTGCTTGAGGAAATTGGCCGTGTCGGTCAGTGCCTGGGTGGTCGGCGCGCCCAGGGCATTGGCCTGGTCGGCGGCCAGTGGGTAGACATTGCCCTCCAGCAGCACCGGAATGTCGCTGGCCTTGGCGCCGGACAGTTTCACCAGCTTGTCTACGTTGCCCTTGTCGGCCAGCCAGGCTTTCGGGTCCTTGCGGTAGTCGGCGTAGGCGTCCAGGGTGACTTTGGCAAAGGCCTTGACCACCTCAGGGTGCTTCTCGGCGAAGTCCTTGCGCACGATCCAGGCATCGAAGGTGGGGGCGCCTTTCTGGGCCAGTTCGCCAGAAGTGATCAGCACCTTGCCGTTTTCCTTGGCTACGCCCAGGGCCGGGTCCCACACGTAGGTGGCGTCAATGTCACCGCGTTTCCAGGCAGCAATGATGGCCGGTGGTGCCAGGTTGAGGATCTGTACCTTGGACGGGTCGATATTCCAGCTTTTGAGTGCTGCCAGCAGGCTGTAGTGGCCGGTGGACACGAACGGTACGGCGACTTTCTTGCCGATCAGGTCTTGCGGCGTCTTGATGCTGTCGCGGGCGACCAGCGCTTCACCGGCGCCAATCTGGGTGGCGATAAGGAAGGTCTCGACGGGTAGCTTGCGGGTGGCGGCAGCGGCCAGCGGGCTGGAACCCAGGTAGCCGATCTGCACATCACCGCTGGCCACGGCGGTGATCACGTCGGCGCCATTATCGAATTTGCGCCAGTCGATGCTGGCCTTGCTGGCTTTTTCGTAGTCGCCGTCTACCTGCGCCACTTTGGCAGGGTCGACGGTGGTCTGGTAGGCCACGGTCAGGTCGGCAGCCTGGGCAAACCAGCTGGTGCTGGCGAGGGTCAGGGCGGCGAACAGGCGCAGCGGAGCGTGCGGGATCATGGTGGACCTCTCGTCAGGCAATCGATGTGATGGATGACGAGAAGACTAAATGATCTAAGAATATAAAAATAAATAACTTTTTTGCATTAGCTTAGGAGCCAAATGCTTTAAGCCCAGGATCGGTGATTACCCTCAATGGCGAATGTCGAGGTACCTGCTAGGCTTTTTCGTCCCTATAGAACGATACGGAATTAGGTTATGAGCAAACGTTTGCAAATAACCAAACGTTATGAATTGGGCTGTTGCTACAACGAATGGCAGTAAAGGTTCCTAACATATTCCGTAAAAATCTTACAAATTCATAAAACGGTCATTTTGGATTTATAGGATTGTCATTATCCTGTAGCGCAGGTGGCGCCTTAGACCAAAGTCTCGAAACGTTTAGAAACGATTGACTTATGAGTCACGCTTTGGGACTAAATCGCCAATCCACGGTGAGCGGGGCAGCAGACCCCGCCGCCAGAGATACACAAGAATTAGAACGTAGAGGAGCAAATTATGTACAAGTCCAGCCTGGCTCTGGCCGTGGCACTGGGGGTTCTCGCCCAACAAGCAGGCGCTGCCGGTTTCGTTGAAGACAGCAAACTGTCGCTCAGCTCGCGCACCATGTACTTCAACAACGACAACCGTGATGGCGGTGCCGACAACCGTGAGTCGGGTCAGGGCTTCAAGCTCGACTACATCTCCGGCTTCACTGAAGGCACCGTTGGCTTCGGTGTCGATGCCCAGGCCCTGTGGGGTATCCACCTGGATGGTGGCCGTGGCAAGCACCCAGACAACAGCAGCTTCTTCCCGAGCGACACCGACGGTTCGGCTGTAAGCCAGTGGGCTCGTGTTGGCGCCAACGCCAAGGCACGCTTCTCGAAGACTGAGGTTCACTACGGTAGCGCCCTGGCGCCAAACCTGCCGATCCTGGTCTCCAACGATGGCCGTCTGCTGCCGCAAACCTTCGAGGGTGGCACCATCCAGTCGAAGGAAATCGACAACCTGACCATCAACGCCGGCCAGCTGACCCACGCCATGGGCCGTGCTTCGAGCAACCGTACCGGCCTGTCGGTAGCCGGTGCTACCCAGGACAGCAACAAGTTCCGTTACGGCGGCCTGGACTACAAGCTCACGCCAGACCTGACCCTGCAGTACTACTACTCGAACCTGGAAGACTTCTACAAGCAGCACTTCCTGGGCGCCACCCACGTATTCAAGATCGCTGACGACCAGTCGTTCAAGACCGACCTGCGCTACTTCGACAGCAGCAGCGACGGCAAGAACGGTGAGGCCGGTTACCGCTTCAGCAACAACGGCGGTTATGCCAAGAACACTGGCGAGGTCGACAACAAGACCTGGTCCGCGATGTTCACCTACACCTTGGGTGGCCACTCGCTGATGCTGGGCCACCAGCGCGTCAATGACGACGGTGGTTTCGTCTGGCTGAACCAAGGCAACGTGGTTGATGGCAATGGCCGCAACGAAGGTGCCGGTGGTTCGAGCTTCTATCTGTTCACCGACAGCATGATCAACCAGTTCGCCAAGGCCGGTGAAAACACCACCTTCGGTCAGTACGCCTACGACTTCGCTCGCCTGGGTGTGCCGGGCCTGAAAGCCTCGGTTGCCTACCTGAAGGGTGAAGACGGCAAGAACGCCAACGGCAACGGTACCTTCAGCGAATGGGAACGTGACGCCCGCGTTGACTACGTCATCCAGGAAGGCACCTTCAAGGGCCTGGGCGCCAGCCTGCGTCACGGCGTATACCGTGGCACCGGCACCAGCTCGCTGGCTGACCAGGATCAGACCCGTCTGATCTTCAACTACACTTACAACTTCCTGTAAGCCGTAGCTGAACCAAAAGCCTCGCCTAGTGCGAGGCTTTTTTGTGCCTACAAATTCGTATGCATTATGGTTATAAATAAATCGTTATTTATTCTTTTTATTTTTAACCGAATGCAGGCACATTGAACCCATACGGTACAGAACCCAGCCAAGGAGCCGCAGCCCATGAGCCTCAAACTCGGCGATATCGCCCCCGATTTCGAACAGGATTCCAGCGAAGGCAAAATCCGCTTCCACGAGTGGCTGGGCAGCAGCTGGGGGGTATTGTTCTCCCACCCCGCCGACTTCACCCCGGTGTGCACCACCGAGCTGGGCCTGACCGCCAAGCTGAAAGATGATTTCGCCAAGCGTGGGGTCAAGGCCATCGCCTTGTCGGTGGACCCGGTCGACTCGCACCACCGCTGGATCGATGACATCAACGAAACCCAGAACACCGTGGTCAATTTCCCGATCATCGCCGACGCCGACCGCAAGGTGTCCGACCTGTACGACCTGATCCACCCGAACGCCAGCGACACCCTCACCGTGCGTTCGCTGTTCGTGATCGACCCGAACAAGAAGGTGCGCCTGACCATCACCTATCCGGCCAGTACCGGGCGCAACTTCAATGAAATTCTGCGGGTGATCGACTCGCTGCAGCTGACCGACAACCACAAGGTCGCCACACCAGGTAACTGGCAGGACGGTGACGAGGTGGTGATCGTGCCTTCGCTCAAGGACGAGGAAGAGATCAAGCAGCGCTTCCCGAAAGGTTACCGGGCGGTCAAACCTTACCTGCGTCTGACCCCGCAGCCTAATCGTTAAAGGATTCCTCGTTGTATTGCTCTTAGCCAAGCAGGGATTTTCGGGCCGTTTCGACGGCCCTTTTTTATGCCTGCTGAAACCGCGTGGAGGACTTTGAAGAAAAACAAAAATGGAATAAACAAATGAAAAAATATGATTTCTAGATATATGTGGCAGCTGTTAATGTCACTTCCAACAGAACACAAGGAAGCGCTGCAATGCTGGTCGTATCAATCGGTGGTAGCCCAAGTCCTCGTTCACGCTCCGGCGTGCTGCTTGAGCGTTCGCGGCAGTGGTTGCAGAACCGTGGCGTTGAAGTGGTGACGTTCCAGGTACGTGACTTCCCCGCCGAAGACCTGCTGCATGCCCGTTTCGACAGCCCGCAGGTACAGCACTTCCAACAGTTGGTAGCCCAGGCCGATGGCCTGATCGTTTCCACCCCGGTGTACAAGGCCTCGTTTGCCGGCGCCCTGAAAACACTGCTCGACCTGCTGCCCGAACGCGCTCTGGCGCACAAGATCGTATTGCCGATCGCCACGGGCGGCAGCATCGCCCACATGCTGGCAGTGGATTACGCATTGAAACCCGTGCTGTCGGCACTCAAGGCTCAAGAGACCCTGCAAGGGATCTTCGCCGACGACAGCCAGGTGGCTTACGCAGAAGGCTCCAAACCCGCGCAGCTGACACCGGCGCTGGAAGAACGCCTGCTGGACTCGCTGGAAACCTTCCACGTTGCCTTGGCCCGCCGGCCACGCCCCGTGGCCCCCGGCGTACTGAATGAACGCCTGATCAGCGCTCGCTGGAGCATCTGACCGGCCCAACCCGCTTCACCACCTTACTCGCCCGATAACGAGGCAAGCAGGTGCAACCCGAACCCAAACGTACAGGAGAGCGCCATGCGCACAGTCTTCTTGCGTCGCGGTCTGGTCGCCCTGTTTGCGGCGGCTGTGTCCTTCGGCGCCATTACCCAAGCCCAGGCCGAAAGCCTGCGCATCGGTTACCAGAAATACGGCACCCTGGTGCTGCTCAAGGCCAAGGGCACGCTGGAAAAGCGCCTGGCAGAGCAGGGCGTGCAGGTGCAGTGGACCGAGTTCCCCGGTGGCCCGCAGCTGCTTGAAGGGCTGAATGTCGGCTCCATCGATTTTGGCGTAACCGGCGAGACTCCGCCTGTATTCGCCCAGGCTGCCGGTGCCGACCTGCTGTATGTGGCTTACGAGCCGCCAGCACCACACAGCGAGGCGATCCTGGTGCCGAAAAGCTCAGCGATCCAGTCGGTGAAAGACCTCAAGGGCAAGAAAGTCGTCCTCAACAAAGGCTCGAACGTTCACTACCTGTTGGTGCGCGCGCTGGAAGATGCCGGCCTGAAATACAGGGACATCCAGCCCGTGTACCTGCCACCCGCCGATGCCCGCGCCGCCTTCGAGCGGGGCAGTGTGGATGCCTGGGTCATCTGGGACCCGTACCAGGCCGCCGCCGAACAACAGCTGCAGGCCCGCACCCTGCGTGATGGCAAGGGCCTGGTCGACAACCACCAGTTCTACCTGGCCACCCGCAACTACGCCACCCAGCACCCGGCGGTGATCAACACCGTGATCGAGGAAGTGCGCGCCGTGGGCGAGTGGTCCCAGGCCAACCCACAAGAAGTGACCGACCAGGTCGCACCGCTGCTCGGCCTGCCCGCCGACATCACCCTGACTTCGGTCAAACGCCAAGGCTACGGTGCAGCGCCGCTCACCCCTGAGGTCGTGGCCGCACAACAGAAAATCGCCGACACCTTCCAGGCGCTCAAGCTGATACCCAAGCCACTGAGCATCAAGGACGTGATCTGGACACCCCCGGCCAAGGTCGCTAGCGCGCCTTGATTGATTCGCCTGTGCCGGGGCGTCGCCCTGGCTTGAGCCACCCTTGAGGAGACAACTCCAATGAGCCTTAACATTTTCTGGTTCCTCCCAACCCACGGTGACGGCAAGTACCTGGGCACTTCCGACGGCGCCCGTGCGGTCGACCACGGTTACCTGCAGCAGATCGCCCAAGCCGCTGACCGTCTGGGTTTTGGCGGGGTGCTGATCCCCACCGGGCGCTCCTGCGAGGACTCCTGGCTGGTGGCCGCGTCGCTGATCCCTGTGACCCAGCGACTGAAATTCCTGGTGGCCCTGCGCCCAGGCATCATTTCGCCAACCGTGGCAGCACGCCAGGCGGCAACGCTGGACCGCCTGTCCAATGGCCGTGCCCTGTTCAACCTGGTAACCGGTGGCGACCCGGACGAACTGGCCGGTGATGGCCTGCACCTGAGCCATGAAGAGCGCTACGAAGCCTCGGTCGAGTTCACCCGTATCTGGCGCAAGGTGCTGGAAGGCGAAAACGTCGATTACGACGGCAAACACATTCAGGTGAAGGGCGCCAAGCTGCTCTACCCACCGATTCAGCAACCACGTCCGCCGCTGTATTTCGGCGGCTCGTCCGAGGCAGCACAGGACCTGGCCGCCGAGCAGGTCGAGCTGTACCTGACCTGGGGTGAGCCACCGGCAGCCGTTGCCGAAAAAATTGCCCAGGTGCGCGAAAAAGCGGCCGCTCAAGGCCGAGAAGTACGCTTCGGTATCCGCCTGCATGTGATCGTGCGGGAAACCAACGAAGAGGCCTGGGCCGCTGCCGACAAGCTGATTTCGCACCTGGACGATGACACCATTGCCCGTGCCCAGGCCTCGCTGGCGCGCTTTGACTCGGTGGGCCAGCAGCGCATGGCTGCCCTGCATGGCGGCAACCGCGACAACCTGGAAGTCAGCCCCAACCTGTGGGCGGGTGTTGGCCTGGTGCGTGGCGGCGCCGGTACCGCATTGGTGGGCGATGGCCCGACTGTCTCGGCACGGGTGAAAGAGTATGCCGAGCTGGGCATCGATACGTTCATCTTCTCGGGTTATCCACACCTGGAAGAGTCGTACCGGGTTGCCGAACTGCTGTTCCCGCACCTCGATGTACAACGCCCGGAGCAACCGAAAACCGGCGGCTACGTAAGCCCGTTCGGCGAGATGGTAGCCAACGACATCCTGCCCAAGTCCGTGTCGCAGAGCTGAGGGCCGGGCCATGAGTCGTGCAACTTCCTCCAACCTGGCCCAGCGCCTGGCGCCGTGGGCGCTGCCGGTACTGTTGTTGGCAGCCTGGCAGCTGGCGGTCAGCGCAGGCTGGCTGTCGACGCGCATTCTGCCGGCACCCAGCGCTGTGGTCAGCGCGGGTGTCGAGCTGGTGCGCAGCGGCGAAATCTGGACCCACCTGGCCATCAGCGGTTGGCGTGCCGGCCTGGGCTTCGTCATCGGCGGCAGCATCGGCCTGGTGCTGGGGTTCATCACCGGCTTGTCGAACTGGGGCGAACGCCTGCTCGACAGCTCGGTGCAGATGATCCGCAACGTGCCGCACCTGGCACTGATCCCGCTGGTGATCCTGTGGTTCGGTATCGACGAGTCGGCAAAGATTTTCCTGGTCGCGCTGGGCACGTTGTTCCCGATCTACCTGAACACCTACCACGGCATTCGTAATGTCGACCCGGCATTGGTGGAAATGGCGCGCAGCTATGGCTTGTCCGGCTTCAGCCTGTTCCGCCAGGTGATCCTGCCGGGGGCGCTGCCATCGATTCTGGTGGGTGTGCGCTTCGCGCTGGGCTTCATGTGGCTGACCTTGATCGTGGCGGAAACCATCTCGGCCAACGCCGGCATCGGTTACCTGGCAATGAATGCCCGTGAGTTCCTGCAGACCGACGTGGTGGTATTGGCCATCGTCCTGTACGCCGTGCTCGGCAAGCTCGCCGACCTCGCCGCTCGCGGCCTGGAGCGTGTGTGGCTGCGCTGGCACCCGGCCTATCAAGTAGCCAGGAAGGAGGGCGCATGACCGTGCTCAAGGAACAGCCGCCTCGCCTGCTGCGTGGCATCCCGCTGGCCTCCAACGGCCTGCGCAAGACTTTTGGCCAGCGCGAAGTGCTGAAAGGTATCGACCTGCACATTCCGGCCGGTCAGTTCGTTGCCATCGTTGGCCGCAGCGGCTGCGGCAAGAGCACCTTGCTGCGCCTGCTGGCCGGGCTCGATCAACCCACCGCCGGCCAACTGCTGGCCGGTGCTGCGCCGCTGGAAGAGGCCCGTGAGGAAACCCGCCTGATGTTCCAGGACGCACGCCTGCTGCCCTGGAAGAAGGTGATCGACAACGTTGGCTTGGGCCTGTCTGGCGACTGGCGCCCACGTGCGCTGGAAGCGCTGGAGGCGGTGGGCCTGGCCGATCGCGCCAATGAATGGCCGGCAGCCCTCTCGGGTGGCCAGAAGCAGCGCGTGGCCTTGGCCCGCGCCTTGATTCACCAGCCACGCCTGCTGCTGCTGGATGAGCCGCTGGGTGCGCTGGATGCATTGACCCGTATCGAGATGCAGCAATTGATCGAGCGCCTGTGGCGTCAGCATGGCTTCACCGTGCTGTTGGTCACCCACGATGTCAGCGAAGCCGTTGCCGTGGCTGACCGGGTGATTTTGATCGAGGACGGCGAGGTCGGGCTCGACCTTACTGTCGACCTGGCACGGCCCCGGGCGCGTGGTTCGCACCGCCTGGCCGCGCTGGAAAGCGAAGTGCTCAACCGTGTTCTGTCGGCCCCGGGCACTGCGCCCGAGCCGGATCCTGTAGCCCCTCTGCCCACGCAGTTGCGTTGGGCGCACTGACTCACTCACTTACCAGACTGAAGCCATAGAGAAGGAATCAAATCATGACTATCAAAGCCATCAACGTCCGCAACCAGTTCAAAGGCACCGTGAAAGAAATCCTCGAAGGCCCGGTACTGTCGGAAATCGACGTGCAGACTGCCTCGGGTATCGTGACTTCGGTCATCACCACCCGTTCTGTGAAGGAGCTGGAATTGCAGGTTGGCAGCGAAGTGATTGCCTTCGTGAAATCGACTGAAGTGTCTATCGCCAAGTTGTGATGAAAATGGCCAATGGGGCTGCTTTGCAGCCCAATCGCCGGCAAGCCAGCTCCCACAGGTACTGTGCAGGTTTCAAGCCTTGTGTTGTACCTGTGGGAGCTGGCTTGCCGGCGATGAGGCCTTTAAATCTAACGCTTGGCCAGAAACGGCGGCAGGTACAACCCCAGATACGCCTCGAACACCCGCTTGCCTTCTTCGGCCATGCGCGGGGTGATCGCTTCGTGCAACTGCACCGATCGCGCATACACCCGGTCGCTCAGTTCCATGGCCAGGGCAAACACATCCACATCCAGTGGCATCACCGGCAGGTGAAAATGCTGGTCGAACAACTTGTGCATCAAGTCGCCCAGTTCCATGTCGTGCTGCCGATCGGCCTGCACCACTTCGCTCAGCCCATGCTGGGCCAGGATTAGCTGCCGCGCCGCCGCATCTTCGTTATAGATACAAAGCATGCGTTCTTCGATGAGCCGTGACAGTTCGTGCCAGGTGCTGAACGCGCTGCTGTCGATCGGTGCACTCAGTGCTTCGCGAAAGGCCCGGTGTACGTCGGCAGTCAGTGCTTCCAGCAACGCTGGCACGCTGGCGAAGAAGTGATACACCGACGACGGCGGAATCTGTGCCCGTTCGGCCACGCTGTAGATGGACAGTGCCGCCACCCCTTGCTCTGCCAGCAACTCGCGTGCAGCCGTCAGGATCGCTTCGATCCTGGCCTGGCTGCTGGCGCGCGGCTTGCGCGGGGTGGCGGTACGGGTCATCAGTTGCTGATCGCCAGGATACTGGCCTGGTAGGCACCGACGAACAGGTCGAAGTCACCGACTTCTTCCTGTTCCAGCTCGGACTGCTTGGCGAGCGATTCACGGGCCAGTGTTTCGAACGCCTGTTGCTGCTCGTTGTTCAGGGGCTGTTCGCGGAACGTTTCGGCGTGGATCCGGCTTTGGCGCAGGGAGAACTGGACGAAGGTTTCGTCGTGTTCGGTCATGCGCGCCAGCACCTGGGCCGACGGTGTCAGCGAAGCGTCGTCAACCTTGGCTTGCTGGGCATCCAGGGCTTTGGCGTGCTCGTCAACGCCTTGCGCCTGGTCGAGCAGGTCGGCCAGTGGCCGGATACGCCCGATAAGCTCGCTGGCCCAATCTTTCAAGCTGATTGGCTGGCCATCGCGGTGCAGCTCCAGTCCTGGTCGGCGACCTTCCTTGACCACGGTCAGGAAGTTGCTGGTGCACTGGCCGCATTCGCCGTTGTCCAGCTGCGGGCTGTCTTCCAGTGCGCAGAACAGCAGGAACGCATCGAGGAAGCGTGCCTCGGGCAGGTCGATGCCCACCGGCAGGAACGGGTTGATATCCAGGCAACGCACTTCCACATACTGCACGCCACGCGAGGTCAGGGCCTGGATCGGCCGTTCGCCGGTGTAGGTGACCCGCTTGGGGCGGATGTTCGAGTAGTACTCGTTCTCGATCTGCAGGATGTTGGTGTTCAGCTGCACCCACTCGCCGTCCACGTGGGTACCGACTTCTACGTACGGCGGGTAGGGCGTGCCCACGGCCTTGCGCAGGCTATCGGTGTAGCTGGCCAGGTTGTTGTAGCACGGCGTGAGGCCGGCCTGGGCGTTGCTCTGGTAGCCCAGGTCGCTCATGCGCAGGCTGGTGGCATAGGGCAGGAACAGGGTTTCGGCATCCAGCTCTTCGAGCTGGTGCGGGCGGCCACGCAGGAAGCCTTTGTCCAGGGCCGGCGAAGCGCCGAACAGGTACATCAGCAGCCAGCTGTAGCGGCGGAAGTTGCGGATCAGGGCGATGTAGGCCGATGACTGGTAGTCGCGGTCGTTTTCGCTGCCGCCTTCAGCCTCACGCAGCAGCGGCCACAGGGCCTCGGGCAGCGAGAAGTTGTAATGGATACCGGCGATGCACTGCATGGTGCGGCCGTAGCGCAGGGCCAGGCCCTTGCGGTAGACGTGCTTGAGCTTGCCGATGTTCGAGGTGCCGTACTCGGCAATCGGGATGTCCTCCTCGGCCGGCAGCGTGCACGGCATCGACGGGCTCCACAGGTATTCGTCGCCCAGCTTGCTGTAGACGAAGCGGTGGGTCTGTTCGAGGCTTTCGAGTACCTTGGCCGGGTCGGGCAGGGCTGGGGTGATGAACTCCAGCAGCGACTCGGAATAGTCGGTAGTGATCTGCTCGTTGGTCAGCGCCGACCCCAAAGCTTCCGGGTGCGGGGTCTGGGCCAGGCGACCTTCTTCGGTCACACGCAGGCATTCGCGCTCAATACCGTGCAGGCACTGCTTGAGCAGGGGGAGATTGGCGCCGAGCAGGCTCAGGCGGCGGTTGAGGAGGTCGCTCAAGATGTATTCCTTCACGCGTCAGTCGCCCCAATATGGGGGTAGAGATAACGGTCTACAAGGGTAGGAAGAAAGGAACTGGCGTTGTCGCCTGGTTTACGCGGTTCCAGCAGTGCCAGCGCACTGCTGAAAATACCGCAGATACTGCTTGGTGAGCTAGAGAACCGCGAAGGTTCCTTGCGCTTTTGCCACCAGCTTGTCGCCCTGGACTACGTCGGCGTCGACCACCAGGGTACGTCGCCCGGCGTGCAGCACACGGGCGGTGCACAGCACTTCGCCGTCACTGACGGCGCGCATGTAGTTGATCTTGCACTCGATGGTGACGCTTTGCTGGTCAAAGCCATGGCTGGCCGAGCAGGCCAGGCCCATCGCGATGTCCACCAGGCTGAAGATTGCCCCGCCGTGCAGCTTCTGGCCACGGTTGCGCAAGTGCGGCTCGAGCGGCAGGGCCACCTCGGCAACACCGGTTTCCAGGCGTTGCAGGCGGCAGCCCAGCAGTTGGCTGAAGGCGCTTTCGACGTATTCGCGTGGTACGTCCATCACTTCTTCTTCAACTGCTTGGCATTGGCGAACAGGGCGGCCATGGCGTTGTTGGCCGGGGCGGCAGTGGCGGTTTCACGCTGGCGTGGGGCCTGCTGCTGACGGTTGCCGCCATTGCCACGGTTGCCGCCGCGGTTGCCTTCGACCTTCTCGCCCGGTGTGTCGCTCATGCGCATGGACAGGCCGACGCGCTTGCGCGGGATGTCCACTTCCATGACCTTGACCTTGACCACGTCGCCGGCCTTGACCGCTTCACGCGGGTCCTTGACGAACTTTTCCGACAGCGCCGAGATGTGTACCAGGCCGTCCTGGTGCACGCCGATGTCGACGAAGGCGCCAAAGTTGGTGACGTTGGTGACCACGCCTTCGAGGATCATGCCCGGCTCCAGGTCCTTGAGGTCTTCGACGCCGTCCTGGAAGGTGGCAGTCTTGAACTCGGGGCGTGGGTCGCGGCCCGGTTTGTCCAGCTCCTGCAGGATGTCGGTGACGGTCGGCAGGCCGAAGGTTTCGTCGGTGAACTTTTTTGGGTCCAGGCGCTTGAGGAAGCTGCTGTCGCCGATCAGCGAACGGATGTCGCGGTCGGTGTCGGCGGCAATACGTTGCACCAGCGGGTAGGCCTCGGGGTGCACTGCAGAGGCGTCCAGCGGGTTGTCGCCGTTCATCACACGCAGGAAGCCAGCGGCTTGTTCGAAGGTTTTCTCACCGAGGCGGCTGACCTTTTTCAGCGCCGCACGGGTGGCGAACGGGCCGTTGGCATCGCGATGGGCGACGATGTTCTGTGCCAGCGTGGCGTTGAGGCCAGAGATACGGGTCAGCAGCGCCACCGAAGCGGTGTTCACGTCCACGCCCACGGCGTTCACGCAGTCCTCGACCACGGCATCCAGGCCACGCGCCAGTTTCAACTGGGACACATCGTGCTGGTACTGGCCGACACCGATGGATTTCGGGTCGATCTTCACCAGCTCCGCCAGCGGGTCCTGCAGGCGACGGGCAATCGACACGGCGCCACGGATCGACACGTCCAGGTCCGGGAACTCGCGGGCGGCTAGCTCAGATGCCGAGTACACCGAAGCGCCGGCTTCGGAGACCATGATTTTGGTAATTTTCAGCGCTGGATATTTTTTGACCAGCTCGGCCACCAGCTTGTCGCTTTCGCGGCTGGCGGTGCCGTTGCCGATGGCGACCAGCTCCACCGAGTGCTTGGCGCACAGCGCGGCCATGATGGAAATGGTGCGATCCCAGTCGTTTTTCGGCGCGTGCGGGTAGACCGTGGTGTGGTCCAGCAGCTTGCCGGTGGCATCGACCACGGCGATCTTGCAGCCGGTGCGCAGGCCCGGGTCGAAGCCCAGGGTGGCGCGCGGGCCGGCCGGTGCGGCCAGCAGCAGGTCGTGCAGGTTGTGGGCGAACACGTTGATCGCCTCGCCTTCGGCGTTGTCGCGCAACTCGCCGAACAGGTCGGTTTCCAGGTGGGTGTACAGCTTGACCTTCCAGGTCCAGCGCACCACTTCACCCAGCCACTTGTCGGCCGGGCGGCTGCGGTTTTCGATGCCGACGTGGTTGCCGATCATCACTTCGCACGGGTGCAGGGTGCCAGGCAGCTCTTCGCTGACTTTCAACGAGGCACTCAGCACGCCTTCGTTGCGACCGCGGAAGATTGCCAGGGCGCGGTGCGACGGGGCGGTGCGCAGCAGTTCGTCGTGGGCGAAGTAGTCGCGGAACTTGGCGCCTTCTTCTTCCTTGCCCGCTACCACGCGGGCGCTGAGCACCGACTCCTGCTTGAGGAAGTTGCGCAGTTTTTCGAGCAGCGAGGCGTCTTCGGCGAAACGCTCCATGAGGATGTACTTGGCGCCTTCCAGCGCAGCCTTGACATCGGCCACGCCTTTTTCGGCGTTGACGAAGCGTGCGGCTTCGCTTTCCGGTGCCAGGGTCGGGTCGTTGAACAGGCCGTCGGCCAGCTCGCCCAGGCCGGCTTCCAGGGCGATCTGGCCCTTGGTGCGGCGCTTTTGCTTGTACGGCAGGTACAGGTCTTCGAGGCGGGTCTTGGTGTCGGCCAGCTTGATCTCGCGGGCCAGCTCCGGGGTGAGCTTGCCTTGTTCCTCGATGCTGGACAGGATGCTGGCGCGGCGCTCGTCGAGTTCGCGCAGGTAGCGCAGGCGCTCTTCCAGATGGCGCAGTTGGGTGTCGTCCAGGCTACCGGTCACTTCCTTGCGATAACGGGCGATGAAAGGCACGGTCGAGCCTTCGTCCAACAGGCCCACGGCCGCCTCGACCTGCTGGGGGCGTACGCCCAGTTCCTCGGCGATACGGCTGTTGATGCTGTCCATGTAAACCACCTGACATTTGTGAATACGGGGGTCGCCTGTGGGCTTTTCGCCCGGCGGCGCTGGATGAAAGCCGCGCATTATACCCATCGCAAACGGCTTGCGGTGATGGCGCCCGGCCAGCCGGAACTGGCGCCCGGGGAAAAATCTGCTAACAATGCTCACGCAACGTGCAGCAATGGCTACGCCATAATGCGCGGCGATATCAGAGGAGTTATTCATGACCGGCACCGCAAACACCGCTGAAGGTGACAAGATTCTCATCGTCGACGACGACCCGGGGCTTAGCAGCCTGCTGGAACGTTTCTTCACCAGCAAGGGCTACCGTGCCCGCGCGGTGCCCAACACCGAACAGATGGACCGCCTGCTGCAACGCGAGGTGTTCAACCTGGTGGTGCTCGACCTGATGCTGCCAGGCGAAGATGGCCTGTCCGCGTGCAAGCGCCTGCGCCAGCAGAACAACCAGATCCCAATCATCATGCTTACCGCCAAGGGCGATGAGTTGAGCCGTATCAAAGGCCTGGAGCTGGGCGCCGACGACTACCTGGGCAAGCCGTTCAACCCGGACGAGCTGATGGCCCGCGTCAAGGCTGTGCTGCGCCGTCAGGCACCCGCTGTACCGGGGGCACCGGGTAGCGAAGACGAATCGGTCACTTTCGGTGATTACGAGCTGTCGCTCGCTACCCGCGAACTCAAGCGTGGCGATGAAGTGCACATGCTCACCACCGGTGAGTTCGCCGTGCTCAAGGCCTTGGTGATGCACGCCCGCGAACCGCTGACCCGCGACAAGCTGATGAACCTGGCCCGTGGCCGCGAGTGGGATGCACTGGAGCGCTCCATCGACGTGCAGATCTCGCGCCTGCGCCGCATGATCGAGCCGGACCCGTCCAAGCCGCGTTACATCCAGACCGTCTGGGGCGTGGGCTACGTGTTCGTGCCAGACGGAAACGCCGGTAAGTGATGCCTGGCCGTCGATGAAAACCCCGCTCTGGTTTCCGCAAAGCTTCTTCGCCCGCACCCTGTGGCTGGTGTTGATCGTGGTCCTGTTCAGCAAGGCCTTGACCCTGGTCTACCTGCTGATGAACGAGGACGTGCTGGTCGACCGTCAGTACAGCCACGGTGTGGCGCTGACCTTGCGTGCCTATTGGGCTGCCGATGAAGAAAACCGCGACAAGATTGCCGAGGCGGCTGGCCTTATCCGCGTGACCGGCTCGGGTGTGCCCGAGGGCGAACAGCACTGGCCCTACAGCGAGATCTACCAGCGGCAGATGCAGGCCGAACTGGGTGAGGACACCGAGGTGCGGCTGCGCATTCATGCGCCACCGGCGTTGTGGGTCAATGCGCCAAGCCTGGGCCCCGGTTGGCTGAAAGTGCCGCTGTACCCGCACCCGCTGCGCGGGCAGAAAATCTGGAACGTGCTGGGCTGGTTCCTGGCCATTGGGCTGTTGTCCACCGCCTCGGCCTGGATCTTCGTTCGTCAGCTGAACCAGCCGCTCAAGCGCCTGGTGTTCGCCGCTCGTCAGCTGGGCCAGGGGCGCAGCGTGCGTCTGCCGATCAGCGATACGCCCAGCGAAATGACCGAGGTGTACAAGGCCTTCAACCAGATGGCCGAGGACGTCGAGCAGGCCGGGCGCGAGCGTGAGCTGATGCTGGCCGGGGTTTCCCATGACCTGCGCACACCGCTGACCCGTTTGCGCCTGTCGCTGTCACTGCTGAACAGTGACAGCGATTTGAGTGACGACATGGTCCGCGATATCGAAGACATGGACGCGATCCTCGATCAGTTCCTGGCCTTTATCCGCGATGGCCGTGACGAGCCGGTAGAAGAGGTCGACCTGGCGGACCTGGTGCGCGAAGTGGTGGCGCCGTACAACCAGCCGGAAGAACGTGTGCGACTTTGCCTGGAGCCTATTCCGCCATTTCCGCTGCGTAGGGTTTCGCTCAAGCGCATGCTGGGCAACCTGATCGGCAACGCCCTGCACCACGCTGGCAAAGGGGTCGAGGTGGCGGCCTATGTGTCGGGTGACGAGAGTGCGCCGTATGTGGTGCTGAGCGTGCTGGACCGTGGCACAGGGATCGACGAATCGGAGCTGGAGACCATCTTCAACCCGTTCATTCGTGGTGACCGGGCGCGGGGTGGCAAGGGCACCGGGCTGGGGCTGGCGATCGTCAAAAGGATCGCGGCGCAGCATGGCGGGAATGTAGAGCTGCGCAACCGGTCTGGCGGTGGGATCGAGGCGCGGGTGCGGTTGCCGTTGGGGCTGTTGTTACCTCGGAATGCTGTGTGAAATTTGCCGGCCTCTTCGCGGCTAAAGCCGCTCCCACAGGTACTGCACAGGCCTGAGGGCTGTGGTAATCCTGTAGGAGCGGGTTTACCCGCGAAGGGGCCGGTACAGGCTTACATCAGCCTTTACCCTTGGTCCGGGTCTGGTTAGGCCCGCCGTTCTTCTCCAGGTGCTCGATGATCATCCCGGCCACGTTCTTGCCGGTGGTCACCTCGATCCCTTCCAGCCCCGGCGACGAGTTCACCTCCATCACCAGTGGCCCATGGTTGGAACGCAGGATATCCACACCCGCCACACTCAACCCCATCACCTTTGCAGCACGAATCGCGGTAATCCGCTCTTCAGGGGTGATCTTGATCAGGCTGGCGACGCCCCCCCGGTGCAGGTTGGAGCGGAACTCACCCGGCTTGGCCTGGCGCTTCATCGAGGCAATCACTTTGTCGCCCACCACGAAGCAGCGAATGTCGGCGCCACCGGCCTCCTTGATGTACTCCTGAACCATGATGTTCTGCTTCAGGCCCATGAACGCCTCGATCACCGACTCGGCCGCCTGGGTGGTTTCACACAGCACCACACCAATGCCTTGGGTACCCTCCAGCACCTTGATCACCAGCGGGGCACCATTGACCATCTGGATCAGGTCGGGGATATCGTCCGGCGAATGAGCGAAACCGGTGATCGGCAGGCCAATGCCGCGTCGTGACAACAGCTGCAACGAGCGCAGTTTGTCGCGCGAGCGGGCAATGGCCACAGACTCGTTGAGCGGATACACACCCATCATCTCGAACTGGCGCAGGACTGCGCAGCCGTAGAAGGTGACCGAGGCACCGATACGCGGGATGACCGCGTCGAAACCTTCCAGCGGCTTGCCGCGGTAGTGAATCTGCGGCTTGTGGCTGGCAATGTTCATGTAGGCCCGCAGGGTATCGATCACCACCATTTCGTGACCGCGCTGGGTACCGGCTTCGACCAGGCGGCGGGTGGAATACAGACGCGGATTGCGCGACAGCACAGCGATCTTCATGCAGCACCTGTGGCAGGAGAAAGAGTGGCCGGAAAGGCCGGTTTGTCTTGTACGTATTTCAGGCCAGGGTTGACCACCAACTGGCCGTGAATCAGGGCCTTGGAACCCAGCAACAGGCGGTAACGCATGTTCTTGCGGCAGGCCAGGGTGAACTCCACTTCCCAGACACCATCGCCCAAGGCCAGTGACGTGCGGATGACATAACGGGTCTGGGCCTGGCCGTTGGAGCTCTTGATGGTTTTCATGGTCACCAGCGGTGCTTCGCAACGGCGGTGGCGCAGTTGTACCACCGAGCCCAGGTGCGCAGTGAAGCGGACCCAAGGCTGGCCGTCGCGCTCGAAGGGTTCCACCTCGGTGGCGTGCAGGCTGGAGGTGCTGGCGCCGGTGTCGATCTTGGCGCGCAAACCGGCCACGCCGAGGTCAGGCAGGGCGACCCACTCGCGCAGGCCGATCACAGTCAAATGGTCAAATGTCTTCACGAAACGCACCCTGCGAATGAGGTGGTGAACTGTAAGCACGGCGGGGATTTTTTGCATCCGCTGGTTACGGTAGTACAGTTCGATGAAACACAGTGTTCGAGGTAACGGGATGGCACAAAAAGCCGAAGATGACGACAAGGTTCGCCTGGACAAGTGGCTGTGGGCGGCGCGTTTCTACAAGACGCGGGCGCTGGCCAAAGCGGCGATCGAGAGTGGCAAGGTGCATTGTCGGGGCGAGCGTTGCAAGCCGGGCAAGGAACCGCGTGTGGGGGACGAATTTGTGCTGCGCACCGGGTTTGACGAGCGCACCGTGGTGGTGAAGGCGTTGTCGGTGGTGCGGCGTGGGGCGCCGGAGGCGCAGACGTTATACGAGGAAACCGAAGAAAGTGTGCGCCGGCGCGAGCAGGCGGCCGAGTTGCGCAAGGCGGGGGCCATGGGCGTGACCACCGATGGCCGGCCGACCAAAAAGCAGCGCCGACAGATTCACCAGTTGCATGGGAATTTTGAATAGCTGGGGCCGCTTTGCGGCCCATCGCCGGCAAGCCAGCTCCCACAGGTACTGCGCAAGCCCTGAAACTTGTGCGATCCCTGTGGGAGCTGGCTTGCCGGCGATGGGCTGCGCAGCCGCCCCGAGGATCTAGCGCACTACCGCCAATCGCCCGACCAACGGTAGCCTGGCTGCAAGGTTGAACAACGGCGCCGTCCAACGCACCAGTGCTGCGCTACCCTTGGCCGCCAGCGGCGTGTAATAGCTCCAGCCCAACGCCAGCACCGCCATCAGCAACCCGCCGATGTAGTCATCCTGCCCCCAGTGAGCACCGGCCACCAGGCGCGGCAACATGAACAGCACCGCCAGCCCCCAGATCACCAGGTACTGCACCAGCCGGCGGCTGAACACGCTCATGAACAGTGCCCAGATCAACAGCACCGAAGCGTGATCCCCCGGGAAACTCTTGCTGGAACGGTCCTTGAGCTCCCAGGCCGCCTCCAGGTTCGGGTAGTAGTCACTGAGGTGGACGACGTCGTCAAACATCATCGACGGGCTCTTGTGTTGCCACCCGGCTGCATCCACCCACTTGGAAAACAGCGCGCGAATCACCACTAAGAGGAGTAGCGTGACCAGAAAGCCGAAGAAGGCCTGGCGAACTTGAGCAGCCTTGAACACCCAGTCGCCCCGGATAAGCACCGCCAGAAGGATCAGGCCGACAACGATGTCGAACGGGCGCAGGCTGCCGACGGTCCAGATGTAGCGCCAGGTGGTGCTGTCGGCCAGCGGCGCATTGAGGCTGTGGAACAGCCACTCGTCGAAAGTCAGGCACAAGATCTGGCCAATGGGCCATAACCAGAAACACAGTAGAGCGATGGGTAGCAGCGTGCAGGCTGCCAATGGCCCCAAGGACCACCTTGCTTGGAACAGTGGTCGATTGTCCATAAAATACCTCTATTGCAAACAGGAATCGGAGCGCCTTGTGAGCGCTCTGTCACGGGTTCTCGCAGGTTTTTCGATAACCCTTGTAACCATTTTGTCATCATTTTTAGATAGCCAAAACCTATGAGCGATTTGCCTGATACCGATTTCACCCAACGTTTCATCTTCGACGAGCGCGATGTGCGCGGCGAGTGGGTGTCTCTCGATGACAGCTACGCCGCGGTGCTGGCGCGTCACGAGTACCCACAGCCGGTCCAGGCACTGCTCGGCGAGCTGATGGCTGCCACCGCCTTGCTGGTGGGGGCTTTGAAGTTTGATGGCCTGCTGATTCTGCAGGCGCGTTCCGCAGGGCCGATCCCGCTGCTGATGGTGGAATGCTCCGGTGACCGCGACATCCGCGGCATGGCCCGTTACGAGGCAGACCAGATTCCGGCAGACGCCACCCTGTCGCAGTTGATGCCCGACGGCCACCTGACCCTGACCATCGATCCGGTCAAGGGCCAGCGCTACCAGGGCACCGTGGACCTCGATGGCGCCAACCTGTCGGAGTGCTTCACCAACTACTTCGTTCAGTCGCAGCAGCTCAACACCCGCTTCTGGCTCAACGCTGAAGGTGGCAAGGCCCGTGGGCTGCTGCTGCAGCAACTGCCGCGTGACCGCCAGCCGGACGATGAAGAGCGTGAAGAAAGCTGGCAGCACGTCGTGGCATTGGCCACCACGCTCAAGGCTGATGAGTGGGCGCTGGACAACGAAACCCTGTTGCACCGCCTGTACCACGAAGACGCTGTGCGCCTGTTTGATATCCAGCCACTGCGCTTCAATTGCAGCTGCTCCCGCGAGCGCTCCGGTAATGCGCTGGTCAGCCTGGGTGAGCACGACGCCAAGGCGTTGGTGGAAGAATGCGGTGGGACGGTGGAGATCGATTGCCAGTTCTGCAACGAGCGCTATTTCTTCGATGCCAGCGATGTGGCGCAACTGTTTGCCGGTGGCGGCACGGACGTAGCCTCAGAAACTCGTCACTGAAACGTTTAATTGCAGGGAAATCTCCTGTCGAATTGCGCAAAAGCGCGGTTACGACAGGAGGGGCCTACTTTTTTTGGGCGTTTCTGGCATAATCCGGCCACTTTTTTCGCTGTAGTAGTTTTTTCAAGACAACTACAAAACGTTTGGAGCACTCGGCCTCGGGCCGGATGGGGTATCTCATGACGCAAGCCAACAACACCGTGTACACCGACCTGAGCGTCGATGAGCTGGTAAAAGAAGCGCTGCAACGCGGTGAAGGCGTACTAGCCGATACTGGTGCACTGGTCGTGGAGACTGGTCACCGTACTGGCCGTTCGCCGGCTGACCGTTTCATCGTCGAAGAACCTTCCACCCAGGACGCCATTTCCTGGGGCCCGATCAACCGCAAGTTCCCGGCCGACAAGTTCGATGCCCTGTGGGACCGCGTCGAGGCGTTCAACAACGCCCAGGATCACTTCGTTTCCTACGTTCACGTAGGGGCGGCCGCCGAGCACTACCTGCCGGTGAAGATGACCACCCAGACTGCCTGGCAGAACCTGTTCGGCCGTTGCCTGTTCATCAACCCGGAGCAGTTCAACCCGGCTGGTCGCGACCAGTGGCAGGTCCTGAACGTCGCCAACTTCGTGTGCGAGCCTGAGCGTGACGGCACCAACTCCGACGGTTGCGTGATCATCAACTTCGCCCAGAAGAAAGTGCTGATCGCAGGCATGCGCTACGCCGGCGAAATGAAAAAAGCCATGTTCTCGGTGCAGAACTTCCTGCTGCCGGCTGCCGACGTACTGCCAATGCACTGCGCGGCCAACATCGGCGAAGAAGGCGATGTGACCCTGTTCTTCGGCCTGTCCGGCACTGGCAAGACCACCCTGTCGGCCGACGAAAGCCGTTACCTGATCGGTGACGACGAGCACGGCTGGGGCGAAGGCGTTGTCTTCAACATGGAAGGCGGCTGCTACGCCAAGTGCATCGACCTGTCCGAGAAGAACGAGCCGGTCATCTGGAAAGCCATCAAGCACGGTGCAGTGCTGGAAAACGTCGTCCTCGACGCCAACAAGCACGCCGACTACACCGATGTCAGCCTGACCCAGAACAGCCGTGCGGCCTACCCGCTGGAGCACGTTGCCAAGCGTTCCGAAGCGAACCTGGGCGGCGAGCCTAACGCAGTCATCTTCCTGACCTGCGACCTGACCGGTGTTCTGCCACCCGTTTCGATCCTGAACAACGAGCAGGCGGCCTACCACTTCCTGTCCGGCTACACCGCGCTGGTCGGTTCGACCGAAATGGGCTCGGGCGGCGGCATCAAGTCGACCTTCTCCACCTGCTTCGGCGCACCGTTCTTCCCGCGCCCGGCTGGCGAGTATGCCGAGCTGCTGATCAAGCGTATCAACGGCTTCAACTCCAAGGTCTACCTGGTCAACACCGGCTGGACCGGCGGTGGCTACGGCGTTGGCAAGCGCTTCAGCATCCCGACTACCCGTGCGGTGATCGCTGCGATCCAGAGCGGCGCGCTGGTCGGTGCTGAAACCGAGCACCTGGACATCATCAACCTGGACGTGCCAAAGGCCGTTCCGGGCGTTGAAACCGAGCTGCTCAACCCGCGCACCAACTGGGCTGACAAAGCGGCCTACGACGAGGCCGCCAAAGGCCTGGCCAAGCTGTTCATCGAAAACTTCAAGAAGTTCGAAGTTTCCGACGCCATCAAGGCTGCTGGCCCACAGCTGTAAGCTGAGCCTAGCCGCAACGAGAAAGCCGCCCTTAGGGGCGGCTTTTTTGTTCCTGCTAATCAGCACGGTCATTGTGGGAGCGGCCTTGCGTCGCGAAAGGGCTGCGTAGCAGCCCCAGGATTTCAGTGATGTATAGATTGCCGGGGCTGCTCTGCAGCCCTTTCGCGACGCAAGGCCGCTCCCACAACGGATCGCAGGCAGCCAAAGTCCGGAAATTCTGTTTCACTGTCAGCATCCATTGCGAAGACAAGAGCCAGACAGATGACCGAATCCCCTCAGCGCACTGCCTTCTCCCACTTCCACCCCATCCTTACCCGCCCTCAGGACAACGACCTGAACGGCCATATCGCCGGCGCCACCGTGCACGGTTTCTTCGAGACGGCCATTCAAGCGTTTCTTGTAGAGCAGGCCGAGCTGGACCTGCGTGACGGTGAGCTGGCGGCCTTCGTGGTCAGTTCGGCGGCGGACTTCTACGCGCTGCCGGGCTTCCCGGATGTACTGGAGGTGGGCTTGGGGATAACGCGCCTGGCGGGCAGCACGGTGGAGTACCGCCTGGCGCTGTTCCGCCCGGGCGAACCAGAGGCGTGCGCGGCAGGCACGGTGGTGCAGGTGTTCATCGAACGGGCCAGTGGCCGGCCTGTGACGCTGCCAGAGGCGCTGCAGGTGATCCTGTCCGGCCTGGTGCTGGAACCACAGGCATAAAAAAGCCCCGCCGGCAGGGGCGGGGCTTTTGTTGCCGGGGCGAGGCCCTCAGGCATTAGTCGCGCCAGTGGCGCTTGTGCTTGCGGTGGCCGTAGTGGTGGCCACGGTCGTAGTGACGACGGTCGTCATAGTCGCGACGGTAGCGGCGGTTCTCGTGGCGCTCGTCTTCGTCGGCCTTGTTGCCCATGTAGTTACCCAGTGCGCCACCGGCACCACCGCCGGCTGCTGCGCCAATGTAGCTACCAGTGGTGCCGCCCACCGAGCGACCGACCACGTTACCGCCTGCAGCGCCCAGTGCGCCGCCGATAGCGGCCTCACCGCGCTGGCGCTTGTCGGCGCCCAAGGCACCGCCGGCTGCGCCGCCAAGACCGGCACCAATGGCGCCACCGGTGCTACCACCGATGGAGTTGCCCACCACTGAGCCCAGTACCCCACCCAATGCGCCGCCAATGCCGGCCTCGGTGGTGCCGCCTGCCATGGCCACGCCGCTGAGCAAGCTAAAAGACAACAACAGAATCGAGGAGTACTTCTTCATCAAGAGAGCCTCATAAGGATGACGAGGCGAATTTGAGGCTAAGCGGCGTGGCTGGCAAACGAAATCCGACGAGTAACACGAGTTGTACACAATTCTCTAAGTTACTGTATTTGCTGTGAAACTTTATCGATTTTCGGCTGTCTGAGACCTTTATGACAAAGCCCTGAACCGTTACGGAACAGGGCTTTTTTCGTTTTTACAGGATACGCCCGTCGTCCTGCGCCCGCTCCAGTTTGATGGCGATGAACTTCGAGGTTGGCGTATGGCTGCCATCGCCAATGCTCTCCAGCGGCACCAGCGGGTTCACCTCGGGGTAGTACGCCGCCGCCTGCCCGGCCGGGATGTCGAAGGCCAGCAGGGTGAAGCCCTGCACCCGGCGCACATGCTCATCCCCCCACAACGAGACGATGTCCACTTTCTGCCCCGGCTGGAAGCCCAGGCGGATGATGTCGGCTTCGTTGGCGAACAGCACCTCGCGCTGGCCGCGCACACCACGATAACGGTCGTCCAGGCCGTAGATGGTGGTGTTGTACTGATCGTGCGAACGCATCGACTGCATGATCAGATCCGGCAGTTGGCCGCTGGCGCGCACGCGTTCGTCGAGCAACGTATCCGGCAACAGGTTGGCCTTGAAGTTGGCGCGGCCGGTGCTGGTCTTCCACTCGCGGCTGGCGGCGCTGTTACCCAGGTAGAAGCCACCGGGGTGTTGCAGGCGCTGGTTGAAATTACTGAAGCCCGCGATGGTATCGCCGATCAGGTCGCGAATACGGCCGTAGTCGGCCACCAGCCAGTGCCAGTCCACCGGTTGCTTGCCCAGGGTGGCGGCGGCAATGCCGGCTACCACTGCCGGTTCCGAGCGCATGTGCGTCGACAGGGGTTTCAGTTGGCCGTTGGAGGCATGGACCATGCTGAACGAGTCTTCCACCGTTACCGCCTGCGGCCCGTCGGCTTGCAGGTCGATGTCGGTGCGGCCCAGGCACGGCAGGATCAGCGCCTGCTTGCCATGCACCAGGTGGCTGCGGTTGAGCTTGGTGCTGATGTGCACGGTCAGTTCGCAGTTGCGCAGCGCCTGGGCGGTACGTTCGGTATCCGGCGTGGCTTGGGCGAAGTTGCCGCCCAGGCCGATGAATACCTTGGATCGGCCCTCCAGCATGGCGTGGATCGCTTCGACGGTGTTGTGGCCGTTGTGCCGCGGTACGGGGAAGCCGAAGCGTTTTTCGATGGCATCCAGCAGCGCTACCGGTGGGCGTTCGTTGATGCCCATGGTGCGGTCACCCTGCACGTTGCTGTGCCCGCGTACCGGGCACAGGCCTGCGCCTGGTGCGCCAATGTTGCCGCGCAGCATCTGCAGGTTGACGATTTCCTGGATGGTCGGCACCGAGTGGCGGTGCTGGGTGATGCCCATCGCCCAGCACATGATCACCCGTTTGCCACGGCAGTACATGCGCGCGGCCAGTTCGATATCCGCCAGTGTCAGGCCGGACTGTGCCTGGATGTGTTCCCAGGGTGTGGCATCCACCACTGCCAGGTACTCGTCGACGCCGTGGCCATGCTCGGCGATAAAGGCATGGTCGAACACGGCCGGTTCGCCTTTGGCCTGGGCCTCGCGTTCCCACTGCAGGACGAACTTGGCCATGCCGCGCAGCATCGCCATGTCGCCACCCAGCGCCGGGCGGAAGAAAGCGGTGTTGGTCGGCCGGTCGCTGTTGGTGAGCATCTCCAGCGGGTTTTGCGGGTGCTGGAAGCGCTCCAGGCCACGTTCCTTGAGCGGGTTGATGCACACCACCTGGGCGCCACGCTTCACCGCATCGCGCAGCGGGTCGAGCATGCGTGGGTGGTTGGTGCCCGGGTTCTGGCCCCAGACGAAAATCGCATCGGCATGCTCGAAGTCGTCGAAGGTGACGGTGCCCTTGCCGACACCGACGCTCTGCCCCAGGGCGACGCCACTGGCTTCGTGGCACATGTTCGAGCAGTCGGGGAAGTTGTTGGTGCCGTAAGCACGGACGAAAAGCTGGTACAGGTACGCCGCTTCGTTGCTGGCGCGCCCCGAGGTATAGAACTCGGCCTGGTCAGGGTTGGCCAGTTTGTTCAGCTCGCGGGCGATCAGGGCGAAGGCAGCATCCCAGCTGATGGGTTGGTAGCGATCGCTGGGGGCGTCGTAGACCATTGGCTCGGTCAACCGGCCTTGGTACTCCAGCCAGTAGTCGCTCTGCTGCAGCAGCGAGGTGACGCTGTAACGGGCAAAGAAGGCGGCATCCACGCGGCGCTTGGTCGCCTCCCAGTTCACCGCCTTGGCGCCGTTCTCGCAGAACTTGACCATGCCGCTTTCCGGCGAGTCGCCCCAGGCGCAGCCCGGGCAGTCGAAGCCGCCGTTCTGGTTGGTCTTGAGCAGGGCGCGAATGTTCTTCAGCGCGTTGTCGCTGCCGACCCAGGCCTTGGCCACGCTGCGCAGTGCGCCCCAGCCACCGGCGGGGCCGTGGTAGGGCTTGTAGCGAGGGGTGGAGGCTGGGGCGTTGTCCGGAAGGTGCTGGTACGAGGTCACGGCTGTTACGACTCCGCCGCTGGGCTGTAGACCCGCGGTGCGCTGTGCTTGGGCAAATGGATGAGGTTGAGGTTGTGCTTGCGCGCCCATTGCAGGGCAAGGCCGGTGGGTGCCGACAGGCTGACCAGGGTCTGGATGCCGGCACGCAGCACCTTCTGGATCAGCTCCAGGCTGCAGCGGCTGGTGACGATGGCCAGGCCGCCCTGGCTGTCGATGCCTTGGCGCAGCAGTGCGCCGATCAGCTTGTCGAGGGCGTTGTGCCGGCCGATGTCTTCGCGGCCGAGCAGCAATTTGCCATGGCGGTCCATGAACAGCGCAGCATGTACGGCGCCGCAATGCTGGCCCAACGGCTGGAAGGCATCGATACGCTCACGCAGGCCGGCCAGCCACTGGGCCGGGGGCAAGGGCGCACCGGGCAGCACGGCCAGGTCCGGCAGGGCCTGCTCCAGCGCTTCGACCCCACACAGGCCGCAACCACTGGTGCCGGCCAGTTGCCGGCGCTGGTTTTTCAGGTTCCAGAAGGCCCGGCTGGAGATTTCAAGGTCGGCGTACATTGCCGAACCACTGCCGGAGAGCTTCAGGTCGTAGATTTCGGCCGTGCCTTCGACAATGCCGCTACCGACGCTGAAGCCTACGGCGAAGTCTTCCAGGTCGGTGGGGCTGACCAGCATCACTGCCTGGTTGAGGCCGTTGTAGACGATGGCCAGGGCTACTTCTTCGGCCAGCGGCGTGCTGTCACGTTTGGCGTCACTGAGCTGGACGTAATCGTAGGTGTTGCTGGCGGCGGGCATGGACAAGGGCGATGAGGCCGCGCAGACCGGAGGTTTGCTGTTCATCGGAGGCGTTGAATACCGGCGGCTTTCTGATAGCACAAGCCTAGGCTTGCGGGCCGGCGGCGTCTAATCGCTAGGGTCTATGCCTTGATAGACCGCGTCGATTGGTCGCACAGGGGCAGGAGGGGAAAAGCTGGCCTAGACTGCTGTGTCCGAGGTTTCGTCAACAAGGAGAACGCAATGAGCCTGTTCAGTTTCGTGAAGGAAGCCGGCGAGAAGTTGATCGACCTGCTGACCCCCGGTAACGCCAATGCCGAAGAGCAGTTGAAAAAACACGTGGAAAGTGTCGGCCTGGGCAACCCGAACATCAGTGCCACTGTAGAGGGTGACAAGATTATCCTCAAGGGTGAGGTGGCCAGCCAGGAGGAGAAGGAGAAGATCATTCTCGCCGCCGGCAACATCAATGGCGTTGCAAGTGTGGAGGACCAGATTACCGTAACCGGGCCGGTGGTGGTGGCGGCCAGGTTTGTTACGGTGAAGAAGGGCGACACGCTGTCGGCCATTTCTTTGGCGGTCTATGGCAATGCCAACCAGTACAACAAGATCTTCGAGGCCAACAAGCCGATGCTGTCGCACCCGGACAAGATCTATCCGGGGCAGGAGCTTCGTATTCCTGAATGATTTCTTCCGCCTGTACCGGCCCATTCGCGGGCTTGCCCGCTCCCACAGGTACAGCGCCAGTCGTGAATGTGGCGCTGTACCTGTGGGAGCGGGCGAGCCCGCGAAGAGGCCCTCACAGGCCTACCAATAGTTCCCGGTAATCCTCGACTGCGGCAAACTCTTCGGTATCCCGTGGCCCAGCCTGGCTATCCGGCTGGCGCACCGCCAACAAATGCCCCACACCAAACCGCCGCGCACTGCGCAGTATGGCCAACGTGTCATCGATAAACAGGCTGCGCGCCGGCTCAAAGCCGATATCCGCCTGCAACGCATCCCAGAACTGCGGGCTCTCTTTCGGGTAGCCATAATCGTGTGAGCTGATCAGCCGCTCGAAATACGGCGCCAGTTCCACCCGTTCCAGCTTCAGCGACAGCGAATCACGATGCGCGTTGGTAATCATCACCACCCGCTTGCCGGCTTGGCGAATCGCCGCCAGGAAAGTATCGGCATCCGGCCGCAGGGCAATCAGGTCGGCGATTTCCTGCTTCAGCTCGCGAATCGGCAGGCGCAACTCGCGGCTCCAGAAGTCCAGGCAATACCAGTTCAGCGTGCCGGCATTGCGTTCGAACAGCGGCTGCAGCTCCATTTCCGCCATGGCCCGGCTTACCCCGTGCAGCTCGGCATAGCGTTGGGGCAGGTGCTCCAGCCAGAAGCGGTTGTCGTAGTGCAGGTCGAGCAGGGTGCCGTCCATGTCCAGCAGGACGGTATCGATGGCAGACCAGGGAAGAACAGGCATGGGAAACTCTCGTTCAGTCGGCAAGCCACGGTATAGTAACCCGTTCACGCCAAGGAGCCGCCCCATGCGCCAGAAACCCACCGTCCTCAGCCGCGAAATCGTCGCCAGCAGCCGCCTGTTTCGCGTCGAAGCCGTGCAATTGCGCTTCAGCAATGGCAACGAACGTACCTACGAGCGTTTGGTGGGCCGGGGTAACGGCTATGGTGCGGTGATGATCGTGGCCATGCTCGACGCCGAGCACGCTGTGCTGGTGGAGGAATACTGCGGTGGCACCGATGAGTACGAGCTGTCGTTGCCCAAAGGCCTGATCGAACCGGGCGAAGACGTGCTGGCGGCCGCCGACCGGGAGCTCAAGGAAGAAGCCGGTTTTGGCGCGCGTCAGCTGGAGCACCTGACCGAGCTGTCGCTGTCGCCGGGCTACATGAGCCAGAAGATCCAGGTGGTGTTGGCCAGCGACCTGTACGAAGAACGTCTGGAAGGCGACGAGCCAGAGCCGATGCGGGTCGACAAGGTCAACCTGCGCGAGCTGTCGGCATTGGCCATGCACCCGCAGTTCACCGAAGGACGTGCCTTGGCGGCGCTGTACCTGGCGCGTGACCTGCTTATCCAGCGGGGGCTGCTGGAGCTATGAACGACCTGCAACTGATGCACGAAGTGGTCAAGCTGGCGCTGACGGCGGGCGAGGCGATCCTGCCGTTCTGGCGTGCCGATGTAGCGGTTACCAACAAGGCTGATGACTCGCCGGTAACCGCCGCCGATCTGGCAGCGCACCGGGTAATTGCCGATGGCCTGTTGGCGCTGGCCCCGCACATTCCGGTGTTGTCCGAAGAAGACTGCAACATTCCGTTGGCCGAGCGCCAGGGCTGGAGCCGCTGGTGGCTGGTCGACCCGCTGGATGGCACCAAGGAATTCATCGCGGGCAGTGAGGAGTTCACGGTCAACATCGCGCTGGTGGAAAACGGTGAGGTGGTGTTTGGCGTGGTGTCGATGCCGACCAATGGGCGCTGCTACTTTGGTGGGCGGGGTTTGGGGGCTTGGCGTGCGGAGGCCGGTGAGGCAGCACAGCCGATCCAGGTGCGTAACGCACCCGCTGTGGACGAGCGTTTCACCGTAGTTGCCAGCCGTCGGCATTCCAGCCCGGAGCAGGAAGCGCTGTTGGCCGGGCTGGGTGCTGCGGTGGGGGAGCTGGAGCTGGCCAATATCGGCAGTTCGCTGAAGTTCTGCCTGTTGGCTGAGGGTAGTGCCGATTGCTATCCGCGCCTGGCGCCGACTTCGCAGTGGGATACTGCGGCGGCGCAGGGGGTGGTGGAAGGGGCCGGTGGCGAAGTGATCGGTTTGGATGGTTTGCCGTTCCGGTACCCGGCGCGGGAGTCGCTGCTGAATCCGTATTTCCTGGCATTGCCGGCCAATGCTACGTGGCGCCAGGCCTTCCTGAAGCTGATCTGACAGGTATCACCACACTCTGTGGGAGCTCAGGATTTCAGCTTCGCCGCCTATATCGCTGGGGCCGCTTTGCGGCCCATCGCCGGCAAGCCAGCTCCCACAAGTACTGCGCAGACTCTCAGCATGGCGCTGCCCTGTGGGAGCTGGCTTGCCGGCGATGGGCTGCGCAGCAGCCCCAACAGCACTAACTGACAGGCATCAGTATTTATCCGCAGTCAGCGGTGCAGCACGTACTGGCCACTGAACTTCACGGCAGGCTCGTCACTCCCGACATTGCTCACCGTGGTCTCCAGCGTCAAGCGCGCCCGCCCGCGACGCTGGTACATGTTCACGAACCGCTCCCAGGTTTTCTCATCCGGCGCCGCGCAGCGCGCCACCGCCGCACCGGTAACCGGCAGTGGGTAACTGATCTGCCCCTCCTGGATGACGATATGCCCGTCATCGATCCCCAGCTCACGCAGACGCAGGTGCAGCCAGCCCCAACCCACCAGCACCGCTGCGCAGTACAAACTGCCGCCGAACATGGTGCTCTTGTGGTTGACGTTGGCCGCCAGTGGCAATTGCAGGCGCAGGGTGTGCTGCTGCCAGTCGAGTACTTCCAGCCCCATTTCGCGGGTCAGGGGGATGTCGCCGTGCAGGACGGACTGCAGGTATTGGCTATCGGTGTTCATCAACGGTTGTCCTCATGGTCGTCATGCCCGCCGCTGCCGCCGTCAAAGCTCAAGCCGTGCTTGCGCAGCTTGTCGTGCAGGGTCTTGCGGGGGATGCCCAGCGCCTCGGCCAGGCTGCGCATGGAGCTGTGTGGCTGGGCCAGTTCGGCAGCGATCAGCGAGCGTTCGAACTGCTCGACCTGTTCGCTCAGGTTGCCAATCAGCACGGGCGCTGCAGGGACTGCTGCCGGTGGCGCCTGACCGTCCAGGGCCAGTTCCAGGCCAAGGGCGAAGCGCTCGGCCGCGTTCTGCAGCTCGCGTACATTGCCTGGCCAGTCGTGGCGCAGCAGCACGGCGCGCTGGGCCGGTTGCAGGGTGTGCGGTGGCAGGCCATGACGCTGGCTGGCAGCGTCGGCGAAGTGCTGGAACAGCACCAGAATGTCGTCGCCGCGTTCGCGCAGCGGTGGAATACGCAGCGGTGCCACGTTCAGGCGGTAGTACAGGTCAGCGCGGAAGCGGCCTTGGTCGGCAGACTGGCGCAGGTCTTCCTTGGTTGCGGCAATGATACGGATGTCCAGCGGGATCAACTGGTTGCCGCCCAGGCGTTCGACTACCCGCTCTTGCAGCATGCGCAGCAGCTTCACCTGCACATCCAGGCTCATGCTCTCGATTTCGTCGAGGAACAGCGTGCCGCCGTTGGCAAACTCGAACTTGCCGATGCGGCGCTTCTGCGCGCCGGTGAATGCGCCCGGCTCATGGCCGAACAGTTCGCTCTCGACCACCGACTCGGCCAGTGCGCCGGCATTGATTGCCACGAACGGCCCCTCGCGGCGGCTGGACAGATCGTGCAGGGCGCGGGCCACTACCTCCTTGCCTGCGCCGGTTTCACCCAAAATCAGCACATCGGCGCGGGTACCGGCCAAGGCGCCGATCTGTTCGCGCAGGCGCAGCATGGATGGCGAATGGCCTACCAGTCGGGTGGCCAGTTGCTGGCGGTCGCTCAGCGCCAGGCGCAGGCTGCGGTTTTCCAGCACCAGGCGGCGCAGGGCCAGGGCGCGGCGCACGCTGTCGAGCAGGGCGTCTGTGGCAAAGGGTTTTTCCAGAAAGTCATAAGCCCCGGCGCGCATCGCCTGCACCGCCAGCGGCACATCGCCGTGGCCGGTAATCAGCAGCACCGGTAGCTCACTGTCGCGGCCATGCAATTGCTCCAGCAGTTGCAAGCCATCGATGCCGGGCATGCGAATGTCGCTGACCACCACGCCGGGCCAATCGGCCTCGATACGGTCGGCCAGGCCTTGGGCATCGGCCAGCGCGACCACCTTGAGACCGGCCAGGTCCAGGGTCTGGCTCAGTGCCTGGCGCAGGTGCGGGTCATCGTCGACCAGGATGACCTGGGCTCGGCTGTCGATCAGTGTCTCGGTGGTCATGCCGAGGGGTCCTCCGAATTGGGCAAAGTAGCGCCAGGCGCGGCCACACGCAGTTGCAAGGTCAGCAGCGCGCCGCCTTCCGGGTGGTTGGCCAGCAGCAGTTCACCGCCCAGGGCACGCATCAGGCTTTCACAGATGGCCAGGCCCAGGCCCAGGCCCTGGGTGCGGGTCTTGGTGGTGAAGAATGGCTCCTTGGCGCGCTCCAGGGCCTGGCGGCTGAAGCCGGGGCCGTTGTCGCGGATGTACAGGTAGACGCAGTCATCACGTTGCTCGGCACTTAGCCACAAGCGGCGCGGGTTGGCTTTTTCGGTCAGGGCGTCGAGGGCGTTGGCCAGCAGGTTGCCCAATACCTGACGCAGGCGGGTTTCGCCGGCTTGTACCCACAAGGTGGCCTCGGGCAGGTCGCGGATCAGCTCCACGGCCATGGCCCGGCGGCGCTTGGCCAGCAGCGCCAGGGCATCGTCCAGAGCAGGTTGCAGGGCTACGCTCTCCGGGGCGTGCCGGTCGCGGCGGGCGAAGGCGCGCAGGTGGGCAATGATCGAGGCCATACGTCCGGTCAGTTCGCCAATCAGCTTGAGGTTGCCGCGGGCGTCTTCGGTGCGTTGGTGGTCGAGCAGGATCTCGGCGTTTTCCGCATAACTGCGGATGGCCGCCAGTGGCTGGTTCAGCTCATGGCTGATGCTGGCCGACATGGTGCCGAGAACCGACAGTTTGCCGGCCTGCACCAGTTCGTCCTGGGCACGCACCGCTTCCTGCTGAGCGTTCTCGCGCTCCAGCACGGCGCTTTTGAGGCGGGAGTTGAGGCCTTCGAGGTCGGCCGTACGTTCGGCCACACGCTTTTCCAGCTGCTGGCGGCCACGGGCCTCGAAGTCGATACGGTCGATGTAGTGGCGGCGCCGCTGCATCACCAGCCCGGCCAACAGCATCACCACCAGCAGGGTGCCTGCGCCGATGGCCATTACCGTCTGTACCGAACGGTCGACCAGTAGGCGAGGGGCGAGAATGCTCACTTGCCAGCCGGTTTCCTTGATATCGCGGGTCTGGGTGATCCAGGCATCCGGGTTGAGCATCAGGGGTTGCGGTGCCTGGGTCGGGTAGGGCTGGATGGCGATGATGGCCTGGCGTTCGGCTTCGGTCAGCACACGGGTAGCGCGGAACCGCCAGTCAGGCCGCGAGGTGAGGATGACCACGCCATTGTGGTCGGTCAGCAACAACTGCTCGGGGGTACGGCCCCAGAGGGTCTCGGTGTGGTCGAGGTCAACCTTCACCACCAGCACGCCAACGACACGCTCACGGTCCCGCACGGCGGCGGCAAAGAAGTAGCCGCGCTTGGCCGAGGTGGTGCCCTGGCCGAAAAAACGGCCCAGGTGGCCGGCCATGGCTTCGTTGAAGTAGGGGCGGAAGGCGAAATTGCGGCCGACGAAGCTGTCGTGCTTGTCCCAGTTGGACGCGGCCAGGGTGTTGCCGCTGATGTCCATCAGGTACATCACCTCGGCGCCGGTCTGCTGCACGATGTCCTTGAGCAGGCGGTTGGCGTTGGTTACTGCTTCCAGGCGGAACGGGTCGGCCAGTACACCCCGCAGCGCCGGCAGGTCGCCAAGGATTTGTGGCAGGGTTTCATAACGGTGCAGGGTGCCGAGCAGGTTGGCGACGTACAGGTCGAGGGTCTGGCGGTTCTGCGAGGCCAGTTCATCCTGGTAGTAACGCTCGGCCAGGTGGTGCAGGGGCCACAGGAGCGGGGCCAGGCACAGGGCCAACAGGGCCAGGCTGCGCCAGCGGGGACGGCGTGGGGGCGTGGGTTTTGCAATCATCACGTAAATGCGCCAGAAAAGTCTGGCGCAATTATGCGCTAGTTAAGGCAGCAGTTCCGCCTCTGCCAGTGGCAGGCCGACCTTGTCCTTGTCTGATAGCACCGGGGGTTGCTGCAGCCCCCAGTTGATTGCCAGTTGGGGGTCGTCCCAGCGTATGCAGCGATCGGCGTCCGGGTTGTAGTAGTCGGTGGTCTTGTAGAGAAACTCGGCCGACTCGCTCATTACTGCAAAGCCATGGGCGAAACCGGGTGGAATCCACAGTTGACGGTGATTGTCGGCCGACAGATGCACGGCGACCCATTGGCCGAACGTTGGCGAGCTTTTGCGCACGTCAACGGCGATATCACGTATTTCCCCCTGCACCACGCGCACCAGTTTGCCTTGGGTGTTTTTCACCTGGTAATGCAGCCCGCGCAGTACGCCCTTGATGGAGCGTGAGTGGTTGTCCTGGACGAATTCGGCATTCACGCCGGTTTGCCGTGCGAACTCACGCGCGTTGAATGCTTCGAAGAAAAAACCACGGCTGTCACCGAAAACCTTCGGCTCGATAATCAGTACTTCAGGTATTGCAGTAGGAATGATGTTCATAGTGGCTCGCTGGCCCGTTGCCCAAGTATTGACCCTAGTCGGCCCCGCTGGAATTTTCCGCTGGGAGCTGTAACAGGATGCATAAGGTGTGGCTATGGTAGACGTCAGACTGTTATCGGCACCAGACAAGGGCAGATTAGATTCGATTGTTATCGGTACAAGCTTGTCGTTTTAGCGGAAAAGTCCCGACTGCCGGGCTTTAAATGTCGATATATATCGGTTATAAATTCACAAACGCCCCAGCACAGTCCGGCTCAGGGCCATCACAGAGGTCACCCATGAAAACCCTCAACACCACGCCCCGTGCCGATGGTTTCCACATGCCCGCCGAGTGGGCCCCGCAAACCCAGGTGTGGATGGTCTGGCCGGAGCGCCCGGACAACTGGCGCCTGGGTGGTAAGCCTGCCCAGGCAGCCCACGTCACCTTGGCCAAGGCCATTGCCCGCTTCGAGCCTGTGACCGTCGCAGCCTCTGCCGGCCAGTACGAAAATGCCCGCCGCCAGCTCGACCAGCCGAACATTCGCGTAGTCGAAATCAGCAACGATGACGCCTGGGTGCGTGACACCGGCCCCACCTTCGTCATCAACGACCAGGGTGAAGTGCGTGGTGTGGACTGGGGCTTCAATGCCTGGGGCGGCTTCGATGGCGGCCTGTATGCACCCTGGAACCGTGACGAGGAGCTGGCCGCCAAAGTGCTGGAGATGGAGCGCTGCCAGCGCTACCACACCGAAGGCTTCGTGCTTGAGGGCGGCTCGATTCACGTGGACGGTGAAGGCACCGTGATCACCACCGAGGAATGCCTGCTCAACCGTAACCGCAACCCGCACCTGAACCGCGAGCAGATCGAAGCGGTGCTGCGCGACCAGCTGGCGGTCGACACTGTGGTGTGGCTGCCGGATGGCCTCTACAACGACGAAACCGACGGCCACGTCGACAACTTCTGCTGTTACGTGCGCCCAGGCGAAGTGTTACTGGCCTGGACCGATGATTCCAACGACCCCAACTATGCGCGCTGCCACGCGGCCATGGAGGTGCTGAAGAACACCCGCGATGCCAAGGGCCGTGAGTTCATCGTGCATAAAATGCCGATTCCGGGCCCGCTGTTCGCCACGGCTGAAGAGTGTGCCGGTGTCGATCATGTGGCCGGCAGCCAGGAGCGTGACCCGTCGGTGCGCCTGGCCGGTTCGTACGTGAACTTCCTGATCGTCAACGGTGGCATCATCGCGCCAAGCTTCGATGACCCGGCAGATGCCGAAGCCAGAGCGATCCTGGCGAAGATCTTCCCCGACCACGAGGTGGTGATGATCCCGGGTCGTGAGCTGTTGTTGGGCGGTGGCAACATTCACTGCCTGACCCAGCAGCAGCCGGCGCCGGTCAAGCGCTGAGCGCGGAGCGAATGAAGAGGCCCGTCATGTGACGGGCCTTTTTTTTCGGGCGATGGCCGGAGGCCAGGGTGGCATACGTTTTGTATTGCTTTTCAAACAGATAGCTCGGCCAGGTCGCGCTCTCGGATCTGTAACAATACTTACGTAAATTTGCCGCTCACGGGCCAGGGAGTACGTGTAGAAATGAACGCAGCAAGTGAGTCGGCATTGCGCCCATCGGCAGTGAATCACCAATCGCTCAAGCGGGTTGCGAAGTGGTTGAAGCACCATGGAAGCAACAAGGTCAGGACGACCGACCCACAGCGGCTGCTTGCAGGGCGCTACCCCCAGGGGCTGATCAGCGATGCAGAAATGCAGGCGTTGATGGGGGTGTGGCACTGATCGATCGCTTAAACCTGTGCCGGCCTCTTCGCGGGCGCGCCCGCTCCCACAGGGATTTCCATCGTCTTCCAGACTTGTGGAGGCCCTGTGGGAGCGGGCATGCCCGCGAAGAGGCCGGCACAGGCTAAAGATCAGAAGCTGTAGCTACCCGTCACCACCAGGCTGCGTGGATCCCCAACCATGATCTGTGCAGCACTGGTCGCCGAGCTGTAGTAGGTCTTGTCGGCAATGTTGCTCAACGCCGCCCGCACATCCCAGTCATGGGTGCGGTACCCCGCCAGCGCATCCCAGCGGCCATACCCCGGCAGCACCGTGGTGTTCTGGTTGTCTGCGTAACGTTCACCCACCAGCGTCAGGCCGGTTTCGGCATACCAGCCCAGCTCCGGTTTCCAGGTGATGAACAGGCTGCCATTGCGCTTGGCCACATCGTTGATGCGGTTACCTTCCTGGCCGTTGTTGTCCTCGACGATGATCGCATCCTGCAGGCCGATGCCGCCGCGTACATACCAGTTGCCGACGATGTTGCCGGTGGCCGTCAGCTCGATGCCGCGCGAGCGCTGCAAGCCGCTAAGCAAGATGTTATTCAGGTTTTCCGGATCACGGGTGCGGCGGTTGTACAGTTCAAGCTCGTAGACGGCCAGGGTGGTGGTCAGGCGTTGGTCGAGCCAGTCGCTTTTCACCCCGATTTCTTTCTGGCGAGTCTCTTCCGGCTTGGCTTCGTTACCGTTGCCCGGCGCACCCGGGGTGATGCCGATCAGGCCGCCGCCCACCGGCGAGAAGGTCTTGCTCCACGAGGCGTAGAACGAATGGTCACGCCATGGCGTGTAGACCACGCCCAGACGCGGGCTGGTGCTGTTGCTGTCCTGCGGTTCGCGCACGCCATCCTTGTTGGTGGTTTCCACGTCGAACTGGTCGAAGCGCACGCCAGCCAGGATTTGCCATTGATCGTTCAGGCGGATCTGGTCTTGCAGGTAAAGGCCGCGGCTATCGACCACGGTGTGGTTGTCACTCGACAGCAACAGCTTGCCATTGTGCTGCTGGTTGTTGCCAGGTCTTCCCAAGCCCGGAAGCGGCTGACTAACGGCGCTATACAGCACCGGGTCTCGCTTCTGGTTACCGATCTCCAGGCCCAGCAGCAGCTTGTGCTCCAGGCCCAACGTATCGAAGTCGCCCTCAGCCTCCAGGTTGTTGAACAGGTTGCGGGTGTTCAGGTCCTGCTGCCAGCGCTGGCGGGTCAGGACATTGGTGCCGGCGTTGTAGCCCGTGACATAGGTGTTGTCGAACTCACTGTCGAGCTTGAACAGGCCCAAGGTATGGCGCAGCTGCCAGGTTTCGTTCAGCTGGTAGTTCAGGCGTGAGCGCAGGGACTGGGCGCGGTCATCGATGTAGTCGCGCTGGTCGCCGTAGGTGGTACCACGGCTGACGTCGGCCGGGCGACCGTTGACCCCGGGGATCCCGCGGTCCGGGGTGCGGTTGTAGCGGCTGTATTCGTACTGCACCAGCCAGTTCAGGTCTGGGTTGATCTGCCAGCTGATCGACGGGGCGAACAACTGGCGGCTACCGTCGATCCCGTCGCGGAAGCTGTTGTTGTCCTGGTTGCCCATGTTCAGGCGCAGGCTGACGGTGTCGCTGGGGTCGGCGCTGAGGTCGGCATACAGGCTGCGCAGGTCTTCGCTGCCGGCCTGTGCTTCGATGGTCGAGCGGCGGCCAGGTTCTGGCGCCTTGCTGACCCTGTTGACGATACCGCCCTGGCTGCCACGGCCGTACAGCACTGCTGCTGGCCCTTTCAGTACCTCGACCCGCTCGATGTTGTGCAGGTCGCGGATGTACTGGCTGTCGTCGCGAATGCCGTCCAGGTAGAAGTCGTTGCTGGCCTCGAAGCCACGGATGCGCACGCTGTCGAAACGGGTGTCGGCGCCACTGCTGACGTTGGGGATGCCTTCCAGCGCCTTGCCCAGGGTGTTGCTGCCGTAGTCCAGCACGTTGGCGGTTTTCACCGTGTCGATCGCCTGAGGCACGTAACGCACTGGCGTCGAGGTGCGGGTGGCGGTGCTCACCTCTTTGACACGCGGGTTGTCCTTCTCGCGTTCGCTGTCGGCGGTAACCGACGACTCCGGCAGCGTGGTGGTGGCGGCACTGGCCAGGCTGGCGCTGAACAGCAGCGACAGGCCAAGCGTGAGAGGGGAAAGGCGGCAGGGTACAAGCATGGGCACATCCGGACCGGGCAGGTGAAAAAGAGGTGCGAATGGTAATGCTTGCTATTTGCTCTTGCTTGGGTATTTGTAAAGGCTTGTCTTTACATATGTGTCTATTTGTAACAGGTTCTTCTGCTGCGAAATCGCCCTTCGCAGGGAATTTGTCCGTTCGATCAAAAGGCCTTTTCCGGCACAAGATAAATTGCCCACTGATAGCGCAAGGTGGCGTGAAAATGCACCAGACCTACCGGTCATTTTGGTTATATCAACCTGCATTTCACGACTTTTTGACATTTGTAATCGCACACGGCTAGGATTCGGCCAACGCCTGCTGGCCATGATCTTGGCCAAGCTGCTGCCAAGGGCCGCCGTGTACTTACCGGCAGGCCCACCAGGCTGGATCCGCATAGCGTCGAACCTACGAAGGGGCGTTGGTTCCTGGCGTCATAGTGCAGAGCGTTTTTGATTAAGAAATAAGGAAAACAACATGTTGAAAACCAGGATCAGCCTGGTCGCCCTGGCGATGATCGCCGCGACCCAGGCACAGGCCAATGACCAGGCCGACAGCAAGGGCTTCATCGAGGACAGCCACGCCAACGTCCTTCTGCGCAACGCCTACATCAACCGTGACAAGAAGCACGGCACCGACGACCAGATCGAATGGGGCCAGGCGTTCATCGGCACCTTCAACTCCGGTTTCACCCAGGGCACCGTTGGCGTCGGCGTCGATGCATTCGGCCTGTACGCTGTTCGCCTTGATGGCGGCAAAGGCCACAACGGTGGCGGCGGCGTCGACTTCTTCAAGCCGCACGAAACCACCAACGCCGAAGGCAACGCCAGCTCGCCGCACAACCTGGCCCGCGCCGGTGCAGCGGTCAAGTTCCGCATCTCCAACACCGTGCTGAAGTACGGTGACCAGATGCCAGCACTGCCAGTGCTGCAATACGACGATGCGCGTCTGCTGCCAGAAAGCTACACCGGTACCCTGATCACTTCCAAAGAGATCCAGGGCCTGGAACTGAACGCCGGTCGCTTCACCCAGGAAGCGCGCAAAAGTGCCGAGGGCCGCGATAGTGGCGGTCTGAAGTCGATCAACGTCTTCGGTGGTAGCTACAAGTTCACCGACAACTTCACCGCTTCGTTGTACACCGCCGACACCGAAGACGTGATGAAGAAGCACTACCTGGGCTTGAACTACGTCTTCCCGATTGCCAGCGACCAGTCCCTGACCCTGGACTTCAACGGCTACAAATCGGACATCGACAAGCAGTACGTCCAGGCTGCCGGCCTGAACGGCGACTCCAACACCATCTGGAGCCTGGCTGCCACTTACGCGTACGGTGCACACTCGTTCACCCTCGCCCACCAGCGCAGCACCGGCAGCACTGGCTACAACTACGGCTTCTACCAGAACGCCGGTGGCGTGGGTGACGGTGGTTCGACCATCTACCTGGCCAACTCGTACTGGTCTGACTTCAACGCCGAAGACGAGCGCTCCTGGCAGCTGGGCTATGGCTTGGACTTCGGTGCCTACGGCATCCCGGGCCTGACCTACAAGCTGGCCTACGTCGTGGGTGACAACATCAACACCCGCAACGTCGCCAACCCGCAGGGCTTCGGCGAAGGTAAAGAGCGCGAGATCTTCAACCAGATCCGTTACGTGGTGCAGGACGGCCCGGCCAAGGACCTGTCCATCAAGCTGCGTAGCTCGTTCGTGCGTACCAACAACGCCGTGCAGCAGAACGGTTACAACGACGACGGCAACGAAGTCCGCGTATTCGTTGAATACCCGATCAGCATCTTCTGATCCTGGTCTGATGTATCAACAGCCCTGGCTTATGCCGGGGCTGTTTCTTTTCGGCGCACCGCTTTTGCCATTATGGGCATCACCTCTCCATTCTCCGGTGCAAAGCTGTCGCTGCGTGCCATTCGCCACATCCGCGCATAAAACTCGCTTTCAATCGAGCCACTGAGCAGTTCGCCTGGCTTGAGGAAGGTGTGCAGGTCCGAAAACAACCCGATTTCGCTGGGGCTGATGCGCCGCGCCAGGTGCTTGGGCTTGAGCTCCGAGGGGTGTTCCAGGCCCGCCGCCGCCAGCATTTCGGCCAGTGCATGCAGTGTGTTGCGGTGGAAGCTGGCTACCCGCTCGGCCTTGTCTGGCACCACCAGGGCACGCTGGCGCAGCGGGTCTTGCGTGGCCACGCCGGTCGGGCATTTGTTGGTGTGGCAGCTCTGCGACTGGATGCAACCAATGGCGAACATGAAGCCGCGTGCCGAATTGACCCAGTCCGCGCCGATGGCCAGCACGCTGGCGATATCGAAGGCACTGACGATCTTGCCCGCCGCACCAATGCGAATGCTGGAGCGCAGGTTCAGGCCGACCAAGGTGTTGTGCACGAACATCAGGCCTTCACGCATGGGCACGCCCATATTGTCGCTGAACTCGCGGGGTGCCGCGCCGGTACCGCCTTCCTTGCCATCCACGACGATGAAGTCCGGGGTGATACCGGTGGCCAGCATGGCTTTGGCGATACCCATGAATTCCCACGGGTGGCCCAGGCAAAACTTGAAGCCAACGGGTTTGCCACCCGACAGCTCACGCAGGCTGGCAACGAACTGCAGCAATTCCACTGGCGTGCGGAAGGCGCTGTGCGCCGCGGGTGAGATGCAGTCTTCGCCTACGCGCACACCACGGGTTTCGGCAATTTCGGGGCTGACCTTGTGCCCTGGCAAGATGCCGCCGTGGCCCGGTTTGGCACCTTGGCTGAGCTTGATCTCGATCATCTTCACCTGCGGCGAGCGGGCCTGCTCGGCGAAGCGTCGAGGGTCGAAGCGGCCGTCCTCGGTGCGGCAACCGAAGTAGCCGCTGCCGATCTCCCAGATCAGGTCACCGCCATGTTCGCGGTGGTACGGGCTGATGCTGCCTTCGCCGGTGTCATGGGCAAAACGGCCCATGCGCGCACCCCGGTTCAGGGCGGCAATGGCGTTGGCGCTGAGGGCGCCGAAGCTCATGGCCGAGATGTTGAAGATCGAGGCCGAGTAAGGCAGGCGGCATTGTGGCCCGCCAATGGCGATGCGGAACGATGCCGGGTCTGGCGTAGCCACTGGCAGCATGGAATGGCTGATGAACTCGAAGCCGGGCTTGTAGGCATCGTTGAGCGTGCCGAAGGCTTTCTCGGCGCTTTCGTTCTTGGCGCGGGCGTACACCAGCGAGCGTTGCGAGCGGGAGAACGGCAGTTTGTCGTCGTCACCTTCGATCAGGTACTGGCGGATTTCCGGGCGGATGGTTTCGATCAGGTAACGAATGTTGCCCAGAATCGGGTAGTTGCGGCGCACGGCATGGTGGCTCTGGCGCAGGTCGTTCAGCCCGACCAGGCTGAGCAGGGCGGTAATCAGCGTTAGTGGCCAGAGCCAGGCATGCTGGGGCAGCAGTGGCAGGCTGGCGAAGGTGAACAACAGGCAGATGGCAAGGCAGGCGTAGCGGCTGGGCAGAGAGTGTTTCATGGGTCCATCGCAGGCAGGATGACCGGGCATAGGATAGGCAAAGGCGGGCAGGGGAAAACCTGGGTAATCGGTAAAAGACTGTTACCTGATTGCGTATTCCAGGGCTATGCAGTCCCTTGTGGGAGCGGCCTTGTGTCGCGATGGGCTGCGTAGCAGCCCCAGGTTTCTGTGTCACAGCATAAATCGCCGGGGCTGCTGCGCAGCCCTTTCGCGACGCTAGGCCGCTCCCACAAAAGATTGTGTCAGCGAGGTAGGAGTATGCTGACCCGCAACCCACCGCCTTCACGATTTGCCAGCATCAGCTCCCCCCCATGGCTGCTGGCAATCCGTTGAGCGATGCTCAACCCCAACCCATACCCACCGGAAGCCTGGTTACGCGACCCTTCACCGCGCACGAACGGGTCGGTGATGGTCGCTAGCAGCGCTGGCGCAATCCCTGGCCCACGGTCATCGATATGGATGAACACCCCCGTGGTAGCCCGTTCCAGTGTGACCGAAACGTCCTTGGCGTATCGCAATGCATTCACCAACAAGTTTTGCAGGCAGCGCTGCAGGAGCAGGGCATCGAGCTGTGAATGACCCGCTTGGCCATGCACCGGTAGCGGTTCTTCAGGGGTAGCCAGTTCGGCGCACTGGCGTGCCACCAGCCGGTCCAGGTCCACTTGTTGCAGGTTCAACTGCTCCCCTGCGCGCAGGTAGTCGAGTACCTGGCCGATCATGTCGTCCATCTGCGTAATGTTCTGCCGCAGACGCTGTCGGTGCTCATCGTCGGGCAGGCGCTCCAGGCGCAGGCGCATGCGGGTCAGCGGGGTACGCAGGTCGTGAGACACGGCGGCCAGGAAGTAGGCCTTGTCGTTGACCATGGCAATCAGGCGTTGCTGCATGGCATTGAAGGCCTGGGCAGCCTGGCGCACTTCCTCCGGGCCATCCAGTGCCAAAGGCGCTTGCTCAAGGTTGCTACCCAGGCCACGTGCGGCATCGGCCAAGCGCCGCAAGGGGCGCAAGCACAGGCGTACGGCTACCAGGCACACCAGCAACACCGCGACGATGCGCAGTGCATACACCCGCAACAGGTAATCGCTGATCAACACCCAGGCCGACTCGCCGCTCCAGCCTTGCAGTTCCTGGCCATCGATGGTCAGCCAATGGCCATCGGCCAACGGCACCGCGAACTGGATATGCGCCTGGGCCGTGCGCAGCCCGAACAGGCTGCGCCAGACGATTGGCTGGCCCTGCTCATCGGTAAGCTGCACCTTTATCAGACGCACGTCCTGGGCATGCCCCAGTTCGTATTTGAGGGCCTGATGCAGCAACAGCTCGACACGCCTGCGCCCGCGGCGCTCGTCATGCTCAGGCTCCGGCAAGGTTTCGGCGCAACGCAGGTGGTAGTGGGCGGGTACCTGCAACGTGCCAGCGTGGCAGTTGGCCTGGGCAATGAGCGGTGCACTGCGCGCAGCGATCAGCCGAATGGGGGCTTCGAGTACCTGGGCGAAACGCACATCGAACCAGATGCTGCTCGACATCAACTGGATCACCAACGTGCCGCTGACCATGATCAGCAGCAGTTGGCCAAACAGGGTTCGTGGCCACAGGCGGCGAAGCCAGCGCATCTCAGGCATCCGCCACGTTACTGGCGATACTCAGCAGGTAGCCTTCATTGCGGATGGTGAGTATTTGCGCGGCACCTGCCGGCGCGCGGCGCAGGTGCTGGCGCAGGCGGCTGACGCACATGTCCACCGAACGGTCATCGGGCAGGTGGTCGCGGCCGAACGCACTGCGGGTCAGTTGGTCGCGCGAAACGACCCGGTTGTTGGCTTCCAGCAGTTCGCGCAGCACGCGGTAGTCGGAGCGCGGCAGGGTCAGGGTTTCGCCATCGGGGCGGGTGAGCAGGCGCTTCACATGTTCCAGGCGGAAGCCCGCGAACAGTTGGGCATCCACAACGGCAGGCTCTTCTGCGGGTGTTTCCAGGCGTTGCGGGCGCCGCAGCACGGCCTTGATCCGGGCGATCAGCTCACGGGGCTCGAAAGGTTTGGCCAGGTAGTCGTCGGCGCCTACTTCCAGGCCGATGATGCGGTCCAGCGTGCTGCCCTTGGCCGACAGCATGATCACCGCCAGCCCCGGGGTCGCTTGCAACTGGCGGCACAAGCTAAGGCCGTCTTCACCCGGCAGCATCAGGTCGAGCACCACCAGCTCCACTTTGTGCCGGGCCAGCTGGTCGCGCATTTGCTCGCCGTCGGCAGCCGCCAGCACGTTGTAGCCGGCATCTGTCAGGTAATCACAAAGAAGTTCGCGGATCTCGTCGTCATCGTCGACAACCAGCAGGGTCGTGCTCATGCGGAAAAACACCTGTTTGGTGAGGGCCTGTGGCGCTCATTACCTTCAATTACATCCCCGTACATGTCGGGTCTGGAGCCCGGAGGGCCGATCCCTAGAATCCTAACAAAAAATCATCTGCAAATACGAAGCCTTCCCAAATGAATCCCATGAGCATTCCGCAATCCTTCACCCCCATCAGCCGAAGCGGCAACCGCATCAAGCCGCTGGCCTTCTTCGTCGCCGTCGCCATTAGCGGTGGTGCCATGGCGGCCGACAGTAAACCCCTGGAGCTGGACGCCACGCAGATCGAGGACAGCGCCCTGCTACCCGCCGACGATGCGGGCCAACTGGGCTACACAGTCGAGAGCACCCGCAGTTCCACCGGCCTGGCACTGACACCACGGCAGACGCCACAGTCGGTCACCACCATCACCCGCCAGCAGATGGATGACCGCGACATCCACACCATCGAGCAGGCGCTGGAAACCACGCCGGGTGTAACGGCCAACAAGTCCGAAGTGGGTGGGCGTACCGACTACCGTGCCCGTGGTTACTCGATCAGCAACTGGAAGGTCGATGGCCTGCAGACACAGGGCGGCTCCGACTTCAGCGGCAGCGGCAACGCGCTGAACATGGACCTGTACGAGCGCATCGACATCGTGCGCGGCGCCAACGGCCTGTTGGGCGGCACCGGCGACCCTTCGGCCACGGTCAACCTGATCCGCAAGGCCCCCACCAAAACCTTTGGCGGCAGTGCCTACGCTACCTACGGCAGCTGGGACAAACGCCGCCTGGGCGCCGACCTCAACCTGCCGCTGTCCGAAGACGGCCGTCTGCGTTCGCGCTTCGTGATGACCCAGCAGGACGCCAACTCGTTCCGCGACAACCAGTCCGAGCGCTCCCGCGCCGCGCTGGCCAACTTCGAGTTCGACCTGGACGACGCCACCACCCTGGGTGCCGGCTACCAGTACGAGTACAACAAGGTGGTGGGTGGCGGCTGGGGTGCGAACATCCCGCTGTGGTACCGCGACGGCAGCAAGACCGACCTGCCGCGCAGCACCAACGTGGTGCCGAGCTGGAGCTTTGGCGAGTACACCACCCGCACCGCGTTCGGCTCGCTGGAACACCGCTTCGACAACGACTGGACGCTGGACCTGAAAGCCGCCCAGGCCACTACCGAAGCCCTGAACCACCGTGGCCTGGCCAAGGTCAACTCGGCCGGGCGCGGCACCTATGGCGGCTACTGGGACCAGGATGGCAGCGGCGCCGTGCTCAACGGCCTGCACAGCTCCAGCGACACCACCCAGCAGTCGGCCCAGATCGACCTGTCCGGCCCGTTCCAGCTGTTCGGCCGCACCCACCAGGCGATGGTCGGCTACAACGACAGCCGCACCGTGGGCTGGTCGCCGGAGTACACCTGCACCATGGTTGGCGACGGCATGGCCAGCGCGCCTGCATTGGGTTGCCAGTTCCGCGCCAACAACGGCTTCCCGCTGACCGACTGGCGTAACGGCGTGGACGACGACTACGACATCATCGCCTCACGCACCGGCCGCCACAGCAAGACCACCACCCGCTTGCAGGGCATGTACGCCGCCACCCGCCTGAGCATCACCGACCCGCTGTCGGTGATCGTCGGCGTGCGCACCAGCAATTACTCGTCGGTTACCCGCAGCGTGGCCGGTGCGCGCAGCAGCCAGGAAGAGAACGGCATCGTCACCCCGTACCTGGGCGCCGTGTACGACCTCAACGACAACTACTCGCTGTACGCCAGCTACACCGACATCTTCACGCCGCAAACTTCGGAAACCGTAAGCGGCAGCAAGGTCGAGCCGATTCGTGGGCAAAGCTACGAAACCGGTATCAAGGGTGAGTGGTTCGACGGCCGCCTGAACGCCTCGGCGGCGTACTTCCGCACCAAGCAGGAAAACAAGGCCGTGCTGGACGGCGACCTGACCACCCCGACCGGTGGCAACGCCTACAAGGCCGGCTCCGGCCAGGAAACCGACGGCATCGACCTGGAAGTCGCGGGCGCCCTGACCCCCAACTGGAACGTGTATGCCGGCTACACCTACCTGCACTTCCGCCGCGTCGACAGTGACGGCCGCAGCGACCCGTCGCACCTGTTCAAGGCCTCGACCACCTACCGCCTCAGCGGCCCGCTCGACCGCCTGACCCTGGGTGCCGGTGTGACCGCGCAATCCAACATCCGCGCCATTTCCAGCCCGGCTGGCCAGCCCACCAATGGCGTGAGCAACGGCGCCACCGACGTGAACTGGTCCGGTTATGCCATCTGGAATGCCATGGCCAAGTACCAGCTCACCGACGACACCAGTGTCAGCGTCAACGCCAACAACCTGTTCGACAAGCACTACTACACCCAGTACGGGTTCTATGCGGGGGCGATTTATGGTGACCCGCGTAATCTGTCGCTGACTGTCAGCACGGCGTTCTGATCAAAGCCGCTGCCCTTTGTGGCGATTACGGCCGATAGAAATGACAAAGCCCGGGGCGCATGCCCGGGCTTTGTCGTTACTGCAGGCCCGCAAAGAGCCCGCTCAACCACGGTCACTCTTTGATGCAATAGGCCGTCGGCGTCAGGCACCAAGGGAACTTGCGCAAGGTGACCTTGATGTTGCGCGACTTGACGAACTCATCGAACGCCGTCGCCTCACCACCCCATGGCGGCAGGCCGTACTCGTCGAACACCACCACGCCGCCCGGCACCACCAGGTCCCAGAGCTTTTCCAGGGTGTACAGCGTCGGCTCGTACAGGTCCAGGTCGAAGTGCAGCAGGTTGATACGCAGGCCAGGCGTGGCCTCCAGGAAAGGTTCCAAGGTGTCTTGGACCCGCCCCTTGATCAGCCGCGAGCGCTCCCGAGCGAGGATGTTGTCTTCGTTGAACAGCCGGGTCAGGGCGAAGATCTCGCCCTCGACCGACTCGGCCGACCAGCCGCCGGACTTCTTGTCGGCCTGCAGGTCGTTGACCGCCACGCCATCCTTGCTGTTGAAGTCGGACAGGCCTTCGAACGAGTCGAAGCCATAGACTTTCTTGGAGGTGTCGGTGGGCGCGAAGATTTCCAGGAACTTGTGGAAGGTGAAGAATGACACGCCACGCGAAACGCCGAGCTCGACGATGCTCCCCGGCAGGTCCACGGTCATCTTGAACAGTTCGAAATGAGCCAGGAAACGCGTCATCAGGATCCGCTTGGTGTACACCGGCCAATGCGTCAGCGTGTGCAGCGTACCGTGCGGATACTGGGTTTGAATGTCTTCCAGATCGTTCCAGAACTTTTTGTCTTTGTCAGACTGCACCCCGTACATCTGTTCGAGGGGTGCGTCATGCGGGGTTAGATCCCAGATCGCCATAGACCACCTTTACTTTGAAAACTACAACGAAGAAACCACGTTGGGTTTGAACGCATGGCTGATGAATTCTGCATTGCCGAAGTCAGCGATCCTGATTTGGATGGTGAACCGCGAGTGCTGCGCGGACGCGACCGGCCGTGACTTGTGTAGCGTATTGAACTTGAATAGCACCACATCGCCCGGGCAGCACAGCCCTTCGATGGACTGCGCGTGCGCCTGCGGAATCGCCTCGTCCAGCAGCACCGAGTCGGCATAGGTGACATAGGTGTCGCCGGGCCGGGTCCGGTAAAGCCGCCCCTGGGTATGCCGATGGGAGATCAGGTCCAGGCCGCCGGTATTCTGGTCCACCGCTGTCAGTGGCACCCAGGCCACCAGCGATTGCGGCGAACACACCGAAAACCAGTAGTCCTGGTGCCAGTCGAACAGGAAACGGTCCTCACCGAACGAGTCGATGCGGCAATTGATATCGATGATCGCCGGTGACGCCACGTCGCCATGCCGACGGGCCAACGCCAGCAGCTCGGGGGAGCTGGCCAGTCTCATCACCGAAGGTAAACGCTTGAAGGCATTATATAGCAGCCCGCCCAGTGCCCGGTCATGCGCCTTGAAATGGTTCCAGGCCGCGTCCAGCGAGTCGAAGGACTGGCCCGCCAACTGGGCGGCGACGTCGAGCAGTTCCGTCTCGATACCTGAGATGTAAGGCTGGGGAATGGCGTTCGAAAAAATCTCGAAACCATCTGAATCAAGCGAAAAAGCACTCATAAGGCCCCTACGACTTCCTGGACACGCGACTCTCTACGCCGCCTCGTTTCTTCAGCGTTGGGCCTGCAGGCCATGGGTCATGGGCCATTGAGACGGCGGCAGCGCGTTGACTAGCTTATCGTCAGGCCTGGCGAAAGCTTGAGCGCGGCGCTTGGCCCCGGCCTCGGGCTAGGGGGTGTTCTTGTTCAGGCCAACCCTATTCCCATTTGGGCACCATGTTGGCGTGCCTGTCGAGGGTAACCCGTGGCCGCAGATATCTACCTTGGCGTCGTAGCCCATCGTTCTGAGCGCTGCATTCCCGTGTTCTCGGACATTGGTTCTCATGGTCCAACGGGCGAAATCCAGAAACATTTTTTGCACCCGTCTGGCGTATGCAACTGCGCTACATTCCCTAGCTTCTGACTTCCATGCTGTCCGCACCTTTAGTGATTTTTTCTGGGTACTGCTGTGAGAAAGTTTGCATTCGTCAGTGCTGCAGCTGAGCGTGAGTACAAGGACCTGCCACAGGATGTACAGGATGACTTCGGCAAGGACCTGCGGCGTATTCAGTACGGGCAGGACCCCGAGCGGCCAATCAAGTCACTGACGGACTCGGTGGGAGCGGGGGCGATTGAGCTCAACGGCAGCCCGGCATTCAGATGCGTGTATGTAGCCAAGTACGCAGACATGGTTGTTGTGCTGCATTCGTTCGTGAAAACGACCAACCGCTCTGACCGGCATGCGATGCAGGTCGCTGAAGACCGGTTGAAGGAGCTGAAGCTGGAGCTGAGAAAAATGGGCTACAGGGTTTAGCAACCTTGCGTTTGCGAAATGACAATCTGGGGAAGGGCGCCATCATCGTTCGAGGGCAAGACAAGGCTGGTGCGGAAGCCGAGCTTGTCGAGCATATCCATCATGGCGTCCAGCGTAAATTTCTCGATCTTGCCATTGGCCAGCTCGGACACCCGTGACTGTGCCACGTTGAGCCTGGCTGCGGCCTCGTGCTGCTTGAGGCCCATTTTCTTGATGCAGTCTGTGATGAAGATGGACAGGTCCATTTTCAAGGCCATCTTGCTGGCCGTTTCCGCATCGTGGGTGACGTGGAAAGGGCTCTCGTGGAATTGAAGCGCCATTGGCTTGCCTCAGCAGAATTATCTAAAATTTAAGATAAATCGTAGCGGGGCTTAATTGGAGAGTCAAAGCGTTTCTGTTTGAAGGCGTGTCTGTTTTTTGAGCTGCGTTGTTGCCTAGAAAATGTGCTCTCTTGAGATTGCCGGGGCCGCTGCGCAGCCCATCGCAGGCAAGCCAGCTCCTACACCGATCGCGTCGTCTTCAAGGATTTGTGACACCGAAAACAAAAAAGGCCCACCTTTCGGTGAGCCTTTTGAGTACTGCGTATGGTGGCACCAGACGAACGGTTTCTTGCTGTGAAGGTAGTAAATTCGCGGGGCTGGAATTTGGTGGATTTATTGGCGTACCTCAAAGGATAGCTACAAATAAATCAGCTAGTTATGGCACTCGGTGGAATCGAATCGGGAAGGTGCGATGAGGCTAAACTGAGTTTTCTGCCTCAGATGTCTTTGATCCATCGCGGAGTTATACCAAGGTCGCTGTATATTGGTTCAAGCATTTGCAGATCAAATGGCCAATGCTTAGGCAGGGTGCGAGACTTGCTCTGAACAAGGAAATATATAAGAGTAATCGCGGAAATACGATAGATAGATTCTTTTGGGCTCCTGTCCGTTATTTTGACCTTGAGGACATCCGCAAATCGCTTTACAAAAACTCCGAACTCGTCAAGTCCATTGGTGGTAATGATGCCCCGTAATTGGTCAATTATATAATCATTCTCGCGAGATTTGTTCTCGAAAATGATTGTAGAAAGCTCTAATGCGTTTACCTCTGTCACCTTATCCTTGATGGTCTGGATAGTAGATAGTGACGTTAGGGTACTTTTGTTGGCCCTAAGCAGCATGTCATCGGTCGTCTCCATAAGCGCCATGCTCTTGGCGAACAGTCGATGAACCTCAGGCTGGTTGGTGATGCTTGATTTATAAAGAGTGTCATGGCTCAACTCAGCATAGGCGTGCTGTAGAAGAGTTCTAATCTGTATTTCGCACTTGGTGCCTGCTGGTATTGATACCCCTTCGTGAGATAAATCGCTATGGGCCGTTACGATGAAGTGCGCAGATTGATAGTCAAATATTCTAGGATCTTTTTCGCGCCATTCATCAAACTCTTTACTGCTCATGGTCTGCCAGTGATCAGATGCCTCTATGAGCTTCGAGATCTCCACAATCTGATCAGATAACCCCAATACAAAGCGGGCTCCAACTTTATCTGTAATGTCCTCATAGTTGGAGAACCAGCCTTTGTTAAGCAGAAAGGCCTTGGCAATCAGTGAGTTCTCGTCCTTAACCCTAATATCAGGTGGGATTTTGACCCATTTCTTATACGCTTCGGTGCCATAAGTATAGGTTATTGCTTGTGTGATTTTTTCAACGACAAATAGGCCCCACGCCTTGAGGTGTGGGGCCTCACTTCTAAACCGACTGAGGTACTCTTCCTCTGTCATTTGTCCTGGCTCACAAGAGCTCCTTTGATAACCAGTGTAGTATGCGTTTCCGTCGTTTCCACCACATTTACAAGCTCTGAAAATTTATCAGCTGGGGCGGTAATTTTGACATCATTCGTGAAGCTTAGCTTGCGACGAGCTAGTTTCCTGTTAATGGCCTTTGTATCTTTGACAATCGCAGAGTCAGGAAATCCTTTTCTACCGATGTAGTCGACAAAATCATCTGACTCCTCGGGAGTCATATAACGTTCAGCAAACTCGGCACCTTCGATGGTAGTCGATGTATCCGTTTTAAGATAGGTGTACAATGCTTGCTGTAAGTCGATTTTTCGTTCTGGTGGCGCGTCCATTCCGCCAATAAACTCGGCGGTATATTCGAAAAAATCACGGGTCCGTTGTACCGCGTTGTCCGGAATTCTAAGTCCTAAGAAGCTAGAGTAGAAGTATTTGGCAGCTTGACGATCGTCATCGGATTTTATGTTACTGTCAAATACATGCGCATGTAGATCAGTAACTGTGCCGCTAGTTTTGGCAGATGTCTCATAAAAAATACCGATTTTATAAAGCTTGGACTGCGGTGTGAGGATAAGATTCTCAAGATAGGCGAGAATGATTTTGCCATCCTCTTCCGTTTCTGTGAACCCAGCCTGCTTTTCGGCCTTGATGATGATCAAGCACCGCTTGTTGTCCGTATCCGTTGTCCCAGAAATAATCACCAATGTACCCCCTGGCCAACGCTTGCTGGTGTGGATGGAGGTGTGATGGTGGGCAATTGCTGCCGAGGTTGTTATAAATCCCCGCTCAGGCGCTTGAATTAGTTGCTTGGAGTACTCATAGCAGCTGGCGGCCGTTTTATTGGCAACATCCATTGCCAGAGAACCTGACCCTGTCCCAAGCACCTTGCTCACCCGCTCCTGAAGCATTTGCTTACCTGCCTGATCCAGAGTGGTCAGCTCAAGACTGATCGTGGCCGGCGTTGCACCATGCTCATCGGGCTTGTGTACGTTGTGCAAAATAATTCGATTAAAAATTAAGTTATTGAATGGGTTGTTCATTGACCATTCCTTTTCATCGCAGCGTCAAAGATCCGCTTGGACACACTCGGGCTTTCGGTTGCGAGCTTGTTTAATTCAGCCTCGGCTTCCTTCAGTCGGATTTCTTTTTCTGAATTTTCGAGAGTCATGGCTAGTTCAAGTTTTCGGCGAACTTGGCCATAACCAGCTCCAGAAATTCGATGAAGGTTTGTGCGATCTTCAAGCTTCAGAAAAGTTTGCAAAGAGGAGAGGATAGCTGCCAGCAAAGTTAGGAGGCCAATCACAACCTTGGAAACATCCCCAAGTGTGGCCAGCAACGTGGTAGCGCCTGCACCTGCGGTAATAGCTATGGTTAGCATGCCCAGCCAACGATGTACCGAGCTTAGGCGTTCTGCCATTAATTGATGCGAAAGTTGCGATTCTCTGGATCGCTTGAGCCAGCGCTGTAAAACATCAGCACTGCTGCGAAATTCTAGTTCAGAGCTCATTTACATCCCTTAGTGTAGAAATGCGAGGAAGGGATGTACGGAAATATCTTAGACGTCCCTGCCAAGCTTGGGAGTTAAACGTATCACATGACATGGCTTTTTGGCATCATCAGTTCCTCTGCCGCTAACTGGGAGAATCACAGCTGGGGAAGCTCGCAGATTTTCGGATTGGCAGTTAGCGTGGATAACTGTATGTATAAACAGTATTTTATGCAAGTCAATGTGGAATTAGGCATAACCCTTCCATATGGTCGATGACAGATCCATAGAGATAGCCTATGATACGATTAGCCCGTTTTCGGCGGCGATTTTATTTCCACTCAGAGATCGAAAGTCCATGACGCCTCCAGGCGCTGAGTTATTAGTCGCGCAGTGAGGAGGTAGTAATACCGCGTGTTCGCACTGCGCTGTGCCAAACAATGCTTCAAAAACCAATCCAAGTGCTTCCTCTTCCAAACCCAAGGCGTCTTTCGCTGCCATCGTTCCTCGATAGCAGCCTGGATAACCTTCGCCTGCCGCAAGTGCCGCTGCCGCGTTGCATGTGACCCAGCCTGCACACTAACCAAGAACACCTCCATATCAAACGGCCTAGTCATACTCGCCCCCCAATGTAGGCAGCGACCACATCGATCCGACCGTGCCCCAACTCATAGCTGATTTGCCTTCGAGCCTCACGATCTAGGTTCCTATCTGCCTGGCAACATTGGCCGCCGTTGATAGGCGCGGGGTGTTGGGTGATTTGCTCATAGCGTTCACATGCGTACGCCGCTCGTAGCTCATGGAAGCCCTTGAGCTTGTGTGCATGCAGGACGTCCCGCGCTGGGCGGATGATTTCCTGCAGAACATTTCGATAACTTTCGTCTGGCGCAATCAGGTTGCGGCTATTCGCAGGCGACATCTGCCGTGCAAACCCAAGCGCGTCCTGAACATGGTGGTCCACCGCAATCCATCGTGGCGCTGAGGCGCCGGCGCGGCCGCCTTTGGTGCCATCCTGAATGTTAATTCTGCCTAGCTCGTTAGCCTCACGGCTTAGCCGTGGCAGGTCAGCCAAGATAGCCTCACGCAAGCGCATGCCGGTGGCTCGCGCCAACAGAACGATTGCAGCGGCCCGTTGCTGATGATTTCTGCAGAGCGCATTGACGATCTCTTTAACCTGGTCGCGTTCTTGGCCCTGCGGCACTGATTGGCGAATCCCGGTGCGCTGCATACCCAACGCCTTGCTCGGACTTGGCAACTTCACGTACTGATCACCGCGAAGCGCAGCCATGACCCTGTTAACGCTGGATAGCCGATTTTGTGCGGTGCTGACGGCGAGATCACCGCGCCTAACAATGTCGCGCAGATACGCCGCGTAGTCGGCCAATACCTTTCGATCAATCTGCCGCGCATCATTGATACCGGGACCCTGTTCGGAGCGGCACCACTTCACGAATGCCTGCCACCGATCACAGTGTGCCTTCACCGTGCCGTAGTGGCCGCCGCCGAACATGTCTCTCAACGCCTGTGGCCCTGCATAGCTCAGTTGCCTGCCGTAACCGAAATTTCGGCCATCGCGTCTACCCACCAATGCCATGTCGGTCACCTCATCTCTTGCTCTCCAGTCCTCGCCCCACGTCATCCCGCCAAGAATGCTGAGTGTTATCAGGGATCAAGGCCCCTGCGACCTGTGGGGGTGTCCTCTACGCGGGACTGGCGGCTCCTTACGACCGGGAGCACGGGCATCTCATGATCTGGCCTCCTGAACACCGTTACCGGTGGGCGGGTGGAGGCAGCACTGGCTGACGAGACCAGCGCATGAAGATCCTGAGCCATGTGCAAGCAGCAATACGATGACCGGGGCATACCTGACTGTCAGTCAGGTGCAGTCCATTCCCTGGTCTGCGGCACCATCATCTACATGGCTGTTGCTGGTGACATCGGCGTTTGTCACGCCGATTGTCACGAGGGGGAATGCCGCAAAGCCTTGTGCGATCAGGGCTGCAGCAGTGGTAGGAGCGCCCGTCTCTTTCCAGAAGAAAGAGACGGGCACAGGTTGGCGCAATATTCGGCCAAGCGGATAGGTTGCTGCAGGGCAGCGAGGTACGGTGTATCTGGCGCACGAGCGCTATATGTGTAAGAGCATCCATCACATGGGTAGTGACCGGGCGAGCTGCCGGATGCGAATCGCCCTTGGGGGAGAACCACCGCGGGAGCGGCGTGACCTTGAAGGCTCGGGTCACCTGGGGTGCTGTCAACGACAGCGTTTGCAACAACAGTTCTACGCCTGTGGATAATTTTGGTCAACGCCCCATTTCTCGTGGCCTCTGGGGCTGTGCATGAAATTATCCACCGGTGGAAATCAGTGGTATCCAAAGGATTTGTATCGACTTTTAGCTTTGCAAAGCGAGGTCCATCCAAACAGGGCGGCTTTGCAGCCCTGTTTGGATGGACCCGAATTAAAGAGCGGTCAGCGGTCTTCTCGAGGGTTCACCGACGATTGAATGCGCCACGCCCACTTGGCAAGGGGGTGATGTTTTCCCCAGATGGATGGGCAAACTCATGTGGAGTGACATGCCCCGATCTGTTGGCATCGATGTAATTGCTCCACCACGCCATGATCAGCCTGCGCTGTTCCAAAAATTCGGCCTTGTGGATATAGGCGGCGCGCACGCGATTGCGTTCCTTGTGGCTCATCTGCCGCTCAATAGCCGCGTCTGTCCACAGTCCTGACTCCAGCAAGGCGCTACAGGCCATGGTCCTGAATCCATGCCCGCATACTTCCTTTGATGTGTCGTAGCCAACGTTGCGCAGCACCTGGTTAACCGTGTTCTCCGACATTGGCTTCCAGTACTTGTGGTCACCGGGCAGCACCAGTTCGGAGAAGCGACTCAAGCCGCGCAGCCGTTCAAGGATCGCGATGACTTGGGGGGAGAGTGGCACCATCTGTATGTCTCCGCTCATCTTGGTGCCACGAGTGGAATTGCGCACGCCGTCGATTGGCTTACGGGTGTCCGGGATTTCCCACATCGCCCTTTGCAAGTCGAACTCATCCCAGCGCGCAAAGCGCAGTTCGCTGGAACGCACGAACACGTGCAGCGTCAGCAGCACAGCCAGTTTGGTTAGCTCACGGCCGTTGTAGTTGTCGATCCGGCTGAGTAGTTCGGGGAGGCGGTTGAGTGAGAGGGCAGGGCGGTGCACGGTACGCGGGGCATGAATCGACCCTGCCAGATCGAGCGCCGGATTCTGGCTGATATGCCGCGCCCGCTTCGCGCCCCGCATGATCGTGGAGAGATAGTTCTGCACGCGAAGGGCAACGTCCATGGTGCCGCGCTCTTTGATACGGAGGGTTACCTCAAGCAGATCATGAGTATCGAGTTCAGCAATGGGGCGTTGGCCTATCAGGGGGAAGACGTGGGTGCGCAACCGACTCATGACGGTCTTGGCGTGTCCCTCTGTCCAGCGCCGGGACATTTCGGCGTGCCACTCCAGGGCGACGGTTTCGAAAAGCAGGGAAGCTCGTTGAGCCGCTACCTTCGCTTTCTTCTTCTCTTCCATAGGGTCGAGGTTGTCGATCAACAGGGCCTTGGCTTCATCGCGCTTGGTCCTCGCGACGGCCAGCGAGATGATGGGGTAGTTGCCGATGATCAGCGTGCCTTCTTTGCCGCTGGGCTTGAAGTAGCGCAATCGCCACGTTTTCACGCCATTGGGTTTCACGAAGAGGTACATGCCGCCACCGTCGAATAGCTTGTAGGCACGTTCGCGAGGTTTCGCCGTACGGCATTTGAGGTCGCTGAGAGGAACGGCTAGACGTGGCATAAGGGTACGTTCTCCATGCAGGCAAGACGCTGTACCCTAAAAATACCCCCGGGGATGGGGTATTTTGTTGGATCCCGACGGAGGGTCCTGGAACGGAAAAACCCGCCAAAGGGCGGGTTTTAGGGGCTTCCAAGGCATTCGGTGGAATGCGATGGAGCTGGATATGGTGCCGGCACCAGGAATCGAACCCGGGACCTACTGATTACAAGTCAGTTGCTCTACCATCTGAGCTATACCGGCAATGGGGCGTCATTATAACGATCGTTTGGCGCCTGTAAACCACTTCGTTGCGAATGTTCGCAAAAGACCTAAGTCACCGGCCCAAAAGGAGAATTTTCCTACCAGCCACGGTGGATCGTGGTAACGCTCGGCTCGCTTTTGCCCGGGTTGAAGAACAGCTTGTCGTTGTCGCAGCCGCGCTTGCGGCAAGGGCTTTCGGTGCGCAGGGGCAGGCCGTTGTCGCCGCCCAGTTGCATGCCGGGGTGGTTCCAGCCCAGGTTGCTGTTGGCGTGGGGTGCGGTGCCGCTGGCGCAGCCGGTCAGGGCCAGGGCGAGGGTCAGCAAGGCGAGGGGTTTGGCTTGGGTCACGATGGTCAGGTCCGTTGGTCCACTGTCGGTTCTGGCGCAACGCCAGAAGGTCGCGGGGCTGGCGGGCAGCGCGCGACGTCACTTTTTAATGATTTGGGGGAGGGATCATACACGGTTGCGAGGTTGGGGTATTAGCCCTGTGTTGCCTGTCAGGGCCTTTTCGCGGGTGAGCCCGTTCCCGCAAGGGCCGCGTAAGCGGCTGCAATCTGTGTAGGGTAATTCTGAACCATGGGGCCAGGCGCTTCAGGGTTTGGCTGCTTAGGAAGTATCCTACGCGCGCCGCCGAAGTATCGCTGTTGTCGGGGAAGTGGCTCACGGATACCGTTTTCGGGTCGCTCTGGCGACCGGGTGTGAGAACCCGATTTTGAACGTATCGGCTGCGTAATGGCGACCGTGCGCGGGCAGACCTTGGTCTGGCCGGGCTTCCTATGTTCACTCGGTTTCTCACCTCGTGCACGGTTGCCGCCTTTGTTCCGTGAGAAAGAATGAACACGGCAACTCCTCTGAACTAGGGAGTTTGAAAATTGAAAACGATCGATACTGATTCCAGCAGCCCCAAGCCGATCACCACCGCAGGCGTGGAAACCTTCCTCGCAGCCGGTAACCCCTCCCTCAACCTGCTACGCGTAGAGCCCGGCATTCCGGTCGATGCGGCCTATGAGCATGTTTCGATCCTGATGGGCTACATCAAGCACCTGGTGCGCGAGGGCGATATGGAGGATGACCATAAATTCCTGGGGGCGGCTGATTACTTGTGCGATATGGCCAAGGCGCTGATGAACGATATCGAGATTGCCAAGAATAAATCGCATTGAAAATGTGAGATCGCCGAGGCCGCTTTGCGGCCCTTTCGCGACACAAGGCCGCTCCCACAGACACCTCTTGCGCTAACCACAAGAAATGTTTATGCACAAGTGGCATTGGCGACTTGCGCGAAAGGCATGCCGGATCAATACGCCGCCGGTCTTTGCGCAAACGCCTGTTTTTACTGGGCTTGACGCACAGGCAGGAATAAGCCAAGCGCTTGAAATAGCGTTGGGATCCAACAGGTAATCACAAGCTTGTTCACAGAGTTATCCACAGGTTGTGCTGCGGCTATCGGTCGCGTTCGGCAAGGATGAGCAGGTTGCGCGGGGTCAGCAGGTAGTCGCAGAACAAGCCGAGGCGCACCTCAAAGCCTTGTTCTTCGAGGAACAGGGCGCGATCGAGCACCAGCCACAACTCCAATGGCCGACGGAACAGGTTGCGCACGCGCTCCAGGTTGCGTACTTCGGCCAGGCGTTGCCAGCCGGCGGCTTCCAGAGCGGCCCAGTCCGGGTTGCCATTCAAGGGCAGTTGCTTGAGTTCGGCCAAGTCGCGGCAGTACTGCTCGAAGGGCTTTTCCAGCCAGGCTACCGGCAGCGACGGTGTTGGCAGGTAGTTATCGCGCTGGCGCTGCTGGCGTTGCAGCAGGTCGAAGCCCAGGCGGCGGGCCATCGAGGTATCGCGTTGGCGTCGCACCCGGGCGCCAGCAGTAACGGTTTCGCTCAGGGGCAGGCCCAGATCGTCCAGCGACAGCTGCAGGCCGGACGCTTGCGCGGCTGTGGATAACGGCTGGTATTGCTGCACTGCAATGCGGTTGTAGCAGCAGGGGGCTATCGCCAATTGCCGGCAACCTTGCTGGCTGGCCAGTTGCATCAGGTGTACATGCAGGTCGCCGCAGGCGTGCAGGGCAACCACGCTTTTGTCGCCAGCCAGGTGGCGGGCGCTGTCGCTGGCCATCACATCTTGATGTACGTGCTGTGCGGGCAAGTGATGATGGGTGCTCAGGCCCTGGCCGGCTGCGACCAGTTCGGCATCGTACTCCAGGCAGGTCAGTTGCTGGCCCGGTTGCAGCAGGCGGCGGCCAAGGTGGCCTTTGCCGGAGCACCAGTCCAGCCAGTGGCGGGGCTGGTCGTGGAAGGCCAGGTGGCTGGCGAAGGCTTCGATCTGCTGCCATTTGCGGCCGGGGACGGCGACGTCCAGGCGGTGGGCGGCGGGGGGCAGGTCGGTTGCCGGGAGGTGGCCGAGGGCGGCGAGCTGTTGGGCTTGCTGGGCCAGTTGCGGGAACGGGGCCGGCAAGGCGTCAGCGGGGCATTCGGTTTCGGCGTCGGCCAGCGAGCATTGGCGCAGGTGGGTGGCCAGCTCGGGGTGGGTGGTTTCCCAGTCCAGTTGCAGGGTGGTGAAGGGGCGGGGTTTCCACAGCTGTTGGTGCTCGACCAGGAACTGGTCGAGGGCCCGGAAGCGGGTGCTTAGGTGGTGGCTGTGGAGGTGGCTGGACATGGGTAGATGTATGTTGGTTTTCAGGGCCTCTTCGCGGGCAAGCCCGCGAAGCTGTCAGTGAGGTCTCAGCGACCCTGGCAGGCATCCACGCGCAACCAGCGCTCCAGCAGCTTGAAGCCTTGCACCAGCAGGAACGAGATCACCAGGTAGAACACGCCAGCAGCAAAGAAGATCTCCACCGGCAGGTAAGTACGGGCAATGATGGTGCGGGCCATGCCGGTCAGTTCCAGCAGGGTTACGGTACTGGCCAGGGCACTGGCCTTGAGCATCAGGATCACTTCGTTGCTGTACGCCGGCAGGCCGATGCGCGCAGCACGTGGCAGCATGATGTAGAACAGCGCCTTGCCACGCGACATGCCCAGCGCCCGTGCCGCCTCGATCTCACCTTTGGGGATCGATTGCAGCGCGCCACGCAAAATCTCGGCGATGTAGGCGGCGGTGTGCAGGGTCATGGTCAGCACCGTGCACCAGAACGGATCGCGCAGGTACGGCCACAGCGAGCTGGAGCGCACTGCATCGAACTGCGCCAGGCCGTAATAGACCAGGAACAGCTGCACCAGCAGCGGCGTGCCGCGGAAGAAGAAGATGTAGCTGAACGGCACGGCGCGCACATACCAGTGGCGCGAGGAGCGGGCGATGCCCAGCGGGATGGCCAGGATCAACCCGGCAACCACCGCAATGGCCACCAGCTCCAGGGTCAGGACCGCGCCCTCGGCCAGGCGTGGCAGCCATTTGAAGATGACTTCCCAATTCATTATTCGGCCCTCGCAAAGCCGCGAGCGGCGCGTTTTTCCATGAAGTGCATGCCGGTCATGGCGATGACGGTCAGGCTCAGGTAGATGCAGGCCGCGACCATGTAGAAGGTGAACGGCTCCTTGGTCACGGTCACGCCGATTTGTGCGTGGCGCATGATTTCTTCCAGGCCGATCACCGACACCAGTGCGGTGTCCTTCATCAGGATCATGAACAGGTTGCCAAGGCCGGGCAGGGCGATGCGCCACATCTGCGGCAGGATGATCCGCGACAGGATGCGGCCCTTGGACAGTCCCAGTGCCAGGCCCGCTTCACGGTGGCCCTTGGGGATTGCCAGGATGGCGCCACGGAACACTTCGGTGGCGTAGGCGCCGAAGCACAGGCCCAGGGCGATCACGCCCGCGGCAAAGGCACTGAGCTCAAGGCCCGGCATGTTCAGGGCCTCGCCGAGGGCGTTCATCAACCCGACGGTGCCGAAATAGATAAGCAGAACCCACAGCAGTTCGGGCACGCCACGAACCAGGGTCGAGTAGAAACCGCCAAGCCATTGCAACGGCTTGATCGGGGAGGTTTTGGCCAGGGCGCCGAGCAGGCCCAGCACCAGCCCCAGCAGCAAGGCGCAAAGCGCCAGTTTTACGGTCATCAGGGTGCCGGCCATCATGGCCGGACCGAATCCGTGCAGGTCGATATTCATGGGCAGGTCATATTAGGGACTGGCGCGCCGCAAGGGCGCGCCGGTCGGGGCGGGTCATTCGATGCTGAACGGGAAGTACTTGTCGTTGATCTTCTTGTACGTGCCGTCGGCCTTGATTTCGGCCAGGGCTTTGTTCAGGTCGTCGCGCAGCTTGGTGTCACCTTTGCGCACGGCAATGCCGATCTTGTCGCTGTCCATCACCGGCTCGCCCTTGAACTCGAAGTTCGAGCCGTCTTTGCTCTTCAGCCACTCGTACTGCACGTACTTGTCGGCCAGGATGCCGTCGATGCGGCCGGACACGAGGTCCAGGTAGGCGTTTTCCTGGGTGTCGTACAGCTTGATGTCGACGCCTTTGAAGTTGTCTTCCAGGTAGGTACCGGCCAGGGTTGCGCGCTGGGTGCCGATGACCTTGCCCTTCAACGACTCTTTGTCAGTCTTGAAGTCGACGTTTTTCGGCGCAATGAACTGCAGCTTGTTGGAGTAGTACGGCTCGGTGAAGTCGACGGCCTGTTTGCGCTCGTCGGTGATCGACAGCGACGACACCAGGAAGTCGAACTTCTTGGCGTTCAGGGCCGGGATGATGCCGTCCCAGTCGGAGGTGACGACCGAGCACTCGACTTTCATCTTGGCGCACAGGGCGTCGCCGATGTCTTTGTCGAAGCCGACCACGTTACCGCTGGCGTCCTTGTTGTTGAACGGTGGGTAGGCGGCTTCGATGCCCATGCGCAGTTTTTCTGCGGCCATGGCGTTTGCCGACATCACCAGCGTGGCAGCAGCTGCCAGGAGGAACTTCTTGTAAGTGTGCATGTATTGCTCCGTTAGCGGTGGCTGGACATGAATTGCTTGCAACGCGCCGAGGTCGGGTTTTCGAAGACCTGTTGCGGCGATCCCTGCTCTTCTACCAGGCCCTGGTGCAGGAAGACGACTTCACTGGACACATGGCGGGCAAAGCTCATCTCGTGCGTTACCAGCAGCATGGTACGGCCTTCTTCGGCCAGTGCGCGGATAACGTTAAGCACTTCCTGGACCATTTCCGGATCGAGTGCCGAGGTTGGCTCGTCGAACAGGATGACCTTGGGCTTCATGGCCAGGGTACGGGCAATGGCGGCGCGCTGTTGCTGGCCACCGGAAAGCTGGGCGGGGTAGCTGTGGCGTTTGTCGTAGATGCCCACCTTGTTCAGCAGGGCTTCGGCGGCTTCGATGGCCTCGGCCTTGCTTTGGCCGAGCACGCGGCGTGGCGCCTCGATGATGTTGTCGAGGATCGACATGTGCGGCCACAGGTTGAAGTTCTGGAAGACAAAGCCGATTTCGCTGCGCAGGCGGTTGATCTGGCGGTTGTCGGCTGCGATCAGGTCGCCGTTCTTGGCGGCCTTGAGCTTGAGGGCTTCGCCGGCAACCAGGATTTCGCCCTGGTGCGGGTTTTCGAGCAGGTTGATGCAGCGCAGCAGGGTGGACTTGCCGGAGCCGGACGACCCCAGGATGGAGATCACGTCACCGTCGCGAGCGGTCAGCGAAATACCCTTGAGAATTTCCTGCTCGCCGTAGCGTTTGTGCAGATTGCGGATTTCCAGCGCGGGCGTGGCCTGAGCCATGTGCGGTCCTCATGTGTTCGGGTGCGTTCCCAGCTGTTGGCGGCCTTCCTGGCGTGCGCCAAGCTAGCATAGCGGCATTATGACGGCCAACAGGGTCGCCGGGGACTGTGGGCACTGGTGGGGCAGTTTGTCGCATCGCTACAGCGTAACGTCGCGCAGATGTCCGCGAAGGTGTCGCCCAGCACCAGAGCCTTGATGAAAAAAGGCGCGATGGTGCCAGCTTTGGCCCGCTCATGGAAGCGGTTTTGGCCCATTGAAGGGGTAAACCCGACCTTTAGGTCAAACGTTTGCAGTGGATGCAGGTTTACCCGCGAATGCGTCAGGCGCTTTTGAGGTTGTACCCATAGGTTGCACTTTTTCGCATTGCAGTGGTGCACAGGTGTTACCGGGGAGCACCTTTGGTGCGTTTGTAAGTGGGTATTTCAGTAATCCGATGATTTGGCGCCCTTTCGGTCAAGGTGTGGCCGAAAGCCCTCCAAACCTTGTCCTAAAAGGCCTGCAGAAGTTTCTGACGAATGCATTCAGCACATGGCCTGCTTATTGCCAGTAGGAAACCGCCGATTGCAGCGACGCCTAGGTCAACCCTTGGCGCGCTCCGTACCCGCAGTCGGAGTGGTCCACTCCTTACAAAGGTAGTTTCAATGAGCGGTAACAATTCCAATGACCTCGCTCAGGGGCTCAAACAACGGCATGTCACCATGCTGTCCATCGCTGGCGTCATCGGTGCCGGCCTGTTCGTAGGCTCTGGCCACGCCATCGCAGCGGCCGGCCCGGCCGTGCTGCTGGCTTACGCTGCTGCCGGTACGCTGGTCGTGCTGGTGATGCGCATGCTGGGTGAAATGGCGGTCGCTTCGCCAGACACCGGTTCGTTCTCTACATACGCCGACCGCGCCATCGGGCGTTGGGCCGGTTTCACCATTGGCTGGCTGTACTGGTGGTTCTGGGTGCTGGTGATTCCGCTGGAGGCCAACGCTGCCGCCGCCATCCTGCACGCCTGGTTCCCTGCGGTCGACCTGTGGGCGTTCTCCCTCATCATTACCCTGGCGCTGACCTTGACCAACCTGTGCAGCGTGAAGAACTACGGCGAGTTCGAGTTCTGGTTCGCCCTGCTCAAGGTGTTGGCAATCATCGGCTTCATCGCCGTGGGTTGCGCTGCCATGTTCGGCTTCGTGCCAAGCAGCCAGGTGAGCGGTGCCAGCCACCTGTTCGATACCCAAGGCTTCATGCCCAACGGCCTGGGCGCAGTGCTGGCAGCCATGCTGACCACCATGTTCTCGTTCATGGGTACTGAAATCGTCACCATCGCTGCTGCCGAGTCGAAGGACCCGGGCAAGCAGATCAGCCGCGCCACCAACTCGGTGATCTGGCGTATCTGCCTGTTCTACCTGGTGTCGATCTTCCTGGTGGTGGCCCTGGTGCCATGGAACGACCCGGCCCTGGCCGAGACCGGTTCCTACCAGACCGTGCTGAGCCGCATCGGCGTGCCGAATGCCAAGCTGATCGTCGACATCGTCGTGCTGATTGCCGTGACCAGCTGCCTGAACTCGGCGCTGTACACCTCTTCGCGCATGCTGTTCTCGCTGAGCAAGCGTGGTGACGCCCCGGCCATTGCCCAGCGCACCACCAAGTCGGCGACCCCGCATGTGGCGGTATTGCTGTCCACTGCAGCGGCGTTCCTCTGTGTGTTCGCCAACTTCGTGGCACCGGCTCAGGTGTTCGAGTTCCTGCTGGCCAGCTCGGGCGCCATTGCGCTGCTGGTGTACCTGGTGATTGCCGTGTCGCAACTGCGCATGCGTGCCCAGCGTGAAGCCCGCGGCGAGAAGATTACCTTCAAGATGTGGCTGTTCCCGGGCCTGACCTGGGCGACCATTGCCTTCATCATTGCCATTCTGGTGGTGATGGCGCTGCGTGAAGACCACCGTGCGGAGATCATCGCGACTGCACTGCTGAGCATTGGTGTGGTGGCGGCTGGCCTGCTGGTGCACCGCAAGCGTGAAGCTGCCGGGCGGGTAGCGCTGGATAACTGATCCGCGCTCGCAATGAAAAGGCCGCGCCTTGTGAAGGGTGCGGCCTTTTTTGTTGCCTGTACCGGCCCTATCGCCGGCAAGCCAGCTCCCACAGGAAGCGTGCTGCCCTCAGGCCTGTGATGAACCTGTGGGAGCTGGCTTGCCGGCGATAGGGCCCGGGCAGGTTACACAGCCCGATCAGCCAAACTGCTTCTGCTGTTGCTGCTGCTTTGCCACCAGTTCGGAAGCGGCAATGTAGGCCTCCTGGAACTCATCGCTCTCCAGCCAGGCCATGGTCGCCTCTTCGTCGGCACCATCCAGCCATTTGCGGTAGGCGTTGAACACCAGCACGATGTAGTCGGTGGCGTGTTCTTCCTTGTGCCCCTTGAGCACCAGGGCCAGCAGCGGGTCTACCAGGAACACCGAAATCATCGGTACCAGGCCGCCCTCCTGGGCTTCCTTCATCTTGTTGAACATGGCGTCGTAGCTGCCCGATTCCATGGCCTTGTTGTACACCTGCTCGACACTGGCGCTGTCACCGGCACTGGCCTTGACCGCCTGGCCGCTGCGTACCATGCGGTTCTGCTTGGCCTTGCTGGCGGCGCGCTTGGCGCGTTTCTGTTGCTTGGTAGGGGTGGCCATGGGGCTGGAGTCCTTGGGTGGCGCTGGAAAAGTGCGTATTGAATCGCAGATGGCAGTGAAACCCAAGCAGCATTGGCGGGTCTGAGTCAGGCTGCCGGACATTCGGCATTCACACACAGGACATTCACGGATGAAAGCACCCCTCTTGCTCGGCCTGCTGGCCGTCGCCCTGGCCGGCTGTGGCAACATCGCCGCAGTCAAATCCTTCAACACACCTTATGGCTCGCCCAGCGCCGGCGACACTGCACGCCTGCGGGTGATTGCTGATGGCATGGTGCGCGCGGTACCGGAAAAGGACTGCGTGGACTGGTACAGCCCAGGCGCTGGCGTGATTGCGGTGCCCACCAAAGGCTTTGCCGACCGTAATGGTGAAACCCTGAACATGCCGGCCGGTGCGCCTGCCCAAGCGGGTGACGCAGTCAGCGAAGTGCTGGTGCCTGCCGGCAAGCCGTTCACCCTGCATTTTCTCGATGGTGGCCGCCCGGCGGGTTACAACAGCGTGCAGAACTGCCTGGGCATGTTCTCGTTCGTGCCGGAAAAAGGCGCGGACTACGAACTGGTCGTGCACGGCTACAGCGCGTGCGGCGGTACGCTCAAGCGTTTGGATAAAACGGAGGAAGTGGCCAGGCGCAAGGCTGACTATTGCAGCGCCATCGCCAATTTTTAGGCTGGGCAGGCGGGCGGGGATAAAAATCACAGACAACAAAAAACCCGCACTGGGCGGGTTTTTTGTTGTCGCTTCGGGTAACTTTGCAACCACCAGAAGCTTGAAGGTGGTGCCCAGAGACGGAGTCGAACCGCCGACACGAGGATTTTCAATCCTCTGCTCTACCGACTGAGCTATCTGGGCGACGAGGTGAATTAAATAGATTTCCGGACCGCTCGTCAACGACTTTTTGAAAAAATTTTAAATTAATTCCGTCGCTTACGATTTTTGGGGTCATTCGGCCGGTGGAACGTAGCCTTCCGCCTGCGCGTATTCTTCGCCGGCGAAAAACTTGTCCATCTCGGCCTGGAGGAATTTGCGGTCTTCGGCATTCATCATGTTCAGGCGCTTTTCGTTGATCAGCATGGTCTGGTGCTTCTGCCAGTCGGCCCAAGCCTTCTGCGAGATGTGTTCGAAGATGTCCTGGCCCTTGGCGCCTGGGTAGGGCGGGCGTTCCAGGCCTGGCAGTTCTTCTTGGTACTTGCGGCACATCACGGTGCGGGTCATCGGGCGTCTCCTGCAATCAGTTCGTCGGCCGCGCGTTTAAGCAGCTTTTTCACCGGGGCGGCAAGGCCCAGGCGCGGCGGGGTGGCGAGGTTATACCAGAGCCAGTCGGCCTCGGCCATGTGCTGGCCGACCGGGTCGACGCGCACCAGCCAGGGCTCGATGGCCAGCTGAAAGTGGCTGAAGGTGTGGGTCAGGCTGTCCATGGCACGGCTGTCAGCCAGGCGCAGGCCGTGCTGGTAGGCCAGGTCATCGAGCTGGGCGATGTCGTCCAGTTCCGGCAGGCTCCACAACCCTCCCCACAGCCCACTGGATGGGCGGCGGTAAAGCAGGATGGCGCCTTCGTGGTTGGCCAGCAGTGGCATCAGCGTACGCCGCTGCGGCAGCGCCTTGCGCGGCTTGGGTTCGGGGTAGCGGGTTTCTTCACCGTGCAGGTGCGCTTCGCAGCCACGCTGCAGCGGGCAGATCAGGCAGCTGGGCTTGCTGCGCGTGCACAGCGTGGCGCCCATGTCCATCATCGCCTGGGTGTAGTGGTTGGCGCGCTGCTGCGGGGTAAAGCGCTCGGCCGTGGCCCACAGCTGGTTGGCCACCTTGGGTTCGCCGGGGTAGCCCGCCTGGGCGGTGTAGCGGGCCAGTACGCGCTTGACGTTGCCGTCCAGAATCGGCGCACGAATGCCCATGCTGATGCTGGCGATGGCACCTGCGGTGGAGCGGCCGATGCCGGGCAGCTCGGTGAGCTGCTCGACACTGCGTGGGAATTCGCCGCCATGTTGCTCGACGACGATCCTGGCGGCCTTTTGCAGGTTGCGTGCACGGGTGTAATAGCCCAGCCCCGTCCACAGGTGCAGCACTTCGTCCTCCGGCGCTTCGGCCAGGGCCTGCACGGTCGGCAGGGCCTGCATGAAGCGGTCGAAGTAGTTGAGCACGGTGCTGACCTGGGTCTGCTGCAGCATGATTTCCGACACCCACACCCGGTACGGGGTGATGCCCTGTTGCCAGGGCAGGTCGTGCCGGCCGTGCTCGTCATACCAATCCAGCACAGCGCTGGAGAACTGCTCGGGGCTCATCGCTTGAACAGCCCCTTGAGCGCGTCTTTCACTTCCGGGCTCACTTTGTCTCCAAGTTTTTCATCAAGCTTTTCGTCAATCTTGTCTTTCAGGCGGTTGCCGGCCAGCTTGGCAGCGACCTTGCCCAGGCCGTTCTGGTCCAGACGGCAGGCCTTGGCACCAAGTTCCAGCGGGCCACGGCAGCGCAGCGGCACTTCAACGCCAACGTAACGCTCGTTGACTTGGCAGGCTGGGTCCGGCATGGCGCGTTGGTCGCCTTCGACGATCACGCCCACGTTGTAGTCCATGCCCAGCACACGCAGGTCGAGGTCGCCGTTACCGTTCACGGTCAGGCCTGGGATGCGTGCCTTGAGGTCGGGGTTGCTGGCGACGCCATTGCGCACTACCAGGCTACCGCGCAGCTCCTGGAACGGGGTGTCCTTGCCGCGTGGCTCGCCGCTCAGGGTCTTGCGGTTGAGCGTGGCGATAGCCTGGCACAGCTGCTGCTCCAGGTTGGCGTTGACCAGCACGCCATCGTTGATGGTGAAGTTTGCGCTGCCGTTGAGGGTGTCGACCAGTGCCTTCTGGCTGTTGCCGGTGGCGGTCAGATCACTGGTCAGGGTCAGCAGGCCTTTCACAGGGGGTGCCTGCTCCTTGCCTTCGGTCTTGATGAAGTGCTCCACCGGCACCCGTTGGATGTTGGTGTTCACACCCAGTTGCGGGACGGCAGGGCGTACGTCGACCGTGCCCTTGGCTTCGAAGGTGCCGTTGTACAGCTCGCCGCGCAGGGTTTGCAGGGTCAGCAGGCCGCCCTGGCCGATGGCTTTGAGCTGGGCGTCTTCGATCGGCAGTTTGTCCAGGGTCAGCGAACCGAAGGCCAGATCGGCCTGCAGGTCCAGGGCACGCAGGCGGTCGACGGGCAGCAACTTGTCGTCGCTCCAGGCCACTTGGGTCGGGGCATTTGGCAGTGGCGTGGTGCCCGCACCGGCCACGGCGCTGGCCTCTTGCTGCTTGACCTCGGCCTGGCGTGCAGCGGTGGTGCCCTTGGCTTCTTCGCTCTTGGCGGGGAAGTAGCGGTCGGCGTCAAAGGCATCGCCCTTGAGCTGCAGGCGCAGGGCCTGCTTGGCGAAGTCTTCCACGGCCACGCGGCCGCTGAAGGTGCTGTCGTCCAGCTTCACGGCCAGGTCTTCCAGCGCCAGGCTGTTGGGCGTGCCCTGCAGGCGGGTGACCAGCTCCAGCTTGGCGAAGGCCGCCGGGTCGTTGGTAGCCGGCAGCGGGCGGCCAATGCTGTCGAGGAAGGTGCGCAGGTTGAACTGGGCGATGGACAGGCCGCCGCTCAGTTGTGGCGCCTTGTCCAGGTCACGCAGGTTCAGCTCGCCCAAGGCACGTAGCTGGTTGGCCGAGACTTTCAGGCCGTTCCAGGAGGCGACATTGGCAGCCAGGTCGACCAGCAGCTGGCCTTGGGCGGCGAATGTCACGGTCTTGCCACCGGTGGGTTCACCCGAGGTTTCGCCCGACAGGCGCATGTCTTCGAAGTTGTAGCGCTTGAGCTTGCGGTCGAAGCGCAGCTCGCCGGCCAGTTCGGTGCGGGCTTTGATGTTCGGCTCGCTGGCGCTGATGAAGGCGCTGGCCTTGAGCGGAATGTTGGCGCCTTCGTGGACCGGGCCCGTGCTTAGCTGGATGCTTTCGGCGCTGTAGCTTTGGCCGGTCTTGGCATCGGTGTACTGCACGCGGGCGTTGTTCACGGTCAGGCTGTCGATGTCCAGTTTGACGGCACGCTCGTTGCCTTCGGCAGGTGCCGGCTTCTGTTCAGCGGGTGCCTGAACGGAGGCATTGGCCTGCGCATCGGCAGGGGTGCCGTTTTGCGCGGGCAGTGGTTTGCCGATGTCTTCCCAGTTGCCGTGGCCGTGTTCGTCACGGGCCAGGGTCAGGTTCAGGCCCTCGACGCGTACGTCGCTCATCTGCACTTCGCGGCGCAGCAGCGGCAGCACACGCACGGACAGGCCGAGCATTTGCAGGTCGGCGAACGGTTCCTTGGGTTTGGCCAGGGTGGCAATGCTGGCCTCATGCAGCTCCAGGCCTAGCCACGGGAACAGGCTCCAGCCGATATCCCCGTCGAGTGTCAGTTCGACGTTAGCCTTGTCGCGCGCCAGCTGGCGAATCTCGTCTTTGTAGTCGTTGGGATCAAAGAGGTGGGTCAGGGCAAAGCCCAGCGCCACGATGATCAGCAGCAACCCGAGAAGCCCCAGTCCCAGGATTTTGCCGAACGCTTTCATGGGCGAGTCCTTGTAGTCCGTTAGTGAAATTCAGGCGGCAGAGTATAACGCCGCAGTGGTTGTCCCTGCGTATTCGACCAGAGATACAGGGCATTTCTTACGCTTGCAGCAGATGGTACGGCTTTCCACAAGCAAACATGACCGTTTCAGCCGGGCAAGAATTAACGATATCAGACTGCTTTCGCGCTACTTGGCTCTGCTACCCTTGCGCCGCTTTGCGAGCACCTCCCTATAAAAAGGATCAGATCCATGACCAGTACCGTCGCAACCGGCTCTGTGGCCAGTGCGCCTGGCTTCCTGTCGAAGGAACGCATCATCGCCCGCCCGGGCTTCAACCGCTGGTTGGTCCCGCCAGCCGCCCTGGCCATTCACCTGTGCATTGGCATGGCCTATGGTTTCTCGGTGTTCTGGCTGCCCCTTTCGCAAGCCCTCGGCATCACCGCGCCTGTCGTCTGTGCAGCGGACATGGGCTTCATGGCCCGTATGTTCAGCGCCGAATGCGACTGGCCGATCTCGATGCTGAGTTGGGTTTACACCCTGTTCTTTGTTTTTCTGGGTTGCTCGGCGGCCGTGCTGGGCGGCTGGCTGGAGCACGCCGGCCCGCGCAAGGCCGGCCTGGTCTCGGCGCTGTGCTGGTGCGGCGGCATGCTGATCTCGGCCATTGGCGTGAAAACCCACCAGCTGTGGCTGATGTGGCTGGGCTCCGGTGTAATTGGCGGTATCGGCCTGGGGCTGGGCTATATCTCGCCCGTGTCGACGCTGATCAAATGGTTCCCTGACAAACGCGGCATGGCCACCGGCATGGCGATCATGGGCTTCGGCGGCGGTGCCATGGTGGGTGCACCACTGGCCACTGCGCTGATGGGGCACTTTGGCAATGAGCACGAAGTGGGCGTATGGCAGAGCTTCGTCGCCATGGCGGCGATCTACTTTGTATTCATGACCGCTGGCGCCCTGGCGTACCGCGTGCCGCCGACTGGCTGGAAGCCCGAAGGCTGGGTCGCTCCGGCCAAAAAAGCTGGCAATGCCATGGTCACCGACCGCCATGTGCACGTCAGTGTGGCCTGGAAAACCCCGCAATTCGCCTTGATCTGGCTGGTTCTGTGCCTGAACGTGTCGGCGGGCATCGGTATTCTCGGCATGGCATCGCCACTGCTGCAGGAAGTGTTCGCGGGCAAATTGCTGGGCAACGAGCTGACTTTCAGTGAGCTGAATGCGGCTCAGTTGGCGCAGATTGCCGCGATTGCTGCCGGCTTTACCGGCCTGTTGAGCCTGTTCAACATCGGTGGGCGGTTCTTCTGGGCGTCGTTCTCCGACTACATCGGCCGCAAGAACACCTACTTCGCCTTCTTCGCCCTGGGTGTGGGCCTGTACAGCCTGGTGCCGAACATGGGGCACCTGGGTAACGTTGCGCTGTTCGTGGCGGCGTTCTGCATCATCCTTTCAATGTACGGCGGTGGTTTTGCCACGGTACCGGCCTACCTGGCCGACCTGTTCGGTACGCAGATGGTCGGCGCCATTCATGGTCGCCTGCTGACCGCCTGGGCGGCGGCAGGGGTGTTGGGGCCTGTGTTGATCACCTACCTGCGCGAATACCAACTGGCGGCAGGGGTTGAGCGTGCGGCGGCCTACGACATGACCCTGTACATCCTCGCCGGCCTGCTGGTACTGGGCTTTATCTGCAACATGCTGGTGCGGCCGGTGGCCGACAAGCACTTCATGAGCGATGCCGAACTGGCGGCCGAGCGAGCGTTGAGCCATGACAAAGGGGCCGACGGTGCGCGTTCGCTGGAGTGGAAAGCGGCACCGGGCAGCCTGCCGCTGGTGCTGCTGGCCTGGGCGGTGGTGGTTGTGCCGTTGGCCTGGGGGGTGTGGGTAACCTTGCAGAAGACTGCGGCGTTGTTCCATTGATGTGATCCTGCAATGGCCAATGGGGGCGCTATGCGCCCCTTTCGCGACACGAGGCCGCTCCTATAGGAGAGCGCATGCTTTCAATACCAGGTTGTATAGACTTGTAGCGGTATCCAGACCCCGTAATTCCTCGTTTTGCCATATGTCATCCGCGTTTCAAGCTGGCGCGTTCTGGGCCTATAATGGAGCCCTTTTCGCCCAATGATTTTGCGGAGCTGGTGATGGTCGAACGTAAGGCTTCCGTCGAGCGCAATACCCTGGAAACCCAGGTCAAGTGCTCGATCAACCTCGATGGCAGTGGCAAGGCCCGATTCGATATCGGCGTGCCTTTCCTTGAACACATGCTGGACCAGATCGCCCGCCATGGGCTGATCGATCTGGATATCGAGTGCAAGGGTGACACGCATATCGACGATCACCATACCGTCGAAGACGTCGGTATCACCCTGGGCATGGCATTCGCCCAGGCCATCGGTGACAAGAAAGGCATCTTCCGCTACGGCCACGCCTACGTGCCGCTGGACGAAGCACTGTCGCGCGTGGTCATCGACTTCTCCGGCCGCCCAGGCCTGCAGATGCACGTACCTTACACCCGTGCCAGCGTCGGCGGCTTCGATGTCGACCTGTTCCAGGAGTTCTTCCAGGGCTTCGTCAACCACGCCCTGGTCACCCTGCACATCGACAACCTGCGTGGTCACAACACCCACCACCAGATCGAAACCGTGTTCAAGGCTTTCGGCCGCGCCCTGCGCATGGCCGTCACCCTCGACGAGCGCATGGCCGGGCAAATGCCGTCGACCAAAGGGTGCCTGTAAATGCAGACGGTAGCCGTAATCGACTATGGCATGGGCAACCTGCACTCGGTGGCCAAGGCGCTTGAGCACGTCGGCGCCGGCAAGGTGCTGGTCACCAGCGACGCTGCGGTCATCCGTGAAGCTGACCGTGTGGTGTTCCCGGGTGTAGGCGCGATCCGCGACTGCATGGCCGAAATCCGCCGCCTGGGCTTCGACAGCCTGGTGCGCGAAGTGAGCCAGGACCGTCCGTTCCTCGGTATCTGCGTTGGCATGCAGGCACTGCTTGAGCACAGCGAAGAGAACGACGGTGTCGACTGCATCGGCCTGTTCCCCGGCCAGGTGCGCTTCTTCGGCAAAGACCTGAAAGAAGACGGCGAGCACCTGAAGGTGCCGCACATGGGCTGGAACGAAGTGGGCCAGACCATCGACCACCCGCTGTGGCACGACATCCCCGACCGCGCGCGCTTCTACTTCGTGCACAGCTACTACATCAATGCCGGCAAACCGGGCCAGGTGGTCGGTCGCGGCCATTACGGTGTCGATTTCGCCGCTGCGCTGGCCGATGGCTCGCGCTTTGCCGTGCAGTTCCACCCGGAGAAGAGCCATACCCATGGTCTGCAGTTGCTGCAGAACTTCGTCGCCTGGGACGGGCGCTGGTAAATGAGCAGGTCGAAGACCAAGGCCCCGGTCATTACCCTGGCCCCCGAGCAGGAGCGCGACGCACTCGACACCCTCAAGCGCTTCCTCGAAGACCGTTTCGAGCTGGAGCTGGGGTCGTTTGAGGTGGCCGAGGTCCTTGAGCTGTTCAGCAAAGAAATTGCACCCCATTACTACAACAGGGCGATTGCCGATGTTCAGCTGCACCTCAAGGAGCGGTTCGAGAGCATCGAAAGTGATCTGTGGGCGCTCGAGAAGCCCTGAAACCCTAAGAACAGACAGGTTCCCAAGATGCTGATTATCCCCGCTATCGATCTGAAGGACGGTGCCTGCGTGCGCCTGCGCCAGGGCCGCATGGAAGACTCCACGGTATTTTCCGACGACCCGGTAAGCATGGCCGCCAAGTGGGTCGAGGGTGGCTGCCGCCGCCTGCACCTGGTCGACCTTAACGGCGCTTTCGAAGGCCAGCCGGTCAACGGTGAAGTGGTCACCGCCATCGCCAAGCGCTACCCGACCCTGCCGATCCAGATCGGCGGCGGCATCCGCTCGCTGGAAACCATCGAGCACTACGTCAAGGCTGGCGTCAGCTACGTCATCATCGGCACCAAGGCGGTCAAAGAGCCTGAGTTCGTGGCCGAAGCGTGCAAGGCCTTCCCGGGCAAGGTCATTGTTGGCCTGGATGCCAAAGACGGCTTCGTTGCCACCGATGGCTGGGCCGAAGTCAGCGCGGTTCAGGTTATCGACCTGGCCAAGCGTTTCGAGGCGGATGGCGTGTCGTCGATCGTCTACACCGACATCGCCAAGGACGGGATGATGCAGGGCTGCAACGTGCCGTTCACCAAGGCCCTGGCTGAAGCCACCCGCATTCCGGTAATCGCCTCGGGCGGCATCCACAACCTGGGCGACATCAAGGCCCTGCTGGACGCCAAGGCCCCGGGCATCATCGGCGCCATTACCGGCCGTGCCATCTACGAAGGCACCCTCGATGTCGCCGAGGCCCAGGCCTTCTGCGACAACTACCAAGGCTGAGGACTGAACCATGGCACTGGCCAAGCGCATCATCCCTTGCCTGGACGTGGACAACGGCCGAGTGGTCAAGGGCGTCAAGTTCGAGAACATCCGTGATGCCGGCGACCCGGTGGAAATCGCCCGTCGCTACGACGAGCAGGGTGCCGACGAAATCACCTTCCTCGACATCACCGCCAGCGTCGATGGCCGCGACACCACCCTGCATACCGTCGAGCGCATGGCCAGCCAGGTGTTCATCCCGCTGACCGTGGGCGGTGGCGTGCGCACCGTGCAGGACATCCGCAACCTGCTCAATGCCGGTGCCGACAAGGTATCGATCAACACGGCGGCGGTGTTCAACCCGGAGTTTGTGGGCGAGGCGGCGGACCGTTTCGGTTCGCAGTGCATCGTTGTCGCCATCGATGCCAAGAAGGTGTCCGGGCCGGGTGAAGCACCGCGCTGGGAAATCTTCACCCACGGTGGGCGCAAGCCGACCGGGCTGGATGCAGTCGAGTGGGCGAAGAAGATGGAAGGCCTGGGGGCTGGCGAGATTTTGCTGACCAGCATGGACCAGGACGGCATGAAGAACGGCTTTGACCTGGGCGTTACCCGTGCCATCAGCGATGCGCTGGGTATTCCGGTGATTGCTTCGGGTGGTGTGGGTAACCTGCAGCACTTGGCTGACGGTATTCTGGAAGGGCATGCCAGTGCGGTGCTGGCGGCCAGTATCTTCCACTTTGGTGAGTACACGGTGCCGGAGGCCAAGGCTTATATGGCTTCGCGCGGCATCGTCGTTCGCTGACAGATTGATTGGGGCTGCTTTGCAGCCCATCGCGGATAAATCCGCTCCTACAGGGACCGCGCAGGCCCAGTACCATGCGCGATCCCTGTAGGAGCGGATTTATCCGCGATGGGCCGCAAAGCGGCCCCAATTGCTTCAACCGTGGTTCTTGCCTAGCAGAGCGTGATACAACTCGGTATCCCCAAGAATCCCCACCACCCGGTCGTTATCCTGCAACACCAGCTTGTTGCCAGTCTGATAACGAATCTGCAGCGCCTCGCGCATGCCAATATCGGCGTGCACCACCGTCGGCCTGCGCTCCAGCAGCTCCACATCCTGTCCCGGTGCCCAGTTCTGCATGTCCAGCCCGTTCTGGCCCTGGCGTGCACGCTTCAGCGCGCCGCCTTCGCCCAGGTCCAGCCATGAATCGATACCCGGGTCCAGGCACACCGAACCATTGACCCGTTTGCAGTTGTCCAGGCTGCGCATCAGGCTGCGACCGCACAGCACGTTCAGCGGGTTGGTGTGGGCAACGAAGGTACGCACGTACTCGTCGGCCGGGTTGAGCACGATTTCTTCCGGCTTGCTGTACTGGATGATCCGCCCGTCTTTCATGATGGCGATGCGGGTACCCAGCTTCAGGGCTTCGTCCAGGTCGTGGCTGACGAACACGATGGTCTTGCTCAGCTTGGCTTGCAGGCCCAGCAGCTCATCCTGCAGGCCCTGGCGGATCAGCGGGTCGAGGGCCGAGAACGGTTCGTCCATCAGCAGGATGTCGGCATCCATCGCCAGCGCCCGGGCCAGGCCCACGCGCTGCTGCATGCCGCCAGACAACTCGTCCGGCTTCTTGTTGCGCCACTGGGTCAGGCCCACCAGCTCAAGCTTTTCGTCGACCAGCTTGCGCCGTTCCTTCTCCGGGCGGCCCTGCATTTCCAGGCCAAAGCTGATGTTCTCGCGCACCGTCAGCCAGGGCATCAGGGCGAATTTCTGGAACACCATGGCAATGCGCTTGGTGCGCATCATCTTCAGCTCGGCCGGGGTGCAGTGGGCAATGTCGATGTGCTTGCCTTCGTGCTCGACGAAGAGCTTGCCGCGGCTGACGGTGTTCAGGCCGTTGATGCAGCGCAGCAGGCTCGACTTGCCCGAACCGGACAGGCCCATCAGCACGCAGATCTCACCCTTGTTGATGTCCAGGTTGGCCTTTTCGACGCCCACCACCAGGCCGGTCTGCTTGAGGATCTGCTCGCGGGTCTTGCCTTGGTCCAGCAGCGACAGCGCCTCGCGCGGCTTGTTGGAGAAAATGACGTCGACGTCTTCGAAACGAATGATGCTCATGCCTCACCCCTTACCGGCAGTTCCGGTTGCTTGCAGATACGGTCGAGCATGATCGCCAGCAGCACGATCGCCAGGCCCGCTTCGAAGCCCAGGGAGATATCGGCGGTGTTCAGTGCGTTGACCACAGGTTTGCCCAAGCCGTCCGCGCCGACCAGGGCGGCAATGACCACCATCGACAGCGACAGCATGATGCACTGGGTGACGCCGGCGGCGATGCTTGGCATGGCGTGCGGCAGTTCGATACGGGTAAGCAGCTGGCGGCGCGAGCAGCCGAACGCTTTACCCGCGTCCATCAGCTCTTGCGGCACGTCGCAGATGCCCAGGTAGGTCAGGCGAATAGGCGCGGCGATGGCGAACACCACGGTAGAGATCAACCCCGGCACCACACCCAGGCCGAACAGGGTCAGGGTAGGGATCAGGTACACGAAGGTCGGCACCGTCTGCATCAGGTCCAGCACCGGGCGCATGGCGGTATAGAACATCGGTTTGTGCGCGGCAAGGATGCCCAGCGGCACGCCGATCACCACGCACACCACCGTGGCGAACGTGACTTGCGCCAGGGTTTCCATGGTTTCCTGCCAGTAACCCAGGTTGAGGATCAGCAGGAACGACAGGGCAACGAACACGGTCAGCGCCCATTTGCGCTGGATCAGGTGCGCCAGGGCGGCGAACAGGGCGATGAGTACGAATGGGTTGAACCAGGTCAGGGCACTGGTGACCCCATGGATCATGAATTCCAGGCCTTGGGCGATAGCATCGAAATAGTTGGCGCCGTTCTGGGTCAACCACTCGACAAATGAGGCGATGTACTGCCCCAGGGGTATTTTCTGATCGATAAGCATGATAGCGAGCTTCCACCTGCATAGATTGAAATCAACCCGGGGCAGGCACGGTCCTGCCCCGAGGTAGCGCTATTGCGTAGTACGTTATTGCGCGAGCTTGGCCTTGGCTGCCTCAAGGCCCGGTTTGCCATCCACGGTGGTCACGCCGGCCAGCCAGGCATCCAGCTTGCCTGGGTTGTCCTTGAGCCATTTCTTGGCGGCGGCCTCGGGTTTCATCTTGTCGTCCAGGACATAGCCCATCATGGTGCTTTCATCCTTGAGCTCGAACGACAGGTTCTTCAACAGCTGGCCGACGTTGCTGCACTCCTGCGCATAGCCCTTGCGGGTGTTGGTCAACACGGTCGCCTTGCCGAAGTCGGGGCCGAAGAACTCGTCCCCGCCGGTCAGGTACTGCATCTTGAAGCGGGTGTTCATCGGGTGCGGTTCCCAGCCCAGGAACACCAGCGCCTCGCCGCGTTTCTGCGCGCGGTCGACCTGCGACAGCATGCCGGCCTCGCTCGATTGCACGATCTTGAAACCGGCGTCCTTCAGGCCGAAGGCGTTCTTGTCGATCATGCTCTGGATGGTGCGGTTGCCATCGTTACCGGGCTCGATGCCGTAGATCTTGCCGTCCAGTTCCTTCTTGAACTTGGGAATGTCGCTGAAATCCTTCAGCCCCTTGTCGTACAGCGCCTGGGGTACCGCCAGGGTGTACTTGGCGTTTTCCAGGTTGGCGCGCACGGTTTCTACCGTGCCAGCGTCGCGGTACTGCTTGATGTCGTTCTCCATGGTCGGCATCCAGTTGCCGAGAAACACGTCCAGGTCCTTGCCGGTGGCCAGCGACTTGTAGGTCACCGGTACCGAGATCATGGTGGTGTGGGTCTTGTAACCCAGTGCTTCAAGCACAACGCTGGTGGTGGCGGTCGTGACCGTGATGTCGGTCCAGCCGACATCGGAGAAACGTACCGTCTGGCACTGCTCGGGCTCGGCGGCCTGGGCCAGCAACGGCGCGGACAGCAACGCAACCAGCAACAGCGAGGGTGAACCTTTCATGGATGGACTCCTGTGATTTTGTCTTCGGGTTCGCGTGGGTCGCCGGGCTTTCTCAGGGTCCGGTCGACCAGGCCTGCAGAGGGCAGGATGCGTGGCCGTGCTTTACGAGTCGCTTTCGATAATCCTCCAGCGCCGGGCAATCGCCTACTGGTGGGGTCGTAACCAGTACGGAACGGGTCGTATCCAGTATGGGCGATGTCGCTTATGGATTTTTCCACCCCCTCAGCCGCATTTTTACGTCACCAGGCCGCCGGAAAACGGCGAGGTGAGCGCTGCTCTCCCTGTAAAAAACGCGCGGCGCTGCTGGACAAAAGTACGTCGGTTGCAGACGGCGAGGGGGGCGGTAAAAGCCCGATGATGCTGGCATTCAAGGCGGCCCGCTGTTTGAGCCTAGCAGCTGCCCCGCCCTGCGCATGGCGCGCAGAGACAAGCCCAGCAAGAGGTGATTCGACAATGGCCATCAGCGTGTTCGACCTGTTCAAGATCGGTGTCGGGCCTTCCAGCTCCCACACCGTCGGCCCCATGCGTGCTGGCGCCCTGTTCGTCCAGGGGCTGCGCGAACGCGGCGAGCTGGAGCGTGTTAAACGGATCGAAGTGCGCCTGTACGGCTCGCTGTCGGCCACCGGTATCGGTCATGGCACCGACAACGCCACCATCATGGGCCTGATGGGCGAATGGCCTGACGCCATCGACCCTACCCAGATCGTGCCGCGAATCGCCGACCTGCGTGAAACCAACACCCTGCAGCTGGATAGCCGCCTGCCCATCGAGTTTGTCTGGGCTCGCGACATGCTGCTGCTGGACGAGAACCTGCCGTACCACCCCAACGCCATGACCTTGATTGCCGAAGGCGAGCAGGGCGAGCTGCACCGCGATACCTATTACTCGGTGGGTGGCGGCTTCGTGGTCGATGCCGCCCAGGCCGCCAGTGGCGTGCTGGACGCCGACCAGACGGTGCTGCCGTACGATTTCAACAGCGCCGCCGAGCTGCTGCGCCTGTGCAAGCAAAACGACCTCAGCGTGTCGCAATTGATGATGGCCAACGAGAAGGTCTGGCGCAGCGAGGAAGAGATCCGCGCCGGCCTGCACAAGCTCTGGGAAGCCATGCAGGAATGCGTCAACAATGGCCTTAAATACGAAGGTACGCTGCCCGGCGGGCTGAACGTGCGCCGCCGCGCCGCGAAGCTGCACCGCAGCCTGCAGGAAGTCGGCAAGCCCAATGTGATCGGCTCGACCATGAGCGCCATGGAGTGGGTCAACCTGTTCGCGCTGGCGGTCAATGAAGAAAACGCCGCCGGCGGGCGCATGGTCACCGCGCCTACCAATGGCGCGGCCGGCATTATCCCGGCGGTGTTGCATTACTACATGCGCTTCAGCGACGCGGTAAACGAGTCCAACGTGGTGGAGTACTTCCTCGCGGCGGCCGCTGTGGGCATCTTGTGCAAGAAGAACGCGTCGATTTCGGGTGCCGAAGTGGGTTGCCAGGGCGAGGTTGGCTCCGCTTGCGCCATGGCCGCTGCTGGCTTGGCCGAAGTGCTTGGCGCCACCCCGCCACAGGTGGAAAACGCCGCTGAAATCGCCCTGGAGCACAACCTTGGCCTGACCTGCGACCCGGTCGGCGGGTTGGTACAGGTGCCGTGCATCGAGCGCAATGCGATTGCGGCAGTAAAGGCCATCAACGCAGTGCAGATGGCCCTGCGCGGTGACGGCGAACACTTCATCTCCCTCGACCAGGTGATCCGCACCATGCGCGACACCGGCGCCGACATGCACGACAAGTACAAAGAGACCTCGCGCGGTGGCCTGGCGGTCAGCGCTATCGAATGCTGATTGCCTGATCCGACTTCAAGGGCCTCTTCGCGGGCACGCCCGCTCCCACAGGAATTGCACAGATCCTGGACTGCCCCCAAGAAGTTGGACACCAATCCAACCCTTGGGGGATTTATGGGCAAATACTCAGAGCAGTTCAAGCTCACGGCGATCACGGCCTATCTGGAAGGCAGCAACGGCTTTCGCAAAGTGGCCCGACACTTGGGCATCGATTTCAGTTTGCTTCGGCGCTGGGTTGCCAGTTACCGATCCACCGCCAGCCTCAGTCCCCGCCCACATGGCCAGCGCTACACTGAGGACTTCAAACGGCAGGTACTCAAGCACATGCTTGAGCATCGACTCTCGCTGCGCCAAACAGCAGCGCACTTTG